>NZ_JBSFNM010000015.1:0-192443 GCF_053587085.1 Kitasatospora sp. NPDC003701
CGCGGCGGCGCGGCGGCGCGGCGGCGCGGCGTCGCGGCGGCGCGGCGGCGCGGCGGCGCGGCGGCGCGGCGGCGCGGCGGCGCGGCGGCGCGGCGCCGGGTGGAGTCGCGCGGTGGGCGGGTTCGCGGCGGGCGGGGTTCGCGGTCGCCGCGGGCCCGTTCCGGCCGGTCCCTGCCGGGCCCGGGCCCGGGGTGGGACCGGCCGCTTCGGCGCGCCCCCGACTCATCTCACATTCGAGTCGCTGGACTGATCCAGCGGAATGCCGCATCATTGACCATCGTTAGCACTCATCAGGCGAGAGTGCCAGGAGGAAGACAAGTGCCCACGTACCAGTACCAGTGCACCGAGTGCGGCAACGGCCTGGAGGCGGTGCAGAAGTTCACCGACGAGGCGCTGACCACGTGCCCCGACTGCCAGGGACGACTCCGCAAGGTCTTCTCGGCCGTGGGCGTGGTCTTCAAGGGCTCCGGCTTCTACCGCACCGACAGCCGTTCGTCGTCCAGCAGCTCGGTGGGCACCGGTTCGTCGGCCTCGACCTCGTCGAGCTCGTCCTCGTCGGCGGCCTCGACCTCGTCCTCGGGCGGCTCGACCCCCGCGGCGAGCCCGGCTCCGGCGGCCAAGCCGGCCGGCTGAGTCCAGACTTCGGAAGGCCCGTGGGCCCGCGCCGGTGCGCGACCCGCGGGCCTTTCGCATGCCCGGGTACGGGCGGGGTCGGGGTCTGGGTCGGGCTCGGGGTCGGCTCGGGCTCGGGTGGGCCGGCTCGACCGGCGTCTCGGCGTCCCGGCGGCCCGGCGTCCACCGGCTGCGGCGATCAACCTGCTCCGGCGGTCAACCTGCTGCGAGGCGATTGCCCCGCACGGGGGTACGAAGTTGTCCACAGGGCCGAGTTGTCCACAGGCCTGGGGAAAGCGCTTCCGCCGAACTCGCGGGCCGCTCAGAGTGTGGATCGGAAGAGCCGACCCGCTTCTCGGGCCGGCGCCCTGCGACCACCGGCGGTGCCCATGTCGACCACGAGCCTCCCCCTCCCGTTCCCGCTGCCGCTCCCCGCGCCGGCCGTCCCACCGCGGCGGGAGGTGCCGCCCTTCCCGCCGATCCGGCGTGGAGGCGGCCGCTTCCACCGGCTCCGCCGGGCCCTCCGACACCGGCCGGGGGTGCCCGCCCTGCTCCTGCTGGCACTGGCGGCGGTGCTGGCCTTCGGGCCCGCGCGGGCGGGCCTGTCCCCGCCGGACGCCGCGCCGGTCGGCCGGACGGGTTGTCAATCGAGCGACCTTGAAGATCACCCGTAACCGGTCAACGACTTCGTCGTTCACGCGGCATGAATGGCTTCAAGAAGTTCCTTCTGCGTGGAAATGTCGTCGAGCTGGCCGTCGCCGTCGTCATCGGCGCGGCATTCACCAACGTCATCAACGCCTTCGTCAAGGGCGTGATCAACCCGATCGTCGGCGCCTTCGGAGCCAAGGACCTGGCCTCGTACAGCTCCTGCCTCAAGGGCCCCTGCGAGGTGAGCGCGACCGGCGAGGTCACGGCCGGCATCCTCATCCTGTGGGGCTCGGTGCTGAGCGCCCTCCTGCAGTTCCTGATCACCGCAGCCGTCGTCTACTTCTGCCTGATCCTGCCCATGACCAAGTACTCCGCCCGGCGCAAGAGCCTCGCCGAGGTCCAGGCGGAGGCCGAGGCCAAGGAGGTCCTCCTGCTCACCGAGATCCGCGACGCGCTGGTCACGCAGCAGCGCTGAGCGGCTCGCCGTCAGTCGCCGTGGTGCGGCGGGCGCTGGCTCAGGTACCAGTCCAGCCCCCGCGCACCGCTCTCCCCCGCTCCCGGGCGCCCGCCCCAACCGGCGTCGGTGTCGTCGCGGGACTGCTGGTCCAGCGGGTCGCGGAAGACCAGCCGGGCCTTCGCCGCCGCCTCGGTACCGCCGGTCGCGGTCTTGGCGTCACCCGCCGTCTTCACGGCCGCGGCGGCAGCCGTCGCGTCCGTCGCGTCCACACTGTCCTGCCCGGGCTGCTGCTCGTTCACCGGCCCGCCTCCGTCTCGCACATCGTCCACTCCTCCAGCCTAGAGGCTCCCCGCCCCGATTCCGCCCGCCCTCCCGGCGCGCACGTGGGCCCCGGTGCGGAGCAGTCCGCACCGGGGCCCACGACAGTGACCGGCGCCGCGGTCACCGGCGCCGCACACGGCGGCCGACCGCACCCGGGGGGCCTCAGGCGGCCTCGAAGCCCGCGTGGTCGGCGATCCGCTTCAGCTCGGCCAGCGCATGCTTCTCGATCTGGCGGATCCGCTCACGCGTCAGCCCGTGCTGCTTGCCGACCTCGGTGAGCGTCCGCTCCCGCCCGTCCTCCATCCCGTACCGCGACCGGATGATCGAGGCCGTCCGGTCGTCCAGGCGCCCGATCAGACCGTCCAGCTCCTCGCGGCGGAGCATGACCATCACGGCGTCCTCCGGGGATGTCGCCCCGGTGTCCTCGACCAGGTCGCCGAACTGGGTCTCGCCCTCGTCGTCGACCGACATGTTGAGGCTCACCGGGTCGCGCGCCCAGTCCAGCACGTCCTTGATCCGCGCCTCGGTGGTGTCCAGCTCGGCCGCGATCTCGGCCGGCTCGGGCTCGCGGCCCAGCTCCTTGGACTTCTCGCGCTGGACCCGCCGGATCCGGCCCAGCTCCTCGACCAGGTGGACGGGCAGCCGGATGGTGCGCGACTGGTCGGCGATGGACCGGGTGATCGCCTGCCGGATCCACCAGGTGGCATAGGTGGAGAACTTGAAACCCTTGGCGTAGTCGAACTTCTCCACCGCACGCACCAGGCCGGCGTTGCCCTCCTGGATGAGGTCCAGCAGCGGGAGGCCACTGCGCGGGTAGCGCCGCGCGACGGCGACCACGAGCCGGAGGTTGGAGCGGATGAAGACGTCCTTGGCGCGCTCGGCGTCCTCGGCTATCGCCTCCAGCTCCTCCCGCTTGACGCCCTTGGGGAGCTCCGCCTCTTCCAGCAGGTGCTGGGCGTACACGCCGGCCTCGATCCGCAGCGAGAGCTCGACCTCCTCGGCGGCATCGAGCAGGGGTGTCCTGGCGATCTCGTCGAGGTACATGCCGACCAGGTCACGGTCGGCCTCAAGGTTGGTCGGGCGGGCCGCGCGAGTCCGGTCGGCCCTGTCGCGAACGACGGCACGGGTGGCCATGCTTGCTCCCTTTGCTGGTATTGCCGAGGTCTGCCTGCCTGCCCCCGAGAGGGCAAGAAATGCGGGCCCCGAGGGGCTCACACGTAACGATCCAACGAACAGATTCCGGACAACATTCCCAAGTCGCTCAGATTCTTCCAGCGATGCAGTATCCTGCCGGTTTTCACCGCGATCCTGGACGGAGGGTGACCGCTCCGGCACCACAGGTGTCGGCCGGGTGACCGGTCGGGAGCGACCGCCACAGCCCGGCCCCGCGGCCGGGCGACACCCCGACCGAGCCCGGGGACGCCGGCGCCCGAGCCGCCGACCCGCTCCTTTGCACGCTCTTCACTTCTGTGAACCCGCCGGCAGCCGCTCGCGTTCCCGCACCGCCCGGCCCGAACCACCCCTCGCAGCACGTCCGCACCCCGAAGCCGCCCGCGCTCGCGCCCCGGCGCACGCAGGTTCTCCGCACAAAAGATGCCAAATCGCTATCGCCCCGGCGTCCGATCAGCACAACACACTGGGAAGGTGTCAGCCATGCACCTGACCAACAGCTCGCCCTCCCTCACCCCGCGTAACCGCCACCTGCTCCGGCACGCGGCGCTCGCGGTGGGCTGTGCCGTGCTGTTCGCCGTCCTGGCCACCCTGGTGCAGACCGCTTGGTCCCCACTGGCCCACCTCGACCAGGGGTGGACCGACAGCCTGCACAGCGACGCCCGGGGCCGAAGAGTCTGGGTCGCCTCGATACAGATGGTCTCCGACATCGGCGGCACGATCACCATGCGTACGCTGCTCGGCGCGGCCGCGGTCTGGCTCTGGCTGATCGGGGCCCGGGTACTGGCCTGCTGGACAGCGGCACAGACCCTGATCGGCTGGGGCCTCCTGTGGGTGCTGAAGCTCTCCTTCGACCGCCCGCGGCCGCACTTCACCGACCCGGTCTCGCACGCCGGCGGCCCGGCCCTTCCGTCCGGGCACGCGATGGCCTCCGCGATCACCTGCGCCGTCCTGGTCGGGCTGGTCTGGCACCGGAGCTCGCGCGGCGGGCGGATCGCCGCCTGCTCGGTCGCCGCGCTGACGGTACTGACGATCGGCTGGACCAGGATCGCCCTCGGCGTCCACTGGCCGAGCGACGTGCTGGGCGGGTGGCTGGCCGCCGGGGTCGTCCTGGGCGCGGTCACCCTCGCCGTCGAACTCCGGCGGCCCGGCGCGCTGGCCCGGGACATCCGGCGGGTCAACTGGCGGACCAGGCCGAGGGTCCAGCGCGTCCTGGTCTCCCCGGTCGCCCCCGCGCCCTACGACCCGGCCTTCGAGGAGGCCACCGACCGCCCGGACGGCGCGGTCCGCTAGCCGCCGGCCCCGGCAAGCGAGAGCAGGACGGCCTCCAGCGGGAGCATCCGGCGCCGCTGCTGCCGGGACATCCCGATCGCCCGCCGCACGCCGATCTCCCGGGCCCGCTCGCCGACGCTCACCACCAGGGTGGCCGCGACACCAGGTCGGCGATCGCCACCGAGAAGCTCGGGCCTGCGCCGCGCCCCCGTCCACCCGGATGTCGGCCGGGCCCACCTCGGCGACGGCGCTCCGGCCGGAACTGTCCACGCAGCTCGGCCACGGTGTGCCGGTACGTCGCCATCGTTCCTCGGGTTCGACCCGCCCGACCGGCCGTGATGCACCGTCAGGATCATGATCGAGGCCAGGGCGACCAGCGGGCCTCCCCCGTCGGCGCGATCCAGCTTCCTTGATCACCCCCGGGGCCGACCCCGGGCCGCACCCCTCCTCCCCGAGCGGTACGGCCGACCCCGACCGCTCCGACGCGGGGCGGTCACGCACGGCGCGGCCACCGCTCTCCGGACGCCGGGCACGCGTGCCCCAGACGGACCGTCACGCCCCGACGGGCCCGGACGGAGGGCCGACGGCACCGTCCGCTCCGACGGCCGGCGCCGGCTCGCGCGATCGCGGCCCCCGCCGATCTCCGGACCGATCACGGGGGGACGCCCACAGCGCTCCGCACGCCCGGGCGGTCCCCTCACGAGAACCCCGTGACGGCGCCCCGAGATGCGGGAACCGCGACCGTCCGGCCGACGAGGTGCGCAGGAACGCCGCAGGCCCTCCACCCGGATGGGCGGAGGGCCTGCGGCCTGCGCGTTCGTTGTGCCCCAGGCAGGATTCGAACCTGCGACACCGGCTTTAGGAGAGCCGTGCTCTATCCCCTGAGCTACTGAGGCGGGGTCGTTCGCGGTCGGGATACGCGCGTGACGCGCGTGGTGCGAGGAGCACCGGCCGACCGCTGACAGCCTAGCGGATCGGGGCGCGGCCACGCCGGGTCGGGCCGTCGGTCGGGCGGGCCGTCGACCGGGGCGGGGCCGTCGGTGGCGCGGCAGCGAGCCGGGGAGTCCGCGTGCGAATGGTGTACGACAAGGTGGGATCATGGGAAGCATGCCGATGGTGCCCGGCGACGGTGCGTCACATCCTGCTCCAGTAGCCTGGAGCGAACCGGCCTCCCGGCGCGGGGCGTTGGCGTCCGCGCCGGCCCCGGCACGCCTGCAACAACGCACCACCGCAAGGACGAGGCGCTCCACCATGACATCAGCCGGCCGGCGGAACCCGGTCCTCCGGGCCCTGGGACAGGTGTGGCTCTGGCCGGCGCTGGCGATGCTCTGCGTCGGTGGCTACCGGCTCGGAACGCCCGAACTCTGGCGGGACGAGGTGGCGACCTGGACGGTGGCCACCCGCCCGCTCGGCGATCTGCTCGGGCTGCTCGGGCACATCGACGCCAGCAACGGCGCCTACTACCTCCTGATGCACGGCTGGACGTCGATGTTCGGCGACTCCGCGATCGCGCTGCGGCTGCCCTCCGTGCTGGCGATGGCCGGGGCGGCCGCGTTCGTGGCGCTCACCGCGCAGCGGTTGTTCGGCGGCCGGGTGGCGGCGATCGGCGGCGGGCTGCTGTTCACCGTGGTGCCGCTGATCTCCCGGTACGCGCAGGAGGCCCGCTCGTACGCCCTGGTGACCTGCGCGGTCGCGGCGGCCACCTGGTTCCTGCTGCGCGCGCTGGAGCGGCCGGCGCTGCGGCGCTGGGCACCGTACTGCGCGGCGATGGCGGTGGCGGGCGTCGGCCATCTGATCTCGTTCGCGACGCTGGCCGGCCAGCTGGCGGTGGTGCTGCTGCACCTGTGGCGGACGCGCGGAGCCGTGGAGCGGCGACTGTTCTGGCAGTACCCGCTGGCCGTCCTGGTCGCGGCGCTGCCGGTGCTGCCGGTGGTGCTGCTGGGCAGCCGGCAGTCCGGGCGGCAGCTGGGCTGGATCGGCACGCCGACGCTCTACCAGCTGCGGCACTTCGGTGAGCCGCTGTTCGGCTCGGCCCCGGTGTTCCACACCTTCGTCCTGTTGGGCCTGCTCGCGCTGGTGCTGCCCGGGCGCCGCCAGGCCTCGCTCCAGTTGCTGCTGCTCGCGGTGCTGCCGGTGGTCGGCGTCTGGCTGGTGTCGCACGGCAGCACCTCGTACTTCGTCGAGCGCTACCTGCTCTTCACGGTGCCGGCCTGGGCGGCGCTGGCCGGCGGCGGGGTGCAGGCGGTCTACACGACGGTGGCGGCGGCCGCGCGGCGCAGCCGGACGCCGCGGCAGGTCCGGGCCGCGGGCGCGCTGCTCGCCCTCGGGCTGGTCGCGGTGCCCGCCCTGGTGGCGCTGCCCAAGCAGTCCTCGGTGCGGTACGCGGGCTCGCACTCCTTCTCCCGCGAGCCGTACCGGGCGGCGGCCGATCTGATCACGGCCGGCTACCGGCCCGGGGACGGGCTGGCGACTCCGCTCGGCGACCAGAGCTGGGCGATGGTCGAGCAGGGTGTCTCCTACTACCTGCCCGAGGACGTCCGGCCGTTCCCGGTCTTCGTCGAGCGCAGCGCCCTCGCGGCCCAGGACCTCTTCCCGACCGCCTGTCCGCAGCCGGCCGCGTGCCTGGGGCAGGGGCAGCGGACCTGGCTGCTCGTCCTGGGGGACACCACCGAGCCGCTGTCCGCCGTGCCCCCGGAGCAGGCGCAGGCCCTCCGGGCGAGGTACGGCCCGCCCGACCGGGTGATGCCGCTCGGCGGGGTGACGCTCGCGCTGCTGGACGGCACCACCGGCTGAGCCCCGCCCGGGTGCCGGGCAGGCCGCCGCAGCGGATGCGGCCGTCCGGCGACCGGGTGACCATGGAGCACGGTGACGAGGGCGCCCCCGGCGGCCCACCCGCCCACGGTCGGGACATGCCCCAGGAGGACGCCTGTGAGCGAGCACCCGGCCGGACGGGTGGCCCGGCTGAAGGAGCGGTCGGCGGAGCTGGCCCGGCTCGCGCGCGGGCTGCCCGAGCAGGTGCCGCTGGTGGGCCGGGCGCTCGGCCAGCTGCTGCGGGTGAACCTCCTGGACTGCGCGACCCGGCTGGCCGCCCAGGCGTTCCTGAGCGCGCTGCCCGCGCTCTTCGTGGTGGCGGTGTTCACCCCCGCCGCGGTCCGCGAGGGCGTGGTGCGCTCGCTCCGCAAGGAGTTGGGGCTGGAGGGCGCGGCGCAGCAGTCGGTGCAGCAGATGCTGCAGACCAGCCATGACCAGGAGACCACCATCGGCGTGTTCGGCGCCCTGGTGACACTGGTGTCGGCGACGACGCTGAGCCGGGCCATGCAGCGGGTCTGCGAGCGCTGCTGGGACCTGCCCAAGTCGGGGTCCCGGGTGGTGGCCTGGCGCTGGCTGGTCTGGCTGCTGGTGTGGCTGGTCTGCCTGGTGTTCCAGACGCCGGTACGGGACGGCTTCGGCCTGGGCGCCTGGCTGGGGGTGCCGCTGACCTTCCTCGATGCCACGGCGCTCTGGTGGTGGACGCAACACCTGCTGCTGGTCGGCCGGGTGCGCTGGCTGCCGCTGCTGCCCGGGGCCCTGCTCTGCGGGGTGGTGGTGGCCGGGCTGGGCATCGCCGCGCGGGTCTACCTGCCGCGCGCGATGGCGCACAGCGTGACGCAGTTCGGACCGTACGGGGTGGTCTTCACCGGTCTCTCCTGGCTCATCGTGATGTTCACCGGACTGACGCTGGCGATCGCGCTGGGCCGGGTGATCTCGGAGGAGGAGACGGTCGCGCACTGGCTGGGCTCCCGTACCGAGCCCGGCGTCTGGGGCGGCGCCCGGCTCGACGCGGCCGAGGCGGGCGAGACGGTTGCGGACGGGGAGGGTGCGACCGGGGAGGGTGCGACCGGAGTCGCCACGGACGAGGGCGGCCCGAACGACGGTGGCTCGAACGGGCCCCGGACCGGCTGACGCGCGTCGGCGGGGGAACCGATGGCCGGTTCCCCCGCCGAGGGGTGATCAGGGTTCGCGCGTAGCGGTGGGAGGTGCGGGGTGGGGCGTACCGGTCAGAGCATCCGGGTCAGCCGCGACAGGATGGACGGCGGCGCCAGATCGGCCTGGAGGGCCACCGGGACCTCGACCTTGTTGTCGCCCGCGCCCACGCTCAGCACGCCGACCTGGGTGCCGGCCTTGGCCGTGTGGCCGATCTTCGCCGGGTCCAGGGTGAGGGTGCCGCTGATGCCGGGGAAGCCGGCGGCGGTGAGTTCCTTGGTGGCGACGACCGGGACGGTGCCACCGAGCCCGTCGTCGATCCGGCCGACGACGTCGCCCTGCTTCGCGAGGGTCTGACCGGTCAGCCCGTTCTGGGCGGCCTGGATCTGCTTGGCGCTGACGTTCTGGACGATCTTGAGGATGCTGGGCTCGGCGGTGGTCGCCGGCTGGCCCAGGGTGACACCGAGGATCAGCCGCTTCACCCCGCCGATCTCCTTGTACGCGGCCCACATCAGACAGCCGCCGGCCGGGGTGCTGGAGCCGGTCTTGACGCCGATGATGCCGTTCTTCGGGGAGATCAGGGTGTTGGTGTTGGAGATCTTCTGGTTGTTGAAGGTGGTGTCCGGGGTCGAGACGATCTGCCGGAAGATCGCGTCCTGCATCACCTGCTCGGCCAGCTTCAGCTGGTCCTTGGCGGTGCTCTTGGTGTCCGGGCTGAAGCCGGCCGGGTCGGTGTAGGTGGTGTTGGCCATGCCGAACTTGGCGGCGGTGTCGTTCATCTTCTTGACGAACGCGTCCTCCGAGCCGGCGTCCCAGCGCGCCAGCAACCGGGCCACGTTGTTGGCCGAGGGCAGCATCAGCAGCTCCAGCGCCTCGTACTGGGTGAGCTGCTGGCCCTCGGTGAGGGTGACCCTGGACTCGTCGACGTTGCCGGACTCCTGGGCGGCCTGCTTGTCGACGGTGATCTTCGGGCCGCTCTCCCCCTTCTTGAGCGGGTGCGACTGCAGGATCAGGTAGGCGTTCATGACCTTGGTGACACTGGCGATCGAGGCCGGGGTCTCCGGGCCGGAGCTGCCGAGGCTGCCGACACCGACCACCTCGGCGGCCGACTGGCCCTTGGCCGGCCAGGCCAGGTCGAGCGGGTCACCGCCGAAGCTGAAGCTGCCCGCGGTGGTCAGCTTCACCTTGGCGTCCGGCAGCGGGCGGAGCAGCTGCGCGACCACCACCGCGCCGAGGACGACGGCCAGGAAGACCGTCCAGATGGTGATCCGCTTGAGCGCGCGGCGCAGCGGCGAAACGGGGCGGGCGTTGAGCGCCGCCAGCACCTGCATCGCCTCGGCCGTCGTCTCCGGAGCGGGCGCCGGCTCGGGGGCTGGCAGCGGCTCAGGGGATGGCAGCGGCTCGGGCCTGGGCAGCGGCGGCGCGGGCGGCAACGGCCGGGGGTCGGGGGTGGGGAGCGGCTCGGGGACCGGCGCGGGCACCGGCTTCGGGGCGGGCTTCGGGGCCGGGGCGGGCTCCGGATCGGGCACCGGCTCCGGTTCGGGGACGGGCCGGGGCGCCGGGTGCGGCTCGGGAACGGGCTCGGGCACGGTGCCCGAGCCGGGTGCCCGCAGGGCCCGGGGCTTCTCCAGCTTCTCGGCCGGCCCGGTCTGCCGGGCCGCGTCCGCGGGCTGCGGCGGCTCGGGAGCCTTCGGGGGCTCGGGACTCTTCGGCTCCGCAGTGCCCTTCGACTCCTCGGCGGGCTCGGTCGGCTCGGCGGGCTCGGCGGGCTCGGTCGGCTCGGCGGGCGCCGCAGGCTCGGCCGAGGGCTTTCCGGGGATCGCCGCACCCGTCCGCATGGCGAGACGCGGGTCGGGGCCGGTCGGGCGCTCGGGCCTCTCGGCGGGGGCGTCGACCGACGGCTCCACCGCCGGACCGCCCTGGCCCGCACCGGTACCCGCCGGGGTGCGGAGCTCCTCGGGCAGCCGCAGCGCGGTGGTCGCGTTGTCCACGGGGAGGCGGAGCATGGTGGTCCTGGTGTCCACATCCCGGACGCGGAGGTGGACGGTGGATCCCGCCCTGGGCCCGGCCGTCGCACCGCCCGCCGCACCAGCCGTCGCACCGGCCGTCGCACCGGCAGCATCGTCGGCCGGCTTGGCAACGGGCTCGGCAACCGGCTCGGCAGCAGGCTCGGAAGCGGGCTCCGCGGAAGCAGCGGCGGGCTCGGAGGCGGCGTCCGGAGCAGCGTCGGCACCGGCCTCCGCATCCGTCACGGCGGCGTCCGTCACGGCGGCGGCGTCCTCCGGCTCGGCCGGCTCCACGGCCGGCGCCGTCGCAGCGGCATCGGCGACGACACCGCTCCGTTCCTCGTCCCGCTCCCGCCTCCGCTCGCCGTCCCGCAGCACCCTGTCGGGGGACTCGCCCACGTAACCCAGCCTCCTCAACGCCCGGCGGGGCACCGGCAGACCCGATTTCGGGAAGCCGACGCCCCGCCCCGTGTACCTGTACAGTCTCCGCCACCGGCGACCGTTCCGGTCGCCCACACCCCGCCCGACCGGCGCTTATTGCCGCCGCACGGCCGCACCGCGGTCCGTTCACCGATCAGACGCCGGGCCTGCCTCCGCCGGTTCCCCGCCCCCGCTGCAAGGTCACGATTCGGAGGCGTACTCGACAAGCCCGTGTGAGAGGCGTCACGCTGTCATTCATCCACGCGGGGAGGCTTGGATGGGCAAGAGCCGCAGAACTGTTCCCGAGGAACTCTTGCTGCTCGCTTTGGACCCGACCACGGGTACCACGGCGCAGCCGCAGACCCTCGACCTCGGACTCGCCGGGGCCCAGCTCGTCGAGCTGTCCCTGGCCGGACGGATCGTCCCGGAGGGCGATCGGATCGCCGTGGTACTGCCACGGCCGACAGGCGACCCGACCCTGGACCACGCACTGGAACTGCTGCGCCGACGCGGCAGCCCGGTTCGCGCGGCGCACTGGATCGGCGGGCCCCGACTGGGGCTCAGGCAGACGTATCTGGCGCACCTGGAGAGGTGCGGCATGGTCACGGCCGTGCCGGGCCAGATGTGCGGCGTGCTGCCGACGACGCGCTACCAGGCGTCCGACGACTGCACCAACGCCGCGATCAAGCAGCGGCTGGACACCGCGATCCGCACCGGCGTACCGCCGGACCCGCGGACGGCCGCACTGGCCGCCCTAGCCCATTCGGTGGGTCTGGGGAAGCATCTGTACCCGGGCAACGAGGGACGGTCCTCGCGGTCACGGTTGCGGGACCTGATCCGTTACGACCCGCTGGGCGGGATGGTCGCCCACGCCGTGATGGACGTGCAGAACGGCCTGCCGTCGCAGCAGAACCGTTCATCCCAAGGCGGCGGCGCTCCGATCGGCGCGGACCGACCCGGCCCGCGTGCGGCGGGCCGCAGTGGGAGCGGCGGCCGGGTCACGGCGCCCCGCGTCGGCGTCCGCTGACACCGGCGCACCACGGGCCGGGCACCGCCTGCGGCCGCACGGCAGCACCCTCTGCACACCTGCACCTTCCGCACTGCACCGACCGCACGGCCGCACCGCGGAGCACCGCACTCCGGCACACCGCACCACCCGAAGCACCGCACCACCTGCCGCACCACCGCGCCGCGCTGCCGGGCGCGACCGGAGCACCGCCCGGGCCCGGCCGGGGCAGCGTGCGGGACGGCGCACGCCGCACCGCTCGCGCCGCCACCCGGCGGTGAGCAACCAGCAGGAAGAAGGGGCGGTCGCCCGCGACGGAAGTCGCCGGGCGGCCGCCCCTCCGCCGTCCCCGCAGGGGCGGCCGGGGCACCTCGGCGGAGCCCTGTCCCGCCCGCCCGAGCATGTGCCACCAGCACGTGTACGGGCGCACACCGCGCCCGTACGACCCACCGCACCGCCACCGCAGCACTACCGGATCGAGCCGCGATGCCGCCCTACCACTCGGGGACGCCCGCTGTCTCGCCGAAGCGCTTTTCCGATGATGTGTTCTACTGCGCTCCTGCGATTCCCCGGCGCCGACCTGATCCAAGGTGGCATGCTGCTCCAAGTCAGGGGGGTTGGTCCCAATTTCCACTGTGTTCCGAGGACTGCCGTTCCAACGATCACCAGAGGTCCGGCCGGAGGTCGACGTGTCCGCGAACATCAACCCCACCGTGCGCCGCAGGCGCCTGGGCTCCGAACTCCGCAAACTGCGCGAGGGGCTGGCCATGACGGCGGAGGAGGTGGCCGGCCGGCTGATGGTCTCCCAGTCGAAGATCAGTCGGCTGGAGAACGGACGCCGCAGCATCAGCCAGCGCGACGTGCGCGACCTCTGCGACGTCTACAACGTGACGGACGAGTCCATGCGGGCCAGCCTGATGGAGATGGCCCGGGAGTCCCGCCAGCGGGGCTGGTGGCACGACTTCAACGACATGCCGACCCCGTACAGCGTCTACATCGGACTGGAGGCCGAGGCCTCCTCGATCCGCGCCTACGAGTCCTCGTTCGTCCCCGGGCTGCTGCAGACCGAGCTGTACGCGCAGGCCGTGGTCGAGGGCACCCAGCCGGACACCGACGCGCTCTCCGTCCAGCGGCGGGTGCAGGTCCGGATGAAGCGCCAGGACCGCGTCAACGGCGAGAACCAGCTGGGCAGTCTCTGGACCGTCATAGACGAGGCGGTCCTGCGCCGCGAGGTCGGAAACCGGGCGGTGATGGCCGATCAGCTGAAGCACATGCTGGAGCTGAGCCAGCGCCCGAACATCACGATCCAGGTGATCCCGTTCTCTCACGGCGCCCACCCCGGCATGACCGGGACATTCTCCCTGCTGGAGTTCCCCGAGTCAGCCGATTCCACGGTTGTCTACTTCGAAGGGGTGACGAGCGATCTCTACCTGGAGAAGGACGCCGACGTGCGCCGCTATACCAGTCTCTACGACCACCTGCGGGCAGCGGCGCTCGGGGTGGCCGAGAGCCGGTCACTGATAGCCACGATTGAAGAGGGATACCACGCATGAGCACCACCTTCGAGAACGGGACGATCTGGCGCAAGAGCACCCACAGCGGCGGCAACGGCGCCTGTGTGGAGATTGCCACGCCGGCTGCGGACGCCGTCGCGGTACGGGACTCCAAGGATCCGCAGGGCCCGCAGCTGCACTTCTCGGCCGAGGCCTGGAAGGCGTTCGCCGTCGATGCCGGAGCAGGGGTGTTCGGCGGCTTCTGAGCCACCGCACCGTTCTCGGCGCAGTTGCCCGTAGCGGTGTCCGCCGCCCTCCCCCGGGGCCGCGGGCGCCGCTACGGGCACCTACGTGTCCGGGCCCCGAACGGGCGGCCGGGCGGGGCGGACCGGGCGGACCCGACAGCCCCCGCGCGGGCCGGGACCGGGCGGACCGTCAGCTCAGCACCGGGTAGCGGGCCGCCCAGGCGGCGCCCTCCGGGGTGTCCCGGCCGTGCAGCTCCGGCCCGTGCATCAGCTCCAGGACGAAGTCGTCGGCCAGTTCGAGCACGGCGCCGCGCCCCTCCAGCGCGGCCACCAGACCGGGCGGCAGCGCGCTGTCCCCGTGCAGCACCCCGAGCAGGTTGCCGCAGATCGCGCCGGTGGAGTCGCTGTCCCCCGAGTGGTTCACCGCCAGCAGCAGGCCCGAGCGCACGTCGTGGGCCACCAGCGCGCAGTACACCCCGATCGCCAGCGCCTCCTCCGCGACCCAGCCCTCCCCCAGGGCCTCGACCCGCTCGGCCGACGGCTCCCCGGCCCGCACCGCGTCCAGCGCCGCCCGCAGCGCCGCCGTGGTCTCCTCGTGCGCCGGCCGCTCGGAGAGCAGGGCCAGCGCCAGGTGGACGCCCTCCTCCAGGGTGCCGCCGCGGGCCACCGTCTGGACGATCACCGCCAACGCGCCGGCCGAGAGGTACCCGCTGGGGTGGCCGTGCGTCAGCACCGAGCACTCCACCGCCAGCTGGAACACCAGGCTCGGCTCCCAGGTGGTGAGCAGTCCGAACGGGGCCGCCCGCATCACCGTGCCGCACCCCTTGGAGTGCGGGTTCTTGGGCACCTCCACGGTGCCGAGGCGGTCCGCGTCCGGGCCGGAGAGGCCGGACAGGCAGGCCTGGCCGGGGGCGCGCTGGGCGTACAGCCACTCCTCGCGGCCGAGCCAGCCGAGGTCGGCCCGGCGCTCGTCCGGGCCCCAGTCCCGCTGGGTGGCGGCCCAGCGCAGATAGGCGAGGTGGAGGTCGGTGGGCGGGTGCCAGCTGCCGGTGTCCCGCCGGATGTGGGCGCGGATCAGCCCGTCGACCGTGAAGAGCACCATCTGGGTGTCGTCGGTGACCGCCCCGAGCCGCCCGTAGGCGGGGATGTAGCCGGTCACCCCGCGCGGGCCGTGCGCCGCACGGATCTTCTCCAGCGAGTCGAACTCGATGCCCGCACCGAGCGCGTCGCCGATCGCACCGCCGAGCAGACAGCCCCGCACCCGGCTGCGGAAGTCCTGCTGCTGGGCTCGTGACCACAGTGGCATCACGACGGGGTGCCTTTCGTCCGGGAATCGGGCCGCGCGACGCACGGCCGGTCGCGCGCCCTCGCACTGTATTCGAATGGCCGAACAAGTCGAGCGATTCCCTCGAACACCAGCACTTCAACAAAATGTTGCCACGGCGCCACGCGCAGGCCACGGCCGACCACCCCGGACTGCCTACCGTGCCGGGCCATGACCATCTCCCGCACCCGCCTGGCCACCGCACTCGCGCTCACCGGCGCGCTGGCCCTCGGCACCCCGGCGCTCGCCGTCGCCGCCCCGGCCGCCTCCCCCGCCCCGGCCGCCGCCCGGCACACCGCGCACGCCATCCCCTTCACCGCCGCCACCGTCACCCAGCAGGCCGACGGCGGCTTCACGCTGACCTGGACCGCCCCCGGCGCCCGGGGCGTCACCGTCTACGCCGGCACGGACCAGGACGACATCCGCCACCGCAAGGCGGTCGCCAAGGGCGCCGGCACCGCCACCGTGACGGTCACCGGCCTCGGTGCCGCCGACCGCTGGTACTTCGAGCTGGTCCCGGACCGCGGTGCGCCGCTGGTCGTCGCCGACCGCTCGCTGCACCTCGCCTCCGCCCCCAACTTCCGCGACGCGGGCGGCTACCGCACCGCCGACGGCCAGTGGGTGCGGATGGGCGTCGTGTACCGCTCCGGCGACCTCTCCAAGCTCACCGAGCCGGACCTCGCCAAGCTGCGCCGCCTCGGCATCCGGACCGTCTTCGACCTGCGCACGCCGGCCGAGCAGAAGACCGCCCCGGACCGCCTCCCGGCCGGCGCCACCGCCGTGAACGCCAACGTGCTCGGCGTGGCCGACACCGGCGCCTTCAACGTCACCACCCCGCAGGCCGCCGTCCAGGCGATGACCGACGCCGAGCGCACCATGGTCTCCGCCGACAGCGCCCGGACGGCGTACCACTCCGTGCTCAACTCGCTGGTGGAGCGCGACGACGAGAACGTCCTCTTCCACTGCACCGCCGGCAAGGACCGCACCGGCTGGGCCTCCGCCGCGCTGCTCACCGCCCTCGGCGTGCCGCGCGAGAGCGTCGAGGCCGACTACCTGGCCAGCAACACCTACCGGGCCGCCGAGAACGCCGCCACCCTGGCCCAGCTGCCGCCGGCCTACCAGGCCGTCTACAAGCCGCTGCTGGAGGTCCGGGCGGAGTACCTCGCCGCCGGCTTCGACGAGGTGCAGAAGAAGTACGGCTCCTTCGACGGCTACCTGAAGTCCGGCCTCGGCCTGGACCGGCAGGACCTGCGCGACCTGCGCAGCCAGCTGCTCGTCGGCTAGGACCGGGCCCGGCGCCGCCGGACGCCGACGGCCTGCCGGGTGCGAGCACCCGGCAGGCCGTCTTGGTCGCCGCTCCGCCCCCTGCGCGCCGGTGGCTAGTCCAGGACGGGCAGCAGCTCCGGCAGATGGCCGTCCGAGGCCAGGGCCGCGGCCAGCCGCTCGGCGGGCACCTCGCCGTAGGTGGTGGTGCGCTGCCGGTGCGGGCGCCCGGCCGCCTCGGCGATCGCCCTCAGGTCCCGGACCGACTTGTAACTGCCGTACGCCGAACCGGCCATCCGCGAGATGGTCTCCTCCATCAGCGTGCCGCCCAGGTCGTTGGCGCCCGAGCGGAGCATCTCGGCCGCGCCCTCGGCCCCCAGCTTCACCCAGCTGGTCTGGATGTTGGGGATGTGCGGGTGCAGCAGCAGGCGCGCCATCGCGACCACCGCCCGGTTGTCCCGCGCGGTCGGCCCGGGCCGGGCGATGCCGGCCAGGTAGACCGGGGCGTTGGTGTGGATGAACGGCAGCGTCACGAACTCGGTGAAACCGCCGGTGCGCTGCTGGATCTCCGCCAGCAGCCGCAGGTGCCCCAGCCAGTGGGCGGGAGTGTCCACGTGCCCGTACATCATCGTGGACGAGGAGCGGATGCCGAGCTCGTGCGCGGTGGTGACGACCTCCACCCAGGTCGCGGCGGGCAGCTTGCCCTTGGTGAGCACCCAGCGGACGTCGTCGTCCAGGATCTCGGCGGCCGTGCCCGGGATCGTGTCCAGGCCTGCCGCCTGGGCCTGCTGGAGCCAGTCGCGGATGGAGAGGCCGGTCCGGGTCGCGCCGTTGACCACCTCCATCGGCGAGAAGGCGTGCACGTGGATGCCGGGCACCCGCTCCTTCACCGCGCGCGCGATGTCGAAGTAGGCGGTGCCGGGCAGGTCCGGGTGGATGCCGCCCTGCATGCAGACCTCGGTGGCGCCGACGTCCCAGGCCTGCGCCGCCCGGTCGGCCACCTGCTCCAGCGAGAGGGTGTAGGCGTCCGCGTCGGTGCGGCGCTGGGCGAAGGCGCAGAAGCGGCAGCCGGTGTAGCAGACGTTGGTGAAGTTGATGTTCCGGGTGACGCAGTAGGTGACGTCCTCGCCGACCGCGGCACGGCGCACGTCGTCGGCGATCCGGCAGAGCGCGTCCAGCGCCGGACCGTCCGCGTGGAACAGCGCCAGCGCCTGGTCGTCCGTCAGCCGCGTGGGGTCGTCGGCGGCGACCGCGAGCGCGCCGCGCAGATCGCCGGCCAGCCGCTCGGGCGCGCCCTTGGCGAGCACCTGCTCGCGCAGCACCTGCCAGTCCCCGTACACGTCCTCGAAGTCGGCCCGGCGGTCGCCGGTGCGGCCCTCGGTGTCGATGGTGGCGTGCAGGTCCGTCCGCCCGTACGAGGCGGGCAGGTCCTCCGGCTCCTGCCAGGGGTGGCCCTGGACCACGGCGTCCGGGCGGGCGAGGCCGGTCTCCGGGTCGGACAGCGCCCGGACGTGCGGCAGCACCCGCGGATCCAGCCAGGGCTCGCCGTGCCGGACGTACTCGGGGTAGACGGCGAGCCGCTCGCGCAGCTCGAACCCGGCCACCGCCGAGTGCTCCGCGAGCCGGTCGATCTGCGGCCAGGGGCGCTCGGGGTTCACATGGTCGGGCGTCAGCGGCGAGACGCCGCCCCAGTCGTCGATCCCCGCACCGATGAGCCGCTCGTACTCGCCGTCCACCAGGTTCGGCGGCGCCTGGAGGCAGGCGGCCGGGCCCATGATGTGCCGCGCCACGGCGACGGTGGCGACCAGCTCGTCCAGCTCGGCGTCGGGCATGCCGCGCATCGCCGTGTCCGGCTTGGCGCGGAAGTTCTGCAGGATCAGCTCCTGGATGCCGTGGTAGGCGCGGGAGATCCGGCGCAGCGCGAACAGCGACTCCGCGCGCTCCTCGTACGTCTCGCCGATGCCGATCAGCAGCCCGCTGGTGAACGGCACCGAGCTGCGCCCGGCGTCCTCCAGCACCCTCAGCCGGACGGCCGGCTCCTTGTCGGGCGAGCCGTAGTGCGGGCCGCCGGGCTCGCTCCAGAGCCGGGTCGCGGTGGTCTCCAGCATCATGCCCATGGAGGCCGAGACCGGCTTGAGCCGCTGGAAGTCCGTCCAGCTCAGCACCCCGGGGTTGAGGTGCGGCAGCAGGCCGGTCTCCTCCAGGATGCGGATGGACATCGCCCTGACGTAGGCGATGGTGTCGTCGTAACCGTGCGCGTCCAGCCACTCGCGCGCCTCGGGCCAGCGGTCCTCCGGCTTGTCCCCGAGCGTGATCAGGGCTTCCTTGCAGCCCAGTTCGGCACCGCGCCGGGCCACCTCCAGCACCTCGTCCGGCGACATGAACATCCCGTGGCTGCGCCCGGGCAGCGTCCCCGCGGTGCCCTGCGCCGCCCGGCGCAGCTTGCCGGGGACGGTCGCGAAGGTGCAGTAGTGGCACTTGTCGCGGCAGAGCCGGGTGAGCGGGATGAAGACGCTCTTGGAGTACGTGATGACGCCCGGCCGGCCGGCCGCCGCGAGACCGGCGTCGCGCACCCGGGCGGCACTCGCACAGAGGTCCGCCAAGTCCGCGTCTCTGGCCTGGAGCAGCACCGCAGCCTCGGCCGCGTCCAGCGCGACACCGTCCCGGGCACGGCGCAGGGCGCGCCGCATCGCGTTCGCAGTCGGGGGGAAGGTTGCGTCCATGGCGCGACCCTACGCCAGTTCCGGTACGTCCGGAGGAGCCGACCCTGAGGCCGTATCAGGGTCGTCTGCACCGCGAGGGCGACCCCGATCTGGCCCTGCAGGGCGATGACTCCGGCGCCCCGGGGCCTTGTAATGGAGCAGACAGGCAGTCGGTCACGGTTACGGAGGGGTTGGACGCTATGACGGACGACACGACGACTGAACGACACCAGGACGGCGGCGTGCCCTACCGCTCGGGGCGGCGCACCGCGGTGCGGGTGGCAGTGCCGGTGGCAGTGGCGGCGGTGATCGCCGCCGGGGTGGGGCTGGTACCGGCGCTCGCCGACGACTCCCCGCCCGAGCTGCCGACGCTGACGGCGGAGCAGCTCGTGGCGAAGGCGCTCGGCTCGCAGGCGCAGACACTCTCCGGGACGGTCTCGGTCTCCGCCGACCTCGGGGTGCCGAGCCAGCTGCTCGCGGCCGGCGGCGGGATCGGTGCCGCGGGCGGCTCGGGTCCGGGTACGGGCGGCCCGGGCGGTTCGGGCGCCGGGTCCGGCGGGTCGTCCGCCGCCGCGCCGGAGGCCAAGCTGGCCGGGCTGCTCGACGGCACGCACACCCTGCGGGTCGCGGTGGACGGACCGGACCGCCAGCGGATCGGCCTGATCGAGAACCTGGCCGGGTACGAGCTGGTCCACAACGGCGACCAGGCCTGGGCCTGGGACAGCTCCACCAACGAGGCGGTCCACCTGACCGGCCCGCAGGGCGCCCGGCCCGGGGGCCACCCGGGCAAGGCCCCGCTGACCGGGGTGCCGACCACCCCGCAGGACGCCGCGCGGCAGTTCCTGGCGGCGGGCGCGGGCACCACGGCCGTCACCGTGGACGGCACGACGAACGTGGCCGGGCAGAAGGCGTACCGGCTCAGCGTGAAGCCCACCCAGTCCGGCTCGACCATCGGCGAGGTGCGGATCTCGGTGGCCGCCGACAACGGCGTGCCGCTCGCGGTCGTGGTCAAGGGCTCCGACGGGAGCACCGTGCTGGACGTCCACTTCACCGAGGTGTCGTTCGCGAAGCCGGCCGCCAAGACCTTCGACTTCACGGTGCCCAAGGGCGCCAAGGTGACGGAGCGCAAGGCCGAGGGCGGGCCAGCGGCTCCGGCGGCTCCGTCGGAGCAGGCCGCGAAGGACGCGGCGGGCGCCGTCGACGGTCTGAACGTGGTCGGCGAGGGCTGGACCGCGGTGCTGAGCGCCAAGCTGCCCACCGGCGACGTCACGGCGCCGGCCGAGGGCGGGCAGGGCCGGCACGGCAAGGGCGGCCCGGCCGCGCTGCAGAGCCCGCTGGCGCTGGCGAAGGCGCTCGGCAAGCCGGTCGCGGGCGGCTCGCTGATCAGCACCAAGGTGCTGAACGTGCTGGTCACCGATGACGGACGGGTCTTCGCGGGCGCGGTGACGCTGCCGGTGCTGCAGAGTGCGGCCGGGGTGAAGTAGGTGACCCGGGCTCCCGTAACGGGGGACGTTACGGAGCCGGCCGGGGGGCGGGGTGCCGCAGGGCACCCGGCCCCCACGGCCGTTCCCGCCGTTCCCGCTGTTGCTGCTGTTTCTGTTGCTCCTTCTGCTCCCGGTGCGCCCGGTGTGCCCGGTGCTCCTGGTGCTCCTGTGGTCGGTGCCGTCGGCGGCTCCGGCTTCTCCGGCGCGGTCCCGACCGATGACGTGATCAGGACTCAGGGCCTGACCAAGCGCTTCCGCGGCGGTCAGCTCGCCGTGGACGGGCTGGACCTGGCCGTCCCGCGCGGTTCGGTCTTCGGCTTCCTCGGGCCCAACGGCTCCGGCAAGACCACCACCATCCGCATGCTGATGGGCCTGATCGCGCCGACCTCGGGCGTGGCCACCGTGCTCGGTGCGTCGATGCCGCAGTCCGTCACCACGGTGCTGCCACGGGTCGGCGCGCTGATCGAGGGCCCGGCGCTGTACGGCTTCCTCTCCGGCCGGGACAACCTGGCCCGGTTCGACGCGGCCGATCCGACCGCCGACCCGCGCACCCGCCGGCAGCGGGTCACCGAAGCCCTGGACCGGGTGGGCCTGACCGCCGCGGCCGGCAAGAAGGCCCGGGCGTACTCGCTGGGCATGAAGCAGCGGCTCGGCCTGGCCTCGGCACTGCTCCAGCCGCGCGAGCTGCTGGTCCTGGACGAGCCGACCAACGGCCTCGACCCGCAGGGCATGCGGGAGATCCGGGCGCTGATCCGGGAGGTCGCGGCCGAGGGCACCACGGTCTTCCTCTCCTCGCACCTGCTGGACGAGATCGAGCAGGTCTGCACGCACGCCGCGGTGATGTCGCGCGGCCGGCTGGTGGTGCAGGGCACCGTCGCCGAGCTGGCCGCCCGGGCCCAGGGCCGACTGGTGGTCCGCACCCCCGATGTGGCCCTGGCCTCCGAGGTGCTGGCGGCGCACGGGGTCTCCGACCTGCTGGTGAGCGAGGAACGGGTGGACGGCGAAGCGGGCGCGCCGACCGACGACGGCCTGCCGGAGCTCTGTGCGGCACTGGTCTCGGCCGGAGTACGGGTGCGCGGCTTCGGAGTGGAGCGGGGCACGTTGGAGGACGCCTTCGTGGCGCTGACCGGGGAGGGCTTCGATGTCGCGGGCTGAGGCTCCGGGCGCGCCGGAGGCGCTGAGGGCAGAGGGCGCAGTGGGTCCAGAGGGCGCGCTGGGCGCGCCGGCGGTGCGAGTGACCGGGCGGCGGCCGCAGACGGCGGCCGGGTTCCTGGCGCTGTTCCGCAGCGAGCTGCTGCTGACCTTCCGCCGGGTGCGGACGATGGTGCTGCTGGGGATCCTGGCGGTGCTGCCGGTCCTGATCGGCGTGGTGGTCCGGATCGAGACGGACGGGCCGCGCGGCGGCGAGGGCCCCGCCTTCATCGCGCAGGTGACGCAGAACGGCCTCTTCCTGGTGTTCACCGCGCTCGCCGTGGCCCTGCCGATCTTCCTGCCGATGACGGTCGGCGTGGTCGCCGGCGACTCGGTGGCCGGCGAGGCGGCCGGCGGCACCCTGCGCTACCTGCTGGTCGCGCCGGCCGGCCGGACCAGGCTGCTGGCCGCCAAGTTCACCGCCGGACTGGTGTTCTGCCTGGCGGCGACGGTGACGGTCGCCCTGGCGGCGCTCGCCACCGGCGCCGCGCTGTTCCCGCTCGGGGAGGTCACACTGATCTCCGGGGAGACGATCGGCCTCGGCCCGGCACTGCTACGGGCGGTGCTGGTGGCGATGGTCGTGGCCGCCTCGCTGGCCGGGCTGGTCGCGATCGGGCTGTTCATCTCGACCCTCACCGGCAGCGGCATCGCGGCTATGGCCGCCACCGTCGGCCTGGTGATCACCGTCCAGATCCTCGACAGCTTCCCCCAGCTGCACGCGATCCAGCCGTTCCTCTTCACCCACCACTGGCTGAGCTTCGGGGACCTGCTGCGCGAACCGATGTACTGGGACGGCGTCCTGGACAACCTCGGGTTGCAGGCCGCGTACGTCGCCGTCTTCGGCTCGGCCGCGTGGTCCCGCTTCACCAGCCGGGACATCACCGCGTAGCGGGCCGGGGCCGGGGCCGGGCCGTCCTGGGCCCTGGCCGGCCCGGCTGTGGGCCCCGGACGGGTCAGCGGGTGGTCGCCGGTGCCGGGGCGGGCTCGACGACCGGGGCGTCGGCGATCCTCCGGGCCAGGGCGGCGGCCCGCTCCACCCGGTCCGCCCGTACCCGGCGCAGCGCGTCCCAGGTCAGCACCGCCAGCGCGGCCCAGACCAGGGAGAAGCCGGCCCAGCGGGCGGGCGGCATGGACTCGTGGAAGACCGCGACACCGATCAGGAACTGGAACACCGGCGCCAGGTACTGCAGCAGCCCGAGCACGGTGAGCGGCACCCGGACCGCCGCCGCACCGAAGCAGAGCAGCGGGATCGCGGTGATCACCCCGCTGAGCATCAGCAGCCCCGAGTGCCCCCAGCCGTACGAACCGGCCACGGTGTGCCCGAAGGTGCCGCGACCGGAGACCTCCAGGTAGACCAGGTACCCCAGGGCGAACGGGAACATGAAGGCGCTCTCGGCCGCCAGGCTCTCCAGCCCGCTCAGCCCGACCTTCTTCTTGAGCAACCCGTAGGTGGCGAAGGAGAGCGCCAGGGTCAGCGCGATCCAGGGCAGCCGCCCGTAGCCGACGGTCAGCACCGCCACCGCGAGGGCGCCGATGCCGACGGCCGCCCACTGCGCCACCCGCAACCGCTCCTTGAGCACCAGCACGCCGAAGGCGATGGTGACCAGCGGGTTGATGAAGTAGCCGAGGCTGGTCTCGACGACGTGGCCGGCGTTGACCGCCCAGATGTAGACGCCCCAGTTGACCGAGATCACCGCGGCGGCCCCGCCCAGCATGGCGAGCCGGCGGGGCTGGCGCAGCAGCGGGCGTATCCAGCTCCAGTGCCGCTGCGCGAGCAGCAGCAGGACGACCGCGACCAGGGACCAGACCATCCGGTTGGCCAGGATGTCGTCGGCCGCTCCCGGCTCCAGCAGGGGCCAGAACAGCGGGAAGAGCCCCCACATCCCGTAGGCGGCCAGTCCGTACCAAAGGCCTCTGCCGGCCTCCTGCTGGGTTGTCTCTGCCATGGACGGCCTGCCCTCCGCGCGCACGTATGTCGAGCCGACGGTAGCGGGCGCGGGGGCAGGCTGTCATCTCCGTATTTGCTTTTTGCTCATGACACGGGACCGCCGGCGGGATTGCCGCTGAGATCGCCGGCGGATGCACCCGGCGGCTTTCGGCGGGCGCTCCCGGCGGCCGCTCCCGGCGGGCCCCGGGCGTCAGGCGCCGAGCGCCGTACGCACGCTCTCCGCCAGCGGGACGGTCGGACGGCCGATCAGCCCGGCCAGGTCGCCCGGAGTACCGGCCAACTCGCCGCGCGCGATGCCCGCGTCAACGTCCACCAGGACCTCGGCGAAACCCTCCGGCAGGCCCGCGCCGACCAGGACCGCGCGGTGCTCGGCCGGGGTCACCTCGCGGTGCTCGACGGGCTTGCCCGAGGCCTGCGCCAACTCGGCGGCCAGCTCCGGCAGGCTCCACGCGGCGTCGCCGCTGAGCTCGTACACCGTGTTCTCGTGGCCGCCCCCGTGGCCGTCACCGACCAGTACCGCGACCGCCGCGTCGGCGTAGTCCCGGCGCGGGGCGCTGGCCACCCGGCCCTGCCCGGCGCTGCCGACCACCACGCCGCGCGCCACCGTGCCGGCCGCGTCACCCAGGT
Organism: Kitasatospora sp. NPDC003701; assembly: GCF_053587085.1. Taxonomy (NCBI): domain Bacteria; kingdom Bacillati; phylum Actinomycetota; class Actinomycetes; order Kitasatosporales; family Streptomycetaceae; genus Kitasatospora; species Kitasatospora sp. NPDC003701. The sequence continues at coordinate 24,153 of NZ_JBSFNM010000015.1, forward strand.
AGTTCTCGGTGTACCAGCCGTTGCGGAGGAAGGAGAAGGGCAGACCGGACTCGCGGATCGCCGCCTCGGTGGCCTTGTGCTCGTCCGCCAGCCGGAAGGTGGCCGCACCGGGCGCACTGGTGTACGCGAGCAGCGCGACGCCGGCGGCGCGCGCCGCCTCGACCACCGCGGTGTGCTGCGGGATCCGGCGGCCGACCTCGCTGCCCGAGATCAGCAGCACCCGGTCACCGGCCGCGAAGGCACTCGCCAGGCTCTCCGGCCGGTCGTAGTCGACGACGTGGACGGTCACGCCACGGGCGGCAAGGTCGGCGGCCTTCTCCGCGGAGCGGACGGCCACCGCCACCTCGCCGGCGGGAACCTTGGCCAGCAGGCCCTCGACGACCAGTCGGCCGAGCTGTCCGGTGGCACCGGTGACGACGTACATGTTGCTGCTCCCTCGGTCGGATCGGGTCGTTGCCCGTTGAACTTGGCTTCGACACTCACCCTAGGGGTGGCACTAACCTATCGAAAGTACGCACTTCAAAGTAGGGTACTGATATGCAGGTAATGACCCAGGGCGAAGCCACCACGCCCACTCCCCCTCCGGCCGCCCCGCTCCGCGAACTGCCCCCGCCGGACGTCTACGACCGCATGTGCCCCTCCCGCGGCGTGCTGGAGCACGTCACCAGCCGCTGGGGCGTCCTGGTGCTGGCGGCGCTGAACGAGCGCGGCTACCGCTTCAGCGAGCTGCGCCGCCGGGTCTCGGGGGTGAGCGAGAAGATGCTCGCGCAGACCCTGCAGACCCTGGAGCGCGACGGCTTCGTCCTCCGCGAGGCCTACCCGGTGATCCCACCCCGGGTGGACTACAGCCTCACCCCGCTCGGCCGGGAGGCCGCCGAGCTGGTGGCTGCCCTCGCCCACTGGTCGGAGAAGCGCGTCCCCGCCGTCCAGGAGGCTCGCACCGGATACGACGCCCGCCCGCGCTGAACCGGGTAGCCGGAGGGCGCTTTTTATGTCGGTCGGTCTACATATGTCGGTCGGTCTGCCTATTCGTGCCTGCATGTCGTGCCTGCATGTCTGGCCTGCATATCGGGCCCATATATGTAGACCGGTCCATAGAATCCCCGTCGTCCGGAGCGTCGAATCTGCAGACCGGTCTACATAAGGTGCCCACAACAGACCGACCGGTCTACAGAATCGCGGCCCGTCGGCGGGGTGCCCCCGATCAGCGCTGCGAGTTCTCCTCGATCAGCGCCGCGAGCCCGTCCAGCACCCGGGCCAACCCGAAGGCGTACGCGTGATCCGCGTTGTAGGCGCCTCCGTACACCTCCCCGGCGGCCGCACCGACCCGGGCGGCAACGGGGTACCGCTCGACGTCGAAGACCCGGGCCAGCAGGTCCGCGTTGGCCGCCCACCACTGCTCGTCGGTCATCGCACTGTCCTGTCGCGCGGCCCGCTCGTCGGCGCCCATCCGGGCGCAGGTCTGGACGAAGCCCAGCAGGTGGGTGAGCGCGGCGTCCAGTTCCACGTCCGGCAGGCCGGTGCCCTCCAGGGCACGCAGCTCGTACTCGTACTTGGCCATCAGCCCCGGCCCCAACGGCGGACGGCTGGTGGAAACGCTCGCGACCCAGGGGTGGGAGCGATAGAGCGCGCGGTTGTCGTCGGCGACCGCGGCGACCCTGGCCCGCCAGCCCCCGTCGACGGGGGCGCTGCGCGGCATCGTCGCGTAGACGCTGTCCAGCATCAGATCGAGCAGCTCGGCCTTGCCCGGGACGTAGGTGTACAGCGCCATCGGGGAGAGCCCGAGCTCCTGGGCGACCCGCCGCATCGTCACGGCGTCCACGCCCTCGGCGTCCGCGAGCACGATCGCCGCCGCGGCGATCTCCGCCGTGGACCGCGCCTGCCTGGGTCCGCGCCGGCCCGGCTTCTCCTCCGCCGTCAGCCCCCAGAGCAGGGCGAGGGTACGCGCCGGATCTCCTGCGCTGCTGCGGTCGCTGGGCATGGGGCGATCCTTTCACGCCACCCGCCCGGCTACCGTCTGCCCCATGACCAACGCCGCCCCCGAACCCCTCCCCGGCACCACCGCACCCGAGGCCGTCCGCTCCCGCGTCACCTGCCGGCGTTGCCACCGACCGCTCCACGACCCGGAGTCCCGGATCCTCCGGCTCGGCCCGGAGTGCCGCGACCCCGCCGAACGCGTCCCCCGCCACGAGGTCGACCAGGACCCTCTCCCCGGGCTGGACTGAGCCTTCGCGGCCCGGCCGCCCCCCTTCACCTCGCCCCTTTCGCCTCAGCCCTCTCGCCTCAGCCCCCTTCAGGCTCACGGCCACGCGGCCCTCCCGGCGACATCCAGCCACCGGGATGACCGGAAACAGCTCTGGCGCGATACTCTGTACAATGTACAGTGTACTGCGTACGGGATAATCGCCGACGAGAGGGCACCTCCTGATGCAGATCACCGGTTCCGCTGTTTCGCTCACTGTCGAGGACGTCACCACCTCCGCCGACTTCCTGCGGAAGCACTTCGGATTCGTCGAGCAGATGGCAGCCGACGGCTTCGTCTCGCTCGGGCGCGACGACGCCGGAATGAATGTCGTCTACCTGCGGCGCGGCATCGAGGTCCTGCCCGAGGATGTCCGGGACCAGCACGCGGCCGGGCTGATCCTGGCCTTCGTCGTCACCGATGTGACCGGCGAGGAGGCGCGGCTCCGGAACGAGGGCGTCACGATCACCATGCCGCTGCGCGAGGAGCCGTGGGGCGAGAAGCTCTTCCAGGTCACCGACCCGAACGGCGTGGTGATCCAGCTGGTCGAGTGGGCCCAGCAGTAGCCGACCGGAACGACGGAAGAACCGGAGCGGCCGGAACAACAGGACGGCGCCCCCGGCCGAGCCGAGGGGCGCCGTCGTTCCTGCCGTGGCGTCGGGTCAGTCCACCGTCCAGGTGTCACTGCCCGCGAGCAGTGCACCGAGGTCCCCGGGGCCGCGCTGCGCCGCCGCCGCGGTCAGCTGGCCCGCCATCAGCTCGTCGTACACCGGACGCCGAACGCTGCGCAGTACGCCGATCGGGGTGTGGTGCAGGGTGTCGGCGTCGGCGATCCGCGAGAGCGCGAACGCCGCCGCGGGGCCGGCGGCATGGGCGTCGTGGACGACCACCGACGCCGCGTTGTCGGCGGTGACGGCATCGACGTACAGCTCGCCGTCGGCGGCGCGGAAGACACCCTTCGAGTGGTCGGCGCCGAAGTGGATCGGCTGCCCGTGCTCCAGACGGATCAGGGCCTCGTCCCGGGTGCCCGACTCCTTCAGGATCTCGAAGGCTCCGTCGTTGAAGATGTTGCAGTTCTGGTAGATCTCCACCAGCGCCGTGCCCTCGTGCTCCGCCGCCGCCCGCAGCACGGACTGGAGGTGCTGGCGGTCGGAGTCGATGGTCCGCGCCACGAACGTGGCCTCGGCACCGATGGCCAGCGAGAGCGGGTTGAACGGCGCGTCCAGCGAGCCCATCGGTGTGGACTTGGTGATCTTGCCGACCTCGCTGGTCGGCGAGTACTGGCCCTTGGTGAGGCCGTAGATCCGGTTGTTGAACAGCAGGATCTTCAGGTTGACGTTCCGGCGCAGCGCGTGGATCAGGTGATTGCCACCGATCGACAGGGCGTCGCCGTCACCCGTCACAACCCAGACGCTCAGGTCCTGCCGCGAGGAGGCCAGGCCGGTGGCGATGGCCGGTGCCCGACCGTGGATCGAGTGCACACCATAGGTATTCATGTAGTACGGGAAGCGCGAGGAACACCCGATGCCGGAGACGAAGACGGTGTTCTCCCGCTTGATCCCCAGCTCCGGCATGAAGGACTGCACCGCCGCCAGGATCGCGTAGTCCCCGCAGCCGGGACACCAGCGCACCTCCTGGTCGGTCTTGAACTCCTTGGCGCTCTGCGGCGCGCCGGCCTTGGGCACCAGCTTCAAGGAGGGGAACTGCTCACTCATCGGTTGTCCTCCTCGCTCGCCGAACCACCTGTCGGACCGGCTGCCGAACCGCCTGCCGGCCCATCCGCCGAACCGCCTGCCGGACCACCCGCCGCGCCGGCCGCCGCATCCCCCGCCGAGCCGGCCGTGGACACGCTCGCCGACTCGTCCAGGCTGCCGATCGCCGCCCACAGCACGTCCGCCAACTGGGCCGCCTTGAAGGGCAGTCCGCGCACCTGGTTGTAGGACTGCGCGTCCACCAGGTACTTGGCGCGCAGCAGCAGCGCCAGCTGCCCGAGGTTCATCTCGGGAACGATGACCTTGTCGTAACTCTTGAGCACCGCGCCCAGGTTGGCCGGAAAGGGGTTCAGGTTCCGCAGGTGCGCCTGGGCGATGCGCCCGCCGTCGGCCCGGACCCGGCGGACCGCCGCGGTGATCGGCCCGTACGTCGAGCCCCAACCGAGCACCAGGACGCGCGCCGCGCCACTGGACCCCTCCTGCCCGTCGGCGGGCGAGGAGGGAGGGTCGTCGACCTCCAGCGCGGGGACGGCGATGCCGTCCACCTTCGCCTGGCGGGTGCGGACCATGAAGTCGTGGTTGGCCGGGTCGTAGGAGATGTTCCCCGTGCCGTCCTGCTTCTCGATCCCGCCGATGCGGTGCTCCAGACCCGGCGTGCCGGGCACCGCCCAGGGGCGGGCCAGCGTCTGCGGGTCGCGCTGGTAGGGCCAGAACGACCCGTCCTCGCGGTTCGGGCCGGTCGCGAAGTCCGGGGTGATCTCGGGCAGTTCGGCGACCTCGGGGATCCGCCAGGGCTCGGAGCCGTTCGCCAGGTAGCCGTCCGACAGCAGGAACACCGGCGTGCGGTAGGTGACGGCGATCCGGGCCGCCTCCAGGGCCGCGTCGAAGCACTCGGCCGGGGTCGCCGGGGCGACGATCGGCACCGGCGCCTCGCCGTTGCGGCCGAACATCGCCTGCAGCAGGTCCGCCTGCTCGGTCTTGGTCGGCAGACCGGTGGACGGGCCGCCGCGCTGGATGTCGACCACCAGCAACGGCAGTTCGAGCGAGACGGCCAGGCCGATGGTCTCGCTCTTCAGCGCCACGCCCGGACCGGAGGTCGTGGTCACGCCGAGCGCGCCGCCGAAGGCCGCGCCGAGCGCCGCGCCGATCCCGGCGATCTCGTCCTCCGCCTGGAAGGTGCGCACGTCGAAGTTCTTGTGCTTGCTCAGCTCGTGCAGGATGTCCGAGGCGGGGGTGATCGGGTAGGAGCCGAGGTAGAGCGGCAGCCCGGCACGCTCGGCAGCGGCGATCAGGCCGTACGACAGGGCCAGGTTGCCGGAGATGTTGCGGTAGCGGCCGGGCGGCAGCTTGGCCGGCGGCACCTCGTAGGAGACCGCGAAGGACTCCGTGGTCTCGCCGAAGTTCCAGCCCGCCCGGAAGGCACTGATGTTGGCCTCGGCGATCAGCGGCTTCTTGGCGAACTTGCTGCGCAGGAAGGACTCGGTGCCGTGGGTGGGCCGGTGGTACATCCAGGAGAGCAGGCCCAGCGCGAACATGTTCTTGGCGCGCTCGGCGTCCTTGCGGGCCAGCCCGCTGTCCTTGAGCGCCTCCAGGGTCAGCGTGGTCAGCGGCACCTTGTGCAGGTGGTAGGCCTCCAGCGAGCCGTCGGCCAGCGGGTCGGCCGGATAGCCGACCTTGGCCAGCGCGCGCTTGGTGAACTCGTCGGTATTGACGATGATCTCCGCGCCGCGCGGCAGGTCCGGCACATTGGCCTTCAGGGCGGCCGGGTTCATCGCCACCAGGACGTTGGGCGCGTCCCCCGGGGTCAGGATGTCGTGGTCGGCGAAGTGGAGCTGGAAGGACGAGACACCCGGGAGCGTTCCGGCGGGGGCCCGGATCTCGGCCGGGAAGTTGGGCAGAGTGGAGAGGTCGTTGCCGAAGGACGCCGTCTCCGAGGTGAAGCGGTCACCGGTGAGCTGCATACCGTCGCCGGAGTCTCCGGCGAATCGGATGATCACCCGGTCCAATCTGCGGATCGGCTTGGCGCGCCTGGGCTGCGGACCGGCCGGCACGGCGGGGCCGGAGCGGCCCTCACCGGACCCGGAACGGCCTCCGTCGCCGTCCGGGCCGTCCACCGCTTCTGACTGATCGACCTGACTGGTCACTGCCGCGGACCTCCTCGTGGGCACCAGCCGCGGGCGTGAGCCGTGTGCCCCGTCCGCCTGGTGCACCTCTCGCATCCTATGCGGGTAAGGATTGCCTTGGACGGAACTACCCAATGCGGCGGGAAATCACCACCGGATGTCATAGCAACACGGTCCGTGACCAGGCCCGCGCCGGGCGGGACCAGGCCCGTTCGGGCGCACCGCGGCGTGCGCGCGCCCCGCGTACGCCCGTCGTCGGCCCGCGGCGGGCCGGCCACCGGCCCCGCTACGAGTTCAGGTAGGTGAGCACCGCGAGCACCCGGCGGTGGTCCTCGGGGCTCTGGGCCAGGCCCAGCTTGAGGAAGATGTTGCTGACGTGCTTCTCCACCGCGCCGTCCGAGACCACCAGCTGCTTGGCCACCGCGGCGTTGGTCCGGCCCTCCGCCATCAGGCCGAGCACCTCCCGCTCGCGCGGGGTCAGCCCGGCCAGTACGTCGCTCTTGCGGCTGCGGCTGAGCAGCTGCTGGACCACCTCGGGGTCCAGCGCGGTGCCGCCCTCGGCGACCCGGACCACGGCGTCGACGAACTCGCGGACCTCGGCGACCCGGTCCTTCAGCAGGTACCCCACGCCCCGCGTGGAGCCGGCCAGCAGCTCGGAGGCGTAGCGCTCCTCCACGTACTGCGACAGCACCAGGACACCGACGCCGGGGTAGAGGCCGCGCAGCGTGACGCAGGCGCGCACGCCCTCATCGGTGTGGGTCGGGGGCATCCGCACGTCGGCGACGACCACATCGGGCAGGGAGTCGGCGGCCGCCAGCTCGTGGACGGCCTTCAGCAGCGCCTCGCCGTCGCCGACACCCGCCACGACCTCCAGACCGCGATCGGTCAGCAGCCTGGTCAGGCCTTCCCGAAGCAGGACGGAGTCCTCGGCGATGACGACGCGAAGCATGGTGGCCTTCCGGGTTGGCGGCGCTGCGGGCGGTACTGACGGGTGGTGCTGACGGGTGTCAGTCTTCCCTATCCGCGGACGCCCCGGGCTGCCGGGCGGTGCATCCCGGCGGCCGCCGGCACGGGGCCCGCGGCGGACAGCGGCCGGCCGTCGTCCAGTCACCACCGGGCCACCGCACGGCCACCGGTCCGCCCGACCACTCGCGCGCCTGCCCGCCCGGCCACCGCCGGGCGGGCCCGTCACATGGTGCGGATGGCCACCGCGTCGCACAGGCCCTGGAGAGCCGCCTTGGCCGCGCCGTCGGGCAGCGGGTCGAGCAGCGCGCGGGCCTCCTCCGCATGCCGCAGGGTCTCCCGGCGGGCGTGCTCCAGCGCCGGGTGGCGGCGCAGCAGGCGCAGCGCCTCGGCGTGCGGCTCGTCGTCGCTGAGGTCGGTTTCGAGCAGCTCGCGCAGTCGCAGGTCGGCCGGATCGGACTCGTCCACCGGCATCTGCTGGAGCAGCAGGGTGGGCAGGGTCGGCACACCCTCGCGCAGGTCGGTGCCGGGGGTCTTGCCGGACTCGTGGCCGTCGCTGGCGATGTCGAGCACGTCGTCGGCCAGCTGGAAGGCGATGCCGATCCGCTCGCCGAACGCGCTGAGGATGTCGGTCACCCACGGCTCGGCACCGGCCATCAGGGCACCGATCCGGCAGGAGACGGCGATCAGCGAGCCGGTCTTGCCGGCCAGCACGTCGAGGTAGTGGCGGAGCGGGTCGTCCTCCGGGCCGGGGCCGGCGGTCTCCAGGATCTGGCCGGTGACCAGCCGCTCGAACGCGTCGGCCTGCAGCCGGACGGCCTCCGGGCCGAGGTCGGCGAGCACCTGGGAGGCGCGGGAGAAGAGGAAGTCGCCGGTGAGGATGGCGACCGAGTTGTCCCAGCGCGAGTTGGCGCTGGGTGCCCCGCGGCGCACGGGGGCCTCGTCCATGACGTCGTCGTGATAGAGCGTCGCAAGGTGGGTCAGTTCGACCACCACGGCAGCCGGGACCACGCCCGGGGCGTTGGTGTCGCCGAACTGCGCGGCGAGCATCACCAGCAGGGGGCGGAAGCGCTTGCCGCCGGCCTCCATCAGGTGGCTGGCGGTCACGGTGATGAACGGGACGTCACTCTTCACGGCCTCGGTGAGCGCGATCTCCACCGCGTCCATCCCGGACTGGACATCGCGGGTCAGATCGCGGTCCTGCACGCTGAGCCCAAAGGGTCCCACGACGGTCACGAAGACCACTCCTCTGTCCCTGGTCGATCTAGCGGCCTGGTCCCTGAGTGCCGCCGCTGGCCATACAGGCAGGGTATCCGGTCGCGAGTGGATCACTGCACGGGCGTGCGGATCCTGTCATGATCGGGCCGGACTCGCTGGTGGGAGCCGATCCGGAGACGACACGGCCGGGCCGCGCGCACGGAGCGCGCGGCCCGGACGACGGAGCGCTGGAGCACCGCCCGGACGCCGGAACCGATGCCGGACGGTCGAGCGGTGGAGCGGTGGAGCGGTGGAGCGGAGCCCGGGCGGCGGAGCACCCGGACGGCGGAACTCAGCGGACGAAGAGCGAGGCCTTCGACGCCAGGTCCAGGAAGTACTGCGGCAGTACCCCGAGGCCGATGGTGACCACGACCCCGATACCGATCGCGGTGGCCGTGAAGGCGCTCGGGATGGCCACGGTCGGCCCACCGGGCTGCGGGTCCGAGAAGAACATCAGCACGATGACCCTGATGTAGAAGAACGCGGCCACCGCCGAGCTGAGCACACCCACGATCACCAGCGGGGTCGCGCCGCCGGCCGCCGCGGCCTGGAAGACCGCGAACTTCCCGGTGAAGCCCGAGGTGAGCGGGATGCCGGCGAACGCCAGCAGGAAGAGCGCGAAGACCGCCGCGACCAGCGGGGACCTCCGGCCCAGCCCCGCCCAGCTGGACAGGTGGGTGGCCTCGCCCTTGGAGTCGCGCACCAGGGTGACCACGGCGAAGGCGCCGAGCGTCACGAAGGAGTACGCCAGCAGGTAGAACAGCACGGAGCCGAGCCCCTGCTTGCTGGTGGCGATCACGCCGGTGAGGATGAACCCGGCGTGCGCGATGGAGGAGTAGGCGAGGAGCCGCTTCACGTCCTGCTGGGTGACGGCCAGGATCGCGCCGACCACCATGGTCAGGATGGCCACGCCCCACATCACCGGCCGCCAGTCCAGCCGCAGGCCGGGGAAGGCCACGTAGAACAGCCGCAGCATGGCGCCGAAGGCGGCCACCTTGGTCGCCGCCGCCATGAACCCGGTGACCGGGGTCGGGGCGCCCTGGTAGACGTCCGGGGTCCAGGAGTGGAAGGGCACCGCGCCGACCTTGAAGAGCAGGCCGACCGCGAGCATCGCCAGGCCCACCAGGAGCAGGGCGTCGTTCTGCGTGGTGGAGAGCAGCGCCGGGGTGGCCAGGGCCTTGCCGGAGATGACGTCCGAGATCTCGCCGAGCCGGACGCTGCCCGCGTAGCCGTACAGCAGCGCGGTGCCGAACAGGAAGAACGCCGAGGCGAAGGCGCCGAGCAGGAAGTACTTGACCGCCGCCTCCTGGGAGAGCAGCCGGCGGCGCCGGGCCAGCGCGCAGAGCAGGTAGAGCGGGAGGGAGAAGACCTCCAGCGCTACGAACATGGTCAGCAGGTCGTTGGCGGCGGGGAACAGCAGCATGCCGCCGACCGCGAACATGGTGAGCGGGAAGACCTCGCTGGTCGCGAAGCCGGCCCGGATCGCGGCGCGCTCCTGCTCGCCGCCGGGCGTGGCGGCGGCCTGCGCGGCGAACGCGTCGGCCGGCTCACCCCCGGCCTTGGGCTCCAACTTCCGCTCGGCGTAGGTGAGCACGGCGACCACGGAGGCCAGCAGGATGACGCCCTGCAGGAACAGCGCGGGCCCGTCGAGCGCGACCGCACCCATGGCGAGCAGGTCGACCTTGGTGGAGCCGTACCCCTGGGCGGCGAGCACCACCACCGCGGTGAACGCGCCGACCAGGCCGAGCAGGGCCACCGAGACCTGTGCCCAGTGCCGGTGGCGCCGGGGCAGGAAGGCCTCCAGCAGGATGCCGGTCACGGCGGCGCCGAACACCACCAGCATCGGGGAGAGCTGGCCGTACTCGACGTGCGGCGCCGGAATGCTCGACGTGTTGCCGCCGGCGGCGGCGAGCCAACCGGTGGTGCTCACTTGTGCTCACCTCCTGAGGTGGCGGCGACCGGGTGGGCCGGCGCCGGGTCGGTCTCGTGGACCTGCGAGAGTGTCGCGTCCACCGACGGGTTGACGATGTCGGTGAGCGGCTTCGGGTAGACACCGAGCAGGATGGTCAGGGCCACCAGCGGGGCGACGACGGCGAGTTCGCGCGCCTTGAGGTCGGGCATGCCGTGCACCCCGGCCTTGACCGGGCCGGTCATGGTGCGCTGGTAGAGCAGCAGCGCGTAGAGCGCGGCGAGCACGATGCCGAAGGTGGCGACGATGCCGATCGCCGGGTACCGGGTGAACGTGCCGACCAGCACCAGGAACTCGCTGACGAAGGGCGCCAGCCCGGGCAGCGACAGCGTGGCCAGGCCGCCGATCAGGAACGTCCCGGCGAGCACCGGGGCGACCTTCTGCACGCCGCCGTAGTCGGCGATCAGCCGCGAGCCGCGGCGGGAGATCAGGAAGCCGGCCACCAGCATCCACGCAGCGGTGGAGATGCCGTGGTTGACCATGTAGAGGGTGGCTCCGCTCTGACCCTGGCTGGTCAGCGCGAAGATGCCCATGATGATGAAGCCGAAGTGCGAGATGGAGGCGTACGCGACCAGTCGCTTGATGTCCTTCTGGCCGATGGCCAGCAGCGCGCCGTAGATGATCCCGATCACCGAGAGGACCAGGATCGCCGGGGCGAAGGTCTTCGAGGCGTCCGGGAAGAGCCCGATGCAGAAGCGGAGCATCGCGAAGGTGCCGACCTTGTCGACCACCGCGGTGATCAGCACGGCCGTTCCGGCGGTGGACTCGCCCATCGCGTTGGGCAGCCAGGTGTGCAGCGGCCAGAGCGGGGCCTTCACGGCGAAGGCGAAGAAGAAGCCGAGGAACAGCGCCTTCTCGGCGGTGCCGCTGAGCACCAGCTGACCGTCGGCGATCGCGGTGGTCAGCGTCCGGAGGTCGAAGGTGCCGAACCCCTGGTCCTGCGCGATCACGTACAGCCCGATCACGGCGGCCAGCATGACCAGACCGCCGAGCAGGTTGTACAGCAGGAACTTCACCGCGGCGTAGGACCGCTGACGGGCCGACTCGGAGCCGCCCGCCTTGTCGCCGAAGCCGCCGATGAGGAAGTACATCGGGATCAGCATGGCTTCGAAGAACACGTAGAAGAGGAAGACGTCGGTGGCGTAGAAGGAGACGATCACCATCGCCTCCACCGCCAGGATCAGGGCGAAGTACCCCTGGGTGCGGCGCCTGTTCTCGAACGTCCCGTCCGGCGCGGCGACCCCGGCCCCCTCCTTCCCGCGGGCGGGCAAGGAGGTGGGGCCGTCCTGCCCTGGGGCGGGATCGGCGTCGTGCCAGGAGGCCAGCATCACGATCGGCACCAGGACGGCGGTGAGCAGGGCCAGCACGGCACCGATGCCGTCCACGCCGAGCGAGAAGGTGATGCCGAAGGAACGGATCCAGCTGTAGGACTCGGTGAGCTGGTAGCGGGCGCCGTCGGGATCGAACCGGGCGACCGCGGTGGCCGCCAGGGCCAGGGTGACGGCCGAGACGCCCAGGGCGACGACCTTGGTGGTCCGCCGCCGGGGCCCGGTCGTCCCGGCGGGCAGCGCGGCGGTGAGCACCGCGCCGGCCGCCGGGACGGCGCAGGTGGCGGTCAGCAGGGCACTCATGCCGCGCCTCCCCGACGGTCTGTGTAATCCCTATCCATCAGACGGACCTCATCAGGAGAGTCGTGGCGACCAGCACCAGCGTGCCGCCGAACATGGAGAGCGCGTACGAGCGGACGTAGCCGTTCTGGATCCGCCGCAGCCGGCTGGAGATCCCGCCGATGGTGGCGGCCAGGCCGTTGACGAAGCCGTCCAGGCCGCGGCTGTCGAAGTAGACCAGCGCCGCGGCGAGCGCCGAACCGGGGCGGACCAGGACGGCGTGGTTGAAGTCGTCCTGGAGGAGGTCCCGACGGGCGGCCCGGGTGAGCGGGGAGCCGACCGGCGGCACCACGGGGACGGCGGAGCGGCCGTACATCAGGTACGAGACCGCGACACCGACCAGCATGCAGACCGTGGTGAGCAGGGTGACCACCAGCGGAGTGAGCGGCGAGTTCCCCTCCGAGTGACCGGTGACCGGCTCCAGCCAGGTGACGAAGGAGTCGTTCAGGACGAAGAGCCCGCCGGCGAAGACCGAACCGAAGGCGAGCACGATCATCGGGATGGTCATGGTGCTCGGCGACTCGTGCGGGTGCGGGTCGTTGCCGTCCGCGTCCGGCTGCCAGCGCTTCTCGCCGAAGAAGGTCAGGATCATCACCCGGGTCATGTAGAACGCGGTGATCGCGGCGCCGACCAGGGTGCAGAGGCCGAGGATCCAGCCCTCCGTGCCACCCTTGGCGAAGGCCGCCTCGATGATCTTGTCCTTGGAGAAGAAGCCGGACAGACCGGGGAACCCGATGATGGCCAGGTAGCCGAGGCCGAAGGTGACGAAGGTGATCGGCATGTACTTGCGCAGGCCGCCGTAGTGACGCATGTTCACCTCGTCGTTCATGCCGTGCATGACCGAACCGGCGCCGAGGAAGAGCCCGGCCTTGAAGAAGCCGTGGGTCACCAGGTGCATGATCGCGAAGGCGTAACCGATCGGGCCGAGACCCGCCGCCAGGATCATGTAGCCGATCTGCGACATGGTCGAGCCGGCCAGCGCCTTCTTGATGTCGTCCTTGGCACAACCGACGATCGCCCCGAACAGCAGGGTGACCGCGCCGACCACCACCACGGCGGTCTGGGCGTCCGGCGCCAGGTTGAAGACGGCCCCGGAGCGGGTGATCAGGTAGACGCCGGCGGTCACCATGGTGGCCGCGTGGATCAGGGCCGAGACCGGGGTCGGGCCCTCCATGGCGTCCCCGAGCCAGGACTGCAGCGGCACCTGGGCGGACTTGCCGCAGGCCGCCAGCAGCAGCATCAGGCCGATGGCGGTCAGCTTGCCCTCACTGGCCTGCCCGGCCGCGCCGACCGTCCCCTCCGAACCGAGGATCGGGCCGAAGGCGAAGGAGCCGAACTCCACGAACATCAGCATGATGGCGATGGAGAGACCCATGTCGCCGACCCGGTTGACGATGAACGCCTTCTTGGCGGCCGTCGCGGCGCTCGGCTTGTGCTGCCAGAAGCCGATCAGCAGGTACGAGGCGAGGCCGACGCCCTCCCAGCCGACGTACAGCAGCAGGTAGTTGTCGGCGAGCACCAGCAGCAGCATGGCCGCCAGGAAGAGGTTCAGGTACGCGAAGAAACGCCGCCGGCGCTCGTCGTGCGCCATGTAGCCCACCGAGTAGAGGTGGATCAACGTGCCCACGCCGGTGATCAGCAGGACGAACGTCATGGAGAGCTGGTCGAGTTGGAACGCGACATCGGCCTGGAACCCGTTCACCGGGATCCAGCTGTACAGGTGCTCGGTGATCGAGCGGTCCTCGGCCTCGCGGCCCAGCAGGTCCGAGAAGAGCGTGAGCCCGAAGCCGAACGAGAGCGCGGCCAGCCCGGTGGCCAGCCAGTGGCCGAACCGGTCGAAGCGGCGGCCACCGAGGAGCAGCAGGGCGGCACCGGCCAGCGGAGCCGCCACCAGCAGCGGAATGAGAGAGTTCACCGAAGGCCCTCCGCCTACAGCTTCATCAGGTTGCTGTCATCGACCGAAGCCGAGTGCCTGGTCCGGAAGATGGACACGATGATGGCGAGGCCGACCACGACCTCGGCCGCCGCGACCACCATGGTGAAGAACGCGATGATCTGGCCGTCCAGATTGCCGTGCAGCCGGGAGAACGTGACGAGTGCCAGGTTCGAGGCGTTGAGCATCAGCTCCACGCACATGAACAGCACGATCGCGTTCCGCCGGATCAGCACGCCGGAGGCTCCGATGGTGAACAACAGGGCGGAGAGATAGAGGTAGTTGACCGGATTCACTCCGCGCCCTCCTCGTCGTGGCCGGCCGAGGCCGGCCGCTTGTTCGGCACCGGCTCCAACGCCTTGCGCGGACCGGCGACCGGCGGGCGCTCGGACGGCGGGCGGCCCAGCCAGTCGGCGGTGGTGGACTCCAGCTCGGCCATCCGCCGCAGCATCTCCTGGCTGACGTCGCGGATCTGGCCGCGCTCGCGCAGGGTCTCCATCACCGAGTCCTCGGCGATGGTGCCGTCCGGCAGCAGGGCCGGGATGTCGACCGCGTTGTGCCGGGCGTAGACGCCGGGCGCGGGCAGCGGCGGCAGCTGGATGTTGTCCTTGACCCGCTGGGCGGCGAGCTCGCGCTGCGTCTTCGGAGCCTTCACGTGCTCGCGGTGGGTCAGCACCATGGCGCCGATCGCGGCGGTGATCAGCAGCGCGCCGGTGACCTCGAAGGCCCAGACGTACTTGGTGAAGATCAGCCGGGCGAGACCCTGGACGTTGCCCTCGGCGTTGGCCTCGGCGAGGCCGGTGAAGGTGTCCAGCTTGGCGTTGGCGATGCCGGCGATCAGCAGCACGCCGAACCCGAGCCCGCAGAGGACGGCGGCGAACCGCTGGCCCTTCAGCTGCTCCTTCAGCGAGTCGGCGCTGGTGACGCCGACCAGCATCACCACGAACAGGAACAGCATCATGATCGCGCCGGTGTAGACGACGATCTGCACCACGCCCAGGAAGACCGCGCCCTGGGCCATGTAACAGACCGCCAGGGCGAGCATGGTGGCGGCCAGGCAGAGCGCGCTGTGCACGGCCTTCCTCATCAGCAGCATGCCGAGCGCTCCGCCGACGGCGATCACCGCGAGCACCCAGAACTGGACGGCCTCACCGGTGGAGGTCGTCCCGGTGGCGGCGAGGGCCGCGCCGCGCTCCGCGAGGTTCAGTGCGGTCACTGCTGGGCCTCCTTCTCCCGGTCGGTGCGCTCCTGCTGGACCGTCCCGGGCGCCGCCGCGGTGATCTCGCCCCGGTAGTAGGCGCCTTCGTCGGCGCCCGGGAAGATCGAGTGCGGGCTGTCGACCATGCCTTCGGAGAGGCCGACCAACAGCTGGTCCTTGGTGAAGATGAGGTCCTTGCGCGAGGAGTCCGCGAGTTCGTACTCGTTGGTCATGGTGAGTGCCCGGGTCGGGCAGGCCTCGATGCAGAGGCCGCAGAGGATGCAGCGGGCGTAGTTGATCTGGTAGACCACCCCGTACCGCTCACCCGGCGAGTAGCGCTCCTCCTCGCGGTTGTCGGCGCCCTCCACGTAGATCGCGTCGGCCGGGCAGGCCCAGGCGCAGAGCTCGCAGCCGACGCACTTCTCCAGGCCGTCCGGATGCCGGTTCAGCTGGTGGCGGCCGTGGAAGCGCGGAGCGGTGGGCTTCTTCTCCTCCGGGTACTGCTCGGTGATCCGCTTCTTGAACATGGCCTTGAAGGTCACGCCGAAGCCTGCGGCCGGCCCGAGGACGGACGGCTTGTCGGTCCTGTCGTTCTGGTCGGACGACATCTCGGTCAGCTCCCTTCGGAATGGTCGGCCCCGTTGAGGGCGTCCTGGAGTTGCTTCGGGGCGCGGCTGCGCCGGCGCGGGACCGGCGGGAGCTGCTGGCCGGGCAGCGGAGGTACCGGGTAGCCGCCGGCCATCGGGTCGAACCCGTCGCCGGGCGGCGCGCCTTCGGCCTCCGGGCCGGCCGGTTCGGGCTTGCGCTTCAGGGCGTCCCGCAGCAGGGCCAGCAGCAGGATCGCGCCCGCCGGTGCGCCGACGTACAGCACCACCTCGCCGAAGTCGTAGCCCTCGTTCCGCAGGGCCCGGACGCTGGCCACCATGACCAGCCAGACCAGCGAGACCGGGATCAGCACCTTCCAGCCGAGCTTCATGAACTGGTCGTAGCGCAGCCGGGGCAGGGTCCCGCGCAGCCAGATGAAGAAGAAGATCAGCAGCTGGATCTTCAGCGTGATCCAGAGCATCGGCCACCAGCCGTGGTTGGCCCCCTCCCAGAAGGTGGAGACCGGCCAGGGCGCCCGCCAGCCGCCCAGGAAGAGCGTGGAGGCGACGGCCGAGACGGTGACCATGTTGACGTACTCCGCCAGCATGAACATCGCGAACTTCAGCGAGGAGTACTCGGTGTTGAAACCGCCGACCAGCTCGCCCTCGGCCTCCGGGAGGTCGAACGGCGCCCGGTTGGTCTCGCCGACCATGGCGATGATGTAGACGATGAAGGAGACCGGCAGCAACACCGCGAACCAGGTCGGCTGTTGCGAGGAGACGATCTCCGAGGTGGACATCGAGCCGGAGTAGATGAACACCGCCGCGAAGGACAGGCCCATCGCGATCTCGTAGCTGATCATCTGCGCCGAGGAGCGCAGCCCGCCGAGCAGCGGATAGGTCGAGCCGGACGACCAGCCGGCCAGCACGATGCCGTAGATCCCGACCGAGGCGGTGGCCAGGATGTACAGCAGCGCCACCGGGAAGTCCGTCAGCTGCAGCGGGGTCCGGGTGCCGAAGATCGACACCTCGTCGCCGGCCGGGCCGAAGGGGATCACCGCGAAGGCCATGAACGCGGGGATGGCACAGACGATCGGGGCCAGGATGTAGACCACCTTGTCGGCGCCCTTGACCACCAGGTCTTCCTTGAGCGCCAGCTTCACGCCGTCCGCGAGCGACTGCAGCATGCCCCACGGGCCGTTCCGGTTGGGGCCGATGCGCAGTTGCATCCAGCCCACCACCTTGCGCTCCCAGATGATCGCGATCAGCACGGTGCCGACCAGGAACACGAAGCAGAAGACGGCCTTGAGCAGGACCAGCCA
Organism: Kitasatospora sp. NPDC003701; assembly: GCF_053587085.1. NCBI lineage: Bacteria > Bacillati > Actinomycetota > Actinomycetes > Kitasatosporales > Streptomycetaceae > Kitasatospora > Kitasatospora sp. NPDC003701. The sequence continues at coordinate 41,123 of NZ_JBSFNM010000015.1, forward strand.
CCACGGGTCGCGGCCGAAGAAGCCCAGGGTCTCGTACGCGGCGAGGTTCATCGGTCCTCCCCCTCGGCGGTCGGGGCGGCGGTCGGGGCGGCCGGTGCCGCGGCGCTGCCTTCTCCGGCTCGCTCCTCGCCGGTGTCGGCGGTGATCGTGTCGGAGGTGATCGTGTCGGCGGCGATCGTGACCAGGTGGCCCACGGTGGTGCCCAGGGTGCGGTAGGCGCCACCCGGGGTGGAGTTCAGCGGGATCCAGACCGTACGGTCCGGGATGTCCTTGGTGATCTCCAGCGGCAGGGTGAGCGACCCGGCCGGACCGGTCAGCCGCAGGGCCGGGACGAGCGTCCCGGCCGGGGCCCCGGTGGAGGTCGCGGCGGGCACCTCGGTGGCCCGGACCTCCTCGGCGGTGGCCGGTGAGATGCGCGCGACGGCCGGGTGCCGGGTGCCGGCCAGGTGCGGATCGCCCTGCTGGAGCGAGCCGTTGTCCAGCAGCTGACGCCAGCCGGCCAGCACCGCCTGGCCGGTGGCCGGCCGGGGCAGCAGCGCGGGGTGCGCGGCCGGGGCCGCCGGGTGGTCGCCGGTCCACGGCTCGAACCGGTCCAGCTCCAGCCGGGCGGCCCGGACGTCGGGCAGGCCCAACCGGTGGCCCAGCGCGTCCGCCAGCATGTTCAGCACCCGGCCGTCCGGGTACAGGTGCCGGCTCATCTGCTGGTCGGGCTTGAGCGCGGCCTCGAACATCCGCACCCGGCCCTCCCAGTCCAGGAACGTCCCGGCCTTCTCGGCCACCGCGGCGACCGGCAGCACCACATCGGCCTGCGCGGTGACCGCGGACGGGCGCAGCTCCAGCGACACCACGAACGGCACGGTGGCCAGCGCCTCCTCGGCGAGCGCCGGATCCGGCAGGTCGTCCGGGTCGACGCCGCCGACCAGCAGCGCGTCCAGGGCGCCGTGGGCGGCGGCCGCGAGGATCTGGTCGGTGTCCCGGCCGAGCCGGGCCGGGAGTTCGGCCACCCCCCAGGCGGCGGCGGCCTCGGCCCGGGCCGCCGGAGCGGTGACCGGACGGCCGCCGGGCAGCAGCCCGGGCAGCGCGCCCGCCTCGACGGCGCCGCGTTCGCCGGCCCGGCGCGGGATCCAGGCGAGCCGGGCGCCGGTGGCGTGCGCGAGGCGCAGCGCGGCGGTCAGTGCACCGGGCGCGGCGGCCAATCGCTCACCGGCCAGGATGACGGCACCGGGGGTGCGGAGCAGTTCGGCGGCGCGGCCGGCGTCGTCGTTCAGCGGTTCGTCGGAGGCGAGGGCGGAGAGCCACTCGGCCTCGGTGCCGGGGGCCGCGGGCAGCAGTGCACCGCGCAGCTTGGCCAGGCCCCGCGAGCCGTAGGCGGCGATCGAGAACACCTTGAGGCCGCCGGCCCGGGTGGCCTTGCGCAGCCGCAGGAAGACGATCGGCGACTCCTCCTCGGGCTCCAGGCCCGCGAGCAGCACGGCCGGGGCGGCCTCCAGCGCCTCGTAGTCGACGCCGCTGCCGTCCAGGTCGGTGCCGCGGCCGGCGACGGCGGCGGCCAGGAAGTCCGCCTCCTCGCCGCTGTGCGGGCGGGCCCGGAAGTCCACGTCGTTGGTCCCGAGGACCACCCGGGCGAACTTGGCGTAGGCGTAGGCGTCCTCGACGGTGACGCGGCCGCCGGTGAGCACGCCGGCACGGGCACCGCGCAGCCCCTCGGCGGCCCTGGCCAGCGCCTCCGGCCAGGAGGCGGCGACGAGTTCACCCGTCGCGGGGTCGCGGACCAGCGGGGTGGCGAGCCGGTCGCGCTGCTGCGCGTAGCGGAAGGCGAACCGGCCCTTGTCGCAGTTCCACTCCTCGTTGACTGCCGGGTCCTCGCCCGCGAGGCGCCGCAGCACCTTGCCGCGCCGGTGGTCGGTGCGCTGGGCGCAGCCGGAGGAGCAGTGCTCGCAGACGCTCGGCGAGGAGACCAGGTCGAACGGGCGGGAGCGGAAACGATAAGCCGCCGAGGTGAGCGCGCCGACCGGGCAGATCTGGATGGTGTTGCCGGAGAAGTACGACTCGAAGTCGTCGCCCTGGCCGGTGCCGACCTGCTGGAGGGCGCCGCGCTCGACCAGGTCGATGAACGGGTCCCCGGCGATCTGCTGCGAGAAGCGGGTGCAGCGGGCGCAGAGCACGCAGCGCTCGCGGTCCAGCAGCACCTGGGTGCTGATCGGCACCGGCTTCTCGTACGTCCGCTTCATCCCCTCGAAGCGGGAGTCGGTGTCCCCGGTGGACATCGCCTGGTTCTGCAGCGGGCACTCGCCGCCCTTGTCGCAGACCGGGCAGTCCAGCGGGTGGTTGATCAGCAGCAGCTCCATCACGCCGCGCTGGGCCTTCTCGGCGACCGGCGAACTGAGCTGCGTCCGGACCACCATGCCCTCGGCGACCGGGATCGTGCAGGAGGCGACGGGCTTGCGCTGCCCCTCGATCTCGACGATGCACTGCCGGCAGGCGCCGGCCGGGTCGAGCAGCGGGTGGTCGCAGAAGCGCGGGATCTGGGTGCCGATCTGCTCGGCGGCCCGGATCACCAACGTCCCCTTGGGGACCTGCACTTCGACGCCGTCGATGGTGAGCGTGACCAGGTCGACCGCGGCCTTGGAGGTGGCTGGTTCTGTGATCGTCACGCGTGCACCTCCCTTTCGGTGGCGGACTGGTGGCCGGGGCGGGGGCCGTCGGCCCAGACGGTGGAGGCGGCCGGGTCGAACGGGCAGCGGCGCTCGGCCAGGTGCTGCTCGTATTCGGCCCGGAAGTGCTGGAGCGAGGAGACGATCGGGCTGGCCGCGCCGTCGCCCAGCGCGCAGAAGGACTTGCCGTTGATGTTGTCGGCGATGTCGAGCAGCTTCTCCAGGTCTCCCTCGACGCCCTCGCCGGCCTCGATCCGCTTCAGCAACTGGACGAGCCAGTACGTCCCCTCGCGGCACGGCGTGCACTTGCCGCAGGACTCGTGGGCGTAGAACTCCGTCCAGCGGGTGACGGCCCGGACCACGCAGGTGGTCTCGTCGAAGACCTGGAGGGCCTTGGTGCCGAGCATCGAGCCGGCCGCGCCGACGCCCTCGTAGTCGAGCGGGACGTCGAGGTGCTCGTCGGTGAACATCGGGGTGGAGGAGCCGCCCGGCGTCCAGAACTTGAGCCGGTGCCCGGACCGGACGCCGCCGCTGATGTCCAGCAGCTGGCGCAGCGTGACGCCGAGCGGGGCCTCGTACTGGCCGGGGTTGGTGACGTGACCGGAGAGCGAGTAGAGCGTGAAGCCGGGGGACTTCTCGGTGCCCAGGCCCTTGAACCACTCCTTGCCGCGGGCCAGGATCGGCGGCACCGAGGCGATCGACTCGACGTTGTTGACCACCGTCGGGCAGGCGTAGAGACCGGCGATCGCCGGGAACGGCGGGCGCAGCCGGGGCTGGCCGCGGCGCCCCTCCAGCGAGTCCAGCAGGGCCGTCTCCTCGCCGCAGATGTAGGCGCCGGCGCCGGCGTGCACGGTGATGTCGAGGTCGATGCCGGAGTCCAGGATGTTCTTGCCGAGCAGCCCTGCCTGGTAGGCCTCGGCGACGGCGGCCTGGAGGCGGCGCAGCACCGGGACGACCTCGCCGCGCAGGTAGATGAACGCGTGGTCGCAGCGGATCGCGTAGGAGGCGATGATCATGCCCTCGATCAGCGCGTGCGGGTTGGCGAACAGCAGCGGGATGTCCTTGCAGGTGCCCGGCTCGGACTCGTCCGCGTTCACCACCAGGTAGTGCGGCTTCCCGTCGTTCTGCGGGATGAACTGCCACTTCATCCCGGTGGGGAAGCCGGCGCCGCCGCGACCGCGCAGACCGGAGTCCTTGACCAGCGCGATCACGTCGTCCGGGGGCATCGCGAGGGCCGCCTTCAGGCCCTCGTACCCGGCGTGGCGGCGATAGGTGGCGAGCGTCCAGGGGCGGCTGTCGTCCCAGGAGGCGGAGAGTACGGGGGTGAGCAGCTTCTCGGCCGGCTCGGCGGAGGTCATCACGCTTCGGTCCCTTCGTGACGGGGCGAGACGACCCGGGTGCCACCGGTGCCGGGCAGGGCCTCGCCCTTGGCCAGCCGAAGTCCGGCCAGCGAGGGTGCGCCACCGGCACCGGACTCGTCGACGGCGCCGGGGCGCTCGTCGGGGAAGCCGGCCAGGATCCGGGCGGACTCCTTGAAGCTGCAGAGCCGGGCACCGCGGGTGGGGTGGACCTCCCGGCCCGCCCGCAGGTCGTCGACCAGCCGCCGGGCGCTCTCCGGGGTCTGGTCGTCGAAGAACTCCCAGTTGACCATCACGACGGGGGCGTAGTCGCAGGCGGCGTTGCACTCGATGTGCTCGATCGAGATCTCGCCGTCCTCGGTGGTCTCGTTGTTCTTGATCCCGAGGTGCTGCTGGAGCTCGTCGAAGATCTGGTCGCCGCCGAGCACCGCGCAGAGGGTGTTGGTGCAGACCCCGACGTGGTACTTCCCGGCCGGCCGGCGCCGGTACATGGTGTAGAAGGTCGCGACGGCGGTGACCTCGGCGGTGGTGAGGTCCAACTGCTCGGCGCAGAACCGGATGCCGGTCGGGCTGACGAAGCCCTCCTCGGCCTGCACCAGGTGCAGCAGCGGAAGCAGCGCGGACCGGGCCACCGGGTAGCGGCCGATCAGCTCCTTCGCGTCGTCGACCAGACGGGCGTGCACCTCCTCGGGGTACGGCTTGGCCGGCAGCGCCGGCATCCCCAACTGGACGTCTGTCACCGGTCCACGCCTCCCATCACCGGGTCGAGCCCGGCCACCGCGACGATCACGTCGGCGATCTGGCCGCCCTCGCACATCGCCGCCATCGACTGCAGATTGGTGAACGACGGATCCCGGAAGTGGATCCGGTACGGGCGTGTCCCGCCGTCGCTGACCACGTGCACGCCCAGCTCGCCCTTGGGCGACTCGACCGCCGCGTACGCCTGGCCGGCCGGGACCCGGAAGCCCTCGGTGACCAGCTTGAAGTGGTGGATCAGGGCCTCCATCGAGGTGCCCATGATCTTGCGGATGTGGTCGAGCGAGTTGCCCATCCCGTCCGGGCCGACGGCCAGCTGGGCCGGCCAGGCGATCTTCTTGTCCGCCACCATGACCGGGCCGGGGCGCAACCGCTCCAGGCACTGCTCGACGATCCGCAGCGACTGCCGCATCTCCTCCAGCCGGATCAGGAAGCGGCCGTAGGAGTCGGCGCTGTCGGCGATCGCGACCTCGAAGTCGTAGTCCTCGTAGCCGCAGTACGGGTCCGTCTTGCGCAGGTCGTGCGGCAGACCGGTGGAACGCAGGACCGGGCCGGTGGCACCGAGGGCCAGGCAGCCGGGCAGGTCGAGGAAGCCGACGTCGACCAGGCGCGCCTTGAACACCGGGTTGCCGGTGGCGAGTTTGTCGTACTCGTGCAGCCGGACGCGGAGGGTCTTCACCGCCTCGTGGATCTGGTCGACCGCGCCGGGCGGGAGGTCCTGGGCGAGGCCGCCCGGGCGGATGTACGCGTGGTTCATCCGCAGGCCGGTGACCAGCTCGAAGATGTCCAGGACGGTCTCGCGGTCACGGAACCCGTAGGTCATCAGCGTCAGGGCGCCGATCTCCATACCGCCGGTGGCCAGGCAGACCAGGTGCGAGGAGACCCGGTTGAGCTCCATCATCATGACGCGGATGACGCTGGCCCGGTCCGGGATGTCGTCGGTGATGCCGAGCAGCTTCTCGACCGCGAGGCAGTAGGCGGCCTCGTTGAACAGCGGGGTCAGGTAGTCCATCCGGGTCACGAAGGTGGTGCCCTGGACCCAGCTGCGGAACTCCATGTTCTTCTCGATGCCGGTGTGGAGGTAGCCGATGCCGCAGCGGGCCTCCTTCACCGTCTCGCCGTCGATCTCCAGGATCAGACGCAACACGCCGTGGGTGGACGGGTGTTGGGGCCCCATGTTGACGATGATGCGCTCGTCGTCGGCCCGGCCGACGGCTTCGACCACCTCGCCCCAGTCGCCTCCGGTGACGGTGAAGACCCGGCCCTCGGTCGTCTCGCGGGCACCGGCCCGGGCGGCCTCGCCGGCCGCCGCCTCTTCGTAGTGCTGAGTACTCATCAGCTGTACGACCTCCGCTGGTCGGGAGCCGGGATCTGGGCGCCCTTGTACTCGACGGGGATGCCGCCGAGCGGGTAGTCCTTGCGCTGCGGGTGCCCCAGCCAGTCGTCCGGCATCATGATCCGGGTGAGCGCCGAGCGGCCTTCGAAGATCAGGCCGAAGAAGTCGTAGACCTCGCGCTCGTGCCAGTCGTTGGTCGGATAGACGCTGACCACCGACGGGATCCGCGGATCGGCGTCGGGCGCGGTGACCTCCAGCCTGATCAGCCGGCCGTGGGTGATCGAGCGCAGGTGGTAGACCGCGTGCAGCTCACGGCCCTGGTCGCCCGGGTAGTGCACGCCGCTCACGCCGAGACAGAGCTCGAAGCGGAGCGCGGGGTCGTCGCGCAGGGTGCGCACGGTCCGGAGCAGGTGTTCACGGGCGATGTGGAAGGTGAGCTCGGCACGGTCGACGACGGTCTTCTCGATCACGTCCGCCGGTTCGAGGCCCTGCTCCTCCAGTGCGCCCTCCAGCTCGTCCGCGACCTCGTCGAACCAACCGCCGTAGGGGCGTTCGGTGGCGGGCGGCAGGGCGATCGGGGCGTTGAGCCCGCCGAAGCCGGAAGTGTCACCGCTGCCCTCGGCACCGAACATGCCCTGTCGCCGACCGACCACCTCGACGGGGATCTCTCGGCGCGGCTGCTCCTGGTCGCGGCGGGTCTCGGGTACCTGGTCGTTCATCGCAGCAGCCCCCGCATCTCACTCACCGGGGTGGCCTGCAGGGCCAGTGCCTCGCCCAACTCCTCGGCCCGGCGCCGGTTCGCGCCCAGCGGCTCGTGCTGGATCTTGTCGTGCAGCTTCAGGATGGCGTCCATCAGCATCTCCGGGCGGGGCGGACACCCGGGGAGGTAGATGTCCACCGGGACGATGTGGTCGACGCCCTGCACGATCGCGTAGTTGTTGAACATCCCGCCCGAGGAGGCGCAGACCCCCATCGAGATGACCCACTTCGGGTTCGCCATCTGGTCGTACACCTGGCGCAGGACCGGCGCCATCTTCTGGCTCACCCGACCTGCCACGATCATCAGATCGGCCTGCCGGGGGGAGCCCCGGAAGACCTCCATCCCGAACCGGGCCAGGTCGTAGCGGCCGGCCCCGGTGGTCATCATCTCGATCGCGCAGCAGGCGAGTCCGAAGGTGGCCGGGAAGAGCGACGCCTTGCGCACCCAGCCCGCGGCTGTCTCCACACTCGTGAGCAGAAAGCCGCTCGGCAGCTTCTCCTCGATTCCCATCAGATCCCTCTCAATGCCCTCAGTGCCCTCAAGTCCTGTGGTCCGTGCGCTGGTTCGGGCCCCTGCACCCGTCCGGGCTTGTCCGCCCGTTCACAAAGTCAGCGGCCGCCCCGCACTCAGTCCCACTCCAGGCCGCCGCGGCGCCAGACGTAGGCGTACGCGACGAAGACGGTGGCGATGAACAGGAGCATCTCGACCAGTCCGAAGATCCCCAGGGCGTCGAAGCTCACCGCCCACGGATAAAGGAAGACGATCTCGATGTCGAAGACGATGAAGAGCATCGCCGTCAGGTAGTACTTGATCGGGAACCGACCGCCGCCCACGGGCTGCGGGGTCGGCTCGATGCCGCACTCGTACGCCTCCAACTTGGCCCGGTTGTAGCGCTTGGGGCCGGTCACTGAGGCCATCGCGACGGAACCGACCGCGAACGCCGCCGCGATGGCACCGAGTACGAGGATCGGCGCGTAGGCATTCATAGCCCCCGCTCCCTCCGTCCAGTCGTCCTTGACTGCAGATCGGAACCGACGGGTCACGCTGTGGTGGACCCGCGTTCCAGTTCCCGAGATCCACCTCATGTGAGGCAGTTCACAAAGCCTGGAACGAGCGCATCCTATGCCCGTCGGCTTGTGATCTGCGACACGCAGTTCACGGGGATCTTTGTGATCTACGCCACCCCTGGAATGGTGGCGAAAGTGAACATGACCAGAGTTGTCAACGCAAAGCAGTCAAATGGTCACAATAAGTCGTATTCATCTGCGAAGCGGCAGGTCAGGGCGTCGCTCCTATATCAACTATGCGTCGACCAGAGCAAATTTCCTGGCGTCATGTTGACGTGTTATAGCGCCTCACTCGCAGGGGTGGCGGCCCTCCGAACGCCCGCTTGACCCTTCGTTCACAAGCGCGCGAGCGTCCGTTTTCGCGGCCCGCCACGCGCTGGCTTGGCGCCTTCGGGGCGCGTTCGGGAGCGCCTTCAGGGGCACGTTGGGGTGGCACGTTCGGGGCCCCTTGGGGGGCGCCTTCCGGGGCCGCGTTCCGGGCCGTGTTCCGGGCCGTGTTCCGGGGGCGCCTTCCGTGACCGGGGTGGGTCGCGGCGGAGCGAGGCCTCCCGGTCGCACTGGCGCGGCGGCCGTTGGGTCGGGGGCCGGGTGCCACCGAGGCGTCCGCGCGCACCCGGACCGTTGTTCAGGAAGCGCTCTCCCACACCCAGGCCGCGATGCCGACGCGGTTACGGGCACCGATCTTGCGTTGGATCGTGGCCAGGTGGTTCTTCACCGTCCCGGCGGCGATGAACAGCTGCGAGCCGATCTCCGCATTGGTCGACCCGCCGGCGACAAGCTGGGCGATCTCCTTTTCCCTTGCGGTGAGTTCCTCCACGACCTCCGGCCTCGGGCGCTCCCGATGCGTCGCCTGCCGTGCCGGCTGCGCCTGATGGGGCCCTTGATCCTGATGCGACAGCTGGCGCAGGAGGCGCACGGTGACCTGCGGGCTGATCAACGCGTCCCCCGCGACCGCTGCCCGCACCGCCTCGGCGAGCAGCGCCGGTCCGGAGCGCTTCAGCAGGAACCCGGCCGCGCCGGCGCGGATCGCAGCATGCACGTACTCGTCGAGGTCGAAGGTCGTCACCACAACGACCCGGAACTCCTCGCCCAACCGCCGGGTCAGCTCCAGCCCGTCCAGCCTGGGCATCCTGATGTCCGCGAGGATCACGTCCGGTTGCAACCGGTTGGCCTGCTCAACCGCCACCGCGCCGTCCTCGGCCTCGCCCACCACCTCGATGTCGGGCTGAGCGTCCAGGATGATCCGGTACGCGCTGCGAATCGCCTCGTCGTCGTCCGCGAGAAGGACCCGGATACTCATCGCCCCTCCAATGGAATCGTCGCCGTGACCAGCCAGCCCTCGGAACCCTTCCGCCCCGAGGCGAGCGCTCCGCCCAGCGCCTCCACCCTGGCTGCCAGCCCCGCGAGTCCGCTGCCGCCTCGGAACGCCTCGCCGAAGCGCGTACCGGACTGCTGCGGAGCGCCACCGTCGTCCTGCACGGCGACCTCCAGCCACCGCCCCTCACGCCGCACCCGGACGTCGACCACGCGCGCGGCGGGCGCGTGCCGGCGGACGTTGGTCAATGCCTCGACCACGACCCGGTATGCCGTCGCCGCCACCTCCCTGGGCACTCCGGGCTGGTCGGCCGGAGCATCCAGTCGCACGCTGACACCACCGGACTCCGCGAACCGATCGGTGAGCTCGACGAGCTCGGCCAGGCCCGGCTGCGGTCCGCGCTCCGCGGTGTCCGTCTCCTCGCTGCGCAGCAGGTTGACGGTCCGGTCGAGCGAGGCCAGCGCCTGTTGCCCGGCCCGCTCTATCCGCTCGAACAGCGCCACCGCCCTGGCCGGGTCCGAGGCGGCCAGCACCATGCCCGCCTGTGCCTGAGCGACCATGCCGCTGACATCGTGAGCGACGAAGTCGTGCAGGTCATGCGCCAGGTCGAGCCGTTGGGTGCGGCGTGCGGCGGCCACCGAGCGGCGCCGGGTCTCGTCAAGCCCCCGCAGGTACACCCCCATCAGCACGGCCGGCACCGCGAACACCGACCCGAAGCCGAAGAGGGTCAATGCGTCTCCCGGCCCGACGATGCCCTGGAAGCGGGACGGCCAGAGTGCCACCGCGCCCGCGATCGTCCAGGCCACCACCGCGGACCGTCGCCCGCCCTCGGCCCGCAGCGTCGAGACCAAGAGCAGGAGCAGCGAGGCGAGTTCGAGCAACCCGACCAGCCCGCACCACCGGTCCGACTCGGCCCAACGGCCGGCAGCCCAGACTCCCGCCGTGACCGCTACCGAACCCGCCCCGGCCACACCGGCCACGACCACAACCCCGCACCGCGTCCGCGCCGCCCAACCGAGCAGCACAGCGACGGGAACGGCCAACGCCAGGATCTGACTCATCATCGCCTCCCTTCGACGAACAGCTTATGGAGCACCGATGCTCGCCGCCTGTGCCGATCGGCACATTTCCGCATGCGTTCTGAGCAGCCAGAACAGCCCGATCGGCAGCTGTTAATCCCCCTGGCCGGCCGCCAGGCTTGATTCGTCGGATCGGCCACCGGGGCCGGCCGCGAAGGGAGTTCACCGCCATGACGAACGCCGTGACCGCCACCGTGCCAGTGCCCACGCGCCCCGCCAGCCTCAGTAGGCCCACCGCCGCCAAGCCGGCCGTCGGCACGGCCAACGGCCCGCGGAACACCGCATCGGGCGTCCCCCGCTGGGCCGATCTCGCCGCCAGGGCCACCGTCTGGACAACCGTGCCGTCCGGGCTCTGGCGGGTGGCCCTCGGGCTGGGCGTTCCGGTCGGCTTCAGCGGCGAGCTCGCCGCGACGGCCGATCGCTACACCCCGGGTTGGGGCACCGCCTACGTCGTACTGCTGAGCGTTCTGGCCGAAGCGCTGGCCTTCCTCACCGTCGGCCTGGTCCGCCCCTGGGGCGAGGTGGTGCCCCGCTGGATCCCCCTGATCGGTGGCCGCACCGTCCATCCGCTCGCCGCGATCGTCCCGGCCACGCTGGGCTCCGCCGCTCTCATCTGGGTCGGCATGTCGTCCCTGTTCGGCGGTTGGGCAGCCGCGATGAACAACCCGGAAGCCCCCCATGGCGCCGCCGGCCTGATCATGACCCTCTGCTACCTCCCGTTGGTCGCCTGGGGTCCGTTGGTCGCCGTCGTCACCATCGCCTACGCCCGCCGCACCCTGGGGCGCCGATGACGACCGCACACGCTCAGACCGGCGTCGGCTCCACCTCCACCGGCCGGAGTTCGTCCCGCCCCTTCCCGACAGCGGTACGGCGCCCCCATTCGGTGGCGACCAGGACGAGTGCGCCCCCGAGGAGGGCGAGCGGGCCCAAGTGGTTGCCGGCGAGGGTGATCCCGAAGACGGCGGCCCAGAGCGGCTCGGTGCCGAGCAGCAGGCTGACCCGGGACGGCGAGGTGGCACGGACGGCCCACATCTGCACGAAGAAGGCGAACAGCGTGCACAGCAGCGTCAGATGCAACAACCAGGCCCACTCGGTGGGGCCGTACGAGGCGGCGACCGTCCACGGCAGCGGTCCGGCGATCGGCGCCACCACGGCGAACACCACTGTGGCGGTAGCAAGTTGGACCCAGGTGAGAGCCAGCGTGTCGGTCTCCCGAATGGCTCGGACGCGGGCCATGGCGAGCACGTGCACGGTCCGCACCACGGCGGCGCCGAGCACCAACAGATCACCCACTGTCGGCGCCTTCAGCCCGCCGCCGCCGGTGAGCAGGGCGACACCCACCACCGCCAGCCCGGCCGCCGCAAGAAACGCCCGCGGCAGCGAGGTCCGGGAGAGCGCGCTCTCGGCGAGCGGGGTGAACACCATCGTGAGGCTGATGATCAGGCCGGCATTGGTCGCGGAGGTGTGCACCGCGCCGTACGTCTCCAGCAGAAAGACCCCACCGAGCACCAGGCCCAGGACGGCCCCGCCCAGCCACTCGGCCCGGCTCATCCCCCGCAGTGCCCGCCGTGCGAGCAGCCCCAGCAGCGGCAGCACCAGACCGAACCGCAGCACCAGCATCGCCACCACCGTCCCTGGCTCGGCCACCTGCTGCACCGCGAGAAAGCTCGACCCCCACACCACTGCCACCAGCAGCACCGGTACATCACGAAGGAAGGACGACGAAGTGCGCATGGGCAGGACCTCTCCGAAGCGAACGGAACCGACGAGGAGAATCCCGTACGACATCGGACGGATCTCGGAGCACCGCAGGCCTTCTCGAGGGGCCTGCACCAAGGGCCCGCCATCTTCGCGCACCGAGCCGCCCGCGATCAACGGTTTTCGACTTCGATCGCCTCCCTCCGGCACCGAAAGGCGACTTGTGTCGCATTAAGATCGGGATCGCGCGGCACTGCGGCCGCCGCACCCACTGAAGCGACTGGAGTCGACCGTGAGCGAGGAAGCTCGAACCCCCACACCCCGCCCCGGCGGACGCAGCGCCCGGGTGCGGGCGGACGTGGTCGCCGCGACGCTCGCCGAGGTGACCGAGAGGGCGTACGACGGACTGACCGTCGACGCGATCGCCGCCCGCTCGGGCGTGCACAAGGCCACCCTGTACCGCCGCTGGGGCGGGGTGGACGGACTGGTCGCGGACGCGCTCACCGCCTCCGCCGACCAGCCATGGCCGCTCCCCGACACCGGCGACCTCGCCACCGACCTGCGCCGGATCACATACGAGGTGTACTCCGTCTTCACCGACCCCGAGCTGGGCCCGACCCCGACCGCACTGATCGCCGCCGCCCAACGCTCCGACATCGGCGCCACCGCCCTGCGAGCCTTCTTCGCCGCCCGGCACCGCCAGGCCGCCGCAGTGGCCACCCGGGCCGTCGAACGGGGCGAGCTGCCCCCCAGCACGGACGGCAGCGAGGTGGTGCGGGCGGCGACGGCCCCGCTCTACTACCGCCTGTTCGTCTCCGGCGAGCCCCTGGACACCCGCGCCGCCGAACAGGCCGCCGACGTCGCCGCGCTGGCCGCCCGCGCCGGCCTGTTCACCACACCCGGCGCCGACTGAACGCCCACCCACTGAACGCCCGCCCGCCGAACACCCGCCCGACACCCGTTCCCGACGCCAGCCACGACCGAGGCCCAGAGGCCCAACCCGACCCGACCCGACCCGACCCCGGGGGGCCCAACCCCGACCCGGCCCCCGGCCCCCGCCCCCCCCCGGTGGCCGGAACCTCCGCACGACACCAGCCCCAGCGGCACACCGCCCACCTCCCGCCCCGGCGTCTACCGGATCCACCCCCGGGCGTGGATGATGTCGCCATGACAATGCAGCCGTCCACCACCCCCCGGAAGGCCCGTCACATGAAGCGCAAGCACTGGGCGTTGCCCGCCGCCGCCAGCGTCCTCCTGCTCGCCGCGACCACCGGCACCGCCGCCGCGGAGACCGCGCCGGCCGCACCCGCCTCGCCCGCGGCCCCTACCTGCACCTACACCCCGGCGGTGCCCGCCGACAACTTCAAGGGCATCCCGGTCTTCAACGCCAAGAAGGCCGCCAAGCCCTACAGCGCGACCTTGAAGACCAGTCAGGGTGCGATCACCTTCCAGGCCCTGACCGCCGAGGCACCCTGCACGACGTTCTCGTTCCGCTTCCTCGCCGAGCACGACTACTTCGACCGGAGCCACTGCCACCGGCTCACCACTCAGCGGATCTTCGTCCTGCAGTGCGGCGACCCGACCGGCACCGGCAGCGGCGGCCCGGGCTACTCCTTCCCCGACGAGAACCTCACCGGTGCCACGTACCCGGCCGGCACCGTGGCCATGGCCAACGCCGGGCCGAACACCAACGGCAGCCAGTTCTTCTTCGTCTGGAAGGACACCAAGCTCTCCCCCGCCTACACCCCGTTCGGCCGGGTGACCTCCGGCCTGGACGTCCTGCAGAAGATCGCCGCCGGCGGCGAGGACGACCAGAACAACCCCGGCGACGGCTTCCCGACCCTCCCGGTGAACATCCGGAACGTGAAGATCAGCTCCCGCTGAGCCCCGTGCCCGGCTCCCGTACGGTGGTCGACGTCACCGAGGCCGTACGGGAGCAGCGCAGATGGACAGCAGGATCTGGGAGAGCGTCGACCAACTGGTCGCCTGGCTGGACCGGGAGAGCGTGCTCTCCCCGCAGGAGGAGCGCCTGCTCCGCATTCTCAAACTCTCCGAGGAGGTGGGCGAGGTCGGCGCCGCCGTGGTCGGCGTCACCGGGCAGAACCCTCGCAAGGGGGTGACCCACACCTGGGAGGACGTCCAGCACGAGCTCTGCGACGTCGTCTTCACCGCCCTGGTCGCCCTGCGCACACTCACCCCGGACGCCGCCCAGGTCTTCGCCGACCGCCTCGCCTACGTCGAGCAGCGTTCGACCACCAGCCGCCGGGAACAGTAGCGGCCCGGGCCCTCCCGCCGGGGCAGGAGTGGCGCCGGGCCCGAGAGCTACCGGTCAGGCGTTCGGGGCGACGCGGGCGAGGCCGTTGATGATGCGGTCCATGGCGTCACCGCCCTGCGGGTCCGTCAGGTTGGCGAGCATCTTGAGGACGAACTTCATCAGCATCGGGTGGGTCAGGCCGCGCTGGGTGGCGAGCTGCATCACCTTGGGGTTGCCGATGAGCTTCACGAAGGCGCGACCGAGGGTGTAGTAGCCCCCGTAGACGTCCTTGAGAATGCGCGGGTACGCCTGAAGGGCACGCTCGCGACCGGCGTCCGTCACCCGGGCGTTGGCCTGGACGATGACGCCGGCCGCGATCTGGCCGGATTCCATCGCATAGGCGATGCCCTCACCGTTGAACGGGTTGACCATGCCGCCGGCGTCGCCGACGAGCAGCAGGCCGCGGGTGTAGTGCGGCTGCCGGTTGAAGGCCATCGGCAGAGCGGCGCCGCGGATCGGGTCGGTCATGTTCTCGGGGGTGTAGCCCCACTCCGCCGGCATGCTGGCGCACCAGGCCTTGAGCACGTCGCGCCAGTCCAGCTCGCCGAAGGCGGGCGAGGAGTTGAGGATGCCGAGACCGACATTGGAGGTGCCGTCGCCCATACCGAAGATCCAGCCGTAGCCGGGCAGCAGCTTGCGGTCGCCGGCACGGGTGTCCCACAGCTCCAGCCAGGACTCCAGGTAGTCGTCGTCATGGCGCGGGGAGGTGAAGTACGTCCGGTAGGCGACACCCATCGGACGGTCCTCGCGGCGGTGCAGGCCCATGGCCAGCGAGAGCCGGGTGGAGTTGCCGTCGGCCGCGACGACCAGCGGGGCGCGGAAGGTGACCTCGCGCTTCTCGTCGCCGAGCCGGGCGGTGACGCCGACGATCCGACCGGTCCGGTCGTCCAGCACCGGGCCGCTGACGTTGCACCGCTCGTACAGGCGGGCGCCGGCCTTCTCCGCCTGACGGGCGAGCAGCTCGTCGAAGTCGGCGCGCTTGCGGACCAGGCCGTAGTCGGGGAACGCGGACAGCTCCGGCCAGTCCAGCTCCAGCCGGACGCCGCCGCCGATGATCCGCAGACCCTTGTTGTGCAGCCAGCCGTTCTCGAGCGACACGTCGATCCCCATGTCGACCAGTTGCTTGGTGGCACGGGGCGTCAGGCCGTCACCACAGACCTTCTCGCGGGGGAACGAGGTCTTCTCCAGCAGCAGCACGTCCAGGCCTG
Source organism: Kitasatospora sp. NPDC003701 (assembly GCF_053587085.1). Lineage (NCBI taxonomy): Bacteria > Bacillati > Actinomycetota > Actinomycetes > Kitasatosporales > Streptomycetaceae > Kitasatospora > Kitasatospora sp. NPDC003701. Next base: position 56,668 of record NZ_JBSFNM010000015.1, read on the forward strand.
CCTGGGCGAGGTAGTACGCGGTGGTGGCGCCGGCCGGGCCCGCGCCGACCACGATGACGTCCGCGGTGCTCTCCACGGTGCTGTCCGGCTTCGTCAGGTCGGCTGCGGTCTCGGACACGGTGGGCACTCTCCTGGAGCTACGGCTGGGGGACGGAGGCGTTGTCCCCGGCAGTCTAGTTGCCGCCCCCCGGCCGGAATCCGAGGGCGGCTCCTGCGACGCACCCCCGAACCCTAGGAACGAGCCCCGGCTCCGCCCCCGGCCCCGGCCCCGGCTCCGCCCCCGACCTCGGCCACACCCCCGGCCTCGGCCCCGCCCGCACCCCCGACCTCGGCCCCGCCCGGCAGCACCACGAGTGCGGCGGGCGCCGCCTCCCGCCGCCGGCGCGGGATGAAGGCGGTGATCAGCACCCCGAGCGCCGCCGCCCCGGCACCGATCGCGAAGGTCGCCCGGAAGCCGCCCAGCGAGGGCACCTGCGCGGGCCCGAAGGAGACGGCGGTGTGCGCGAGCACCGCGCCGATCACCGCACTCGCGAAGGAGGTGCCGATCGAACGCATCAGCGCGTTGAACCCGTTGGCCGCGGCGGTCTCGCCGGGCGGGACGGCACCCATGATGAGCGCCGGGATGGCCGCGTAGGCGAAGGCGATACCGGTGCCGAGGATGCAGCCGACCAGGACGAGCTGCCAGACCTCGTGCAGCAGCAGGAGGCCCAGCAGATATCCGACGGCGAGCACGACCGCACCGACCAGCAGCGAGGTCCGCGGGCCCTTGGCGGCGGAGAGCTTCGCCGAGAAGGGGGACACCAGCATCATGATCAGACCGCCGGGGGCCATGCAGAGCCCGGCCACCATCATCGAGCGGCCGAGGCCGTAGCCGGTCGCCTCGGGCAGTTGCAGCAGCTGGGGCAGCGCGAGCGACTGCGCGTACATCGCGAAGCCGAGCGCCACCGAGGCGCCGTTGGTGAGCAGCACCTGCCGTCGGGCGGTGGCCCGCAGGTCGACCAGCGGCTGGTCACTGCGGAGTTCGAACAGACCCCAGAGCAGCAGGATCACCACGGCGGCGGCGAGCAGGCCGAGGGTGAGGCCGTCGAGCCAGCCCCAGTCACTGCCCTTGGAGACAGCGAGCAGCAGGCAGACCAGCCCCGCCGAGAGCCCGACGGCGCCGAGCGCGTCGAAACGGCCGCCGCTGCGGTCGGGCGATTCGGGAACGACCAGCAGCACCAGGGCGACCGCGACCGCCCCGAGGCCGGCCGAACCCCAGAACAGCCAGTGCCAGTCGGCGCGCTGGGCGACGACGGCCGCGGCGGGCAGGCCGAGCGCGCCGCCGATGCCGAGCGAGGAGCTCATCAGACCCATCGCGGAGCCGAGCCGCTCCCGCGGCAGGACGTCCCGCATGATGCTGATGCCCAGCGGGATGACTCCGGCGGCGGCGCCCTGGAGCGCGCGGCCGACGACGACCGGCACCAGCGAGGAGCCGAGGGCCGCGACCACCGAGCCGACGATCATCAGCAGCAGGCTGGCGAGCAGCATCCGGCGCTTGCCGAAGAGGTCGCCGAGCCGCCCGCTGACCGGGGTCGCGACGGCGCCGGCGAGCAGGGTCGCGGTGAGGGCCCAGGAGGCGTTGGACGCCGAGGTGTGGAGCAGCCCGGGCAGGGCGGGGACGATCGGGATGACGATCGTCTGCATCACGGCGACCACGATGCCGGCGAAGGCCAGCGCCGCGACGACCGCGCCGCTCCGGGCACCGGCCGACCCCCGGCCGCCCGACCCGCCACCCGTCGACCCCGCACCGGTCGAGGCCGCACCCGCCGGCCCGTCACCCGCCGAACGCCGGGCGGTCCGGCCAGTCGGTGGCACGGCGCCGCCCACGGCGTTGTTCTCGGCACTCTTCATGGGCACATCCCCTTCGTTATGTGCACTATACATAGTGCATGCACCATGCACATCACTGCTCGATGGTTACCATGAACGCGAACGACGCAGGGAGTACGGCCGCCCGGAGGCACGCGTGAGGGACCACCTGACCGACATCGAACGGGAGCTGATGCTCATCGGTCGCCATCACGCGATGGCCGGCGGACGCACCGCCGGCTCGCTGGAGCGCTCCGCCTATCTGCTGCTCTCCCGGATCGAGGCGCAGGGGCCGATGTCCATCGGTCAGCTCGCCGAGGCGTTCCAGCTGGACGCCTCCACCGTGAACCGGCAGGCGGCGGCGATGCTGCGGGCGGGCGTGGTGGAGCGCATCCCGGACCCGGACGGCGGGGTGGCCCGCAAGTTCGCCATCACCGTCGCCGGTGGCGAGGCCCTCACGGAGGACCGCCGCCGCCACCAGGAGGGGCTCGACCGGGTCCTGAAGGGCTGGTCGGAGGCCGAGGTGGCCGGGCTGGCGACGGCGCTGACCCGGCTCAACCGCTCGATCGAGGACCTGCAGGGCGTGGTCTGGCCGCGCGGCTGAACGGACCCCGCAGGCCGCTCACACCCGAACGCCCACCGGAACCGCCCCGACCGAGCGCCCCGGCCCGTCCCGACCGGCGCCGACCAGGAGCGCCGACCGCCGGCCACCTGCTCGCGCGCTACGAGACCTTGTACGCCCGGTGCAGGGCGACGATCCCGCCGGTGAGGTTGCGCCAGGCGACCTTGGACCAGCCGGCCTCCTGCAGCTTGGCGGCCAGCGCGGGCTGGTCCGGCCACTCGCGGATGGACTCGGCGAGGTAGACGTAGGCGTCCGGGTTGCTGCTGACGGCCGTGGCCACCGGCGGCAGCGCACGCATCAGGTACTCGGTGTAGACCGTCCGGAACGGCGTCCAGGTCGGCGTCGAGAACTCGCAGATCACCAGCTTGCCGCCGGGCTTGGTGACCCGGAACATCTCGCTCAGCGCGGCGTCGGTGTCCTGCACGTTGCGCAGCGCGAAGGAGATCGTCACCGAGTCGAAGGTGCCGTCGGCGAACGGCAGCCTGGTCGCGTCCCCGGCGGTGAGCGGCAGCTCGGGGTGCCGGCGCTTGCCCTCCGCGAGCATGCCCACCGAGAAGTCGCAGGGGACGACCGTGGCGCCCGCCTCGGCGAAGGGCAGCGAGGAGGTGCCGGTGCCGGCTCCGAGGTCGAGCACGACATCGCCCGGTCCGGCGGCCACCGCCTCGGCCACCGCCCGGCGCCAGGCGCGGGCCTGGCCGAGGGAGAGCACGTCGTTGGTGCGGTCGTACTTGGCCGCGACGTCGTCGAACATGGCGGCGACTTCGTGCGGCTGCTTGTCCAGAGAGGCTCGGGTCACGCCCCCATTGTTCACCCTGGCACCGACGAGTTCGGCAAGGGGGCACGCCGTCCGCCCGTCGCGGGCCCTCCGCACGCCCCCTGACGCCCCTGACGGCGGCCGACGGCGGCCGACAACGGCGGCCGACCCGGCGACAGCGCCCGACGCGGCGACGGCGGCCGGAGCGCGCGGTACGGCGCGCGGCCTCAGTGCAGGCCGCGCCGCCCGCCCGAGCGCCGCTTCCGGCGCGAGCGCTTGCCCTGCGTTATCGCGGGCATCCCCTCGGCCAGCGCGCCGGTCGCCAGGGCGACGGTGGTGGCGAACCGCCCGTTGCCACTGCGAATGGCCAACGCCCGGCGGTGCCGACGGATCCGCAGCACGCAGATCAGGAACAGCAGCACGGCGACCGGCACGCTGAACCGGGCCAGCCCGACACCGACCGGCTGCGGGTAGGTGGCGCCGCAGATCCGGACCGCACCGGGGTCGTCGGCGGCGTGCTCCAGGCAGACCGCGTCACCGACCTTGGCGCCGTCCGCCAGCGGCAGTGCGGCGGCGGTGTGCTGCTGGCCGGCGGCCCGGTAGCTGACGGTGCTGTAGGAGCCGCCGCCGGTGGGCATCTGGGTGACGACGCCGTCCACTCTCACCGGGTGCGCGCCGATCCGGTCGGCCTGCTCGGCCTGACGCCAACCGAGCAGGCACATGCCGACGGCCAGCACGGCGCTGAGCACGGCGGTGAGGTACCAACCACGGCCCAACCGCGGGGAGCGCGGCGGGGGGACGGTCGCGGATCGCATGGTTCCTGTCCTGGCTAGCCTTCGGGGCCTGGGACGGGGCCCCGCCACCCGTGGGGACGGGCGGTGTGTGGTGAGGGTACGGACTGAGCTGACCGGGATCGTATCCGCTGGCGGGCCCTCAGGTCACGGCGAAGGGTGAATCAGACAATATGGCCACCAGTGCAGTTCGGCTGCACACGAAGGAACTCCCGTGCGTCACACGGGAGTCCGGCTACCCACGAGTAGGCAGCACTCAGCGTCGGCGGTACACCAACCGCCCGGCCAGTACGGTCGCCAGGCAGCCACCCGGCCGCGGCCCCACCTCGGAACCCTCACCGGACCCCTCCTGGGGCCCCACAACGGACCCGGCACCGGACCCCGCACCGAAATCCGCCCCGGCCCCGTCGCCCCCGGGAGCCCGAACCTCGGGCCGGGCGGCACCGGCAGACCAGGCGGCACCGGAAGGCCGAGCGGCACCGGCAGGCCGGAACACGGCGAAGTCGGCCCGCCCGCCGACAGCCAGCCGCCCCTGCACCGCCGAGGCCAGCGGCAGCACGGCGAGCGGGTCCAGCGGCCCCTCCGCACCGGGGGCACCGGCCGGGCCGGGCAGCGCGGTCAACCCCGAACGGGCCACCGCCGTGCGCACCGCAGCCCGCTCGAACGGGCCGGCCACCGCCGTCACCCCGAAGCCGAGCATCCGCTGCAGCCCGCGGCGGGCACTCGCCCCGCAACGCGCCTCGTCAACCGAAGCGGCCGAAGCAGCCGAAGCAGCCGAAGCGGCCGAACCCACCGGACCCGCCGACCCCACCGACAGCCCTCCGGGCACCGGCGCGTCCCCGATCCCCTCGCGCGGGTCCGGGTGGTACGCGTGTTCCAGCAGCCAGCACCCGTACGGGTTGCGCAGGCCGGGGGTGAGCAGGCCGTCGCCCCAGTCGCGCAGCCGGGCGCGCGGGTGGGCGGCGGCCAGCTCGTCGTACGGGCCGAGGGCGGCGAGCAGTTCGCCGTGCACCAGCACCGCCCCGTCGGCGATGGACGGGGCGGTGGGGTCGGCCGGGTCGGGCAGCACGAGGGCGGCCCGGTGCAGCGTCAGCATGGCGAGGTCACCAGGGCGGGGTCGGCACCGGTCAGGTGGGCGCGGCGGGGTCGTCCCGACGGCAGGCGGTCCCGGCAGCGGTGGCCGCCGGGGCGCCCGCCGCTGCCGCGTCCGCTGCGGCCGGTGTCAGCCGTTGTCGAGGATCTTCAGCTCGGGGTGCGCGGTGCCGCCCGCGATCGCCGTGGAGGCGATGTGCGAGGCGACCCGCGGGTCGACCGGGTCGTTGGCCGGGTCGTCCAGCACCCGCAGGTGCTGGTAGGTGGTCGAGCGCTGGGCCGGGACGCGGTCGGCGGCCCGGATCAGGTGGATCAGCTCGGTGAGGTTGGACCGGTGCTTGGCGCCGGCCGCCGAGACCACGTTCTCCTCCAGCATGACCGAGCCGAGGTCGTCCGCGCCGTAGTGCAGCGACAGCTGGCCGGCCTCCTTGCCGGTGGTCAGCCAGGAGCCCTGGATGTGGGCGACGTTGTCGAGGAAGAGACGGGCGATCGCGATCATCCGCAGGTACTCGAAGACGGTCGCCTGGGTCGAGCCCTTGAGGTGGTTGTTCTGCGGCTGGTAGGTGTACGGGATGAAGGCGCGGAACCCGCCGGTGCGGTCCTGCACCTCGCGGATCATCCGCAGGTGCTCGATCCGCTCGGCGTTGGTCTCGCCGGTGCCCATCAGCATGGTGGAGGTGGACTCCACGCCGAGGCCGTGCGCCGCCTCCATGATCTCCAGCCAGCGCTCGCCGGACTCCTTGAGCGGGGCGATCGCCTTGCGCGGCCGCGCCGGCAGCAACTCGGCGCCGGCGCCCGCGAAGGAATCCAGGCCCGCCTTGTGGATCCGGGTGATGGCCTCCTCGATCGACACCCCCGAGATCCGGGCCATGTGGTCGACCTCGGACGCGCCCAGCGAGTGGATCACCAGCTGCGGGAACTCCGCCTTGATCGCCGAGAAGGCGCGCTCGTAGTACTCCACGCCGTAGTCCGGGTGGTGCCCGCCCTGGAACATGATCTGGGTGCCGCCCAGCTCGACCGTCTCCGCGCAGCGGCGCAGGATCTCGTCGAGGTCGCGGGACCAGCCCTTGTCGCTCTTCGGCGGCACGTAGAACGCGCAGAACTTGCACGCCGTCACACAGACGTTGGTGTAGTTGATGTTCCGCTCGATGATGTACGTCGCGATGTGCTCGGTACCGGCGTAGCGGCGGCGGCGCACCGCGTCGGCCGCCGAGCCGAGCGCGTGCAGCGGCGCCGAGCGGTACAGCTCCAGGGCCTCTTCCGGGCTGATCCGGCCTCCGCCGGCCGCCCGGTCGAGCACGGCCTGCAGGTCGGTGCTGGGCGCATCGAGGGTGGTCGCTGCGAGCTCGGACACCTGGCGGCCTTCTCTCTCTCGGGTACTGCTGCGTGTTTCAGTGCTTCCGGGTACGGCCGAACCAGCCTACGCCAGCGCTTTCGCGCTCCGCCGTCAGGCCGCTTTCCGCATGGTCCCGGTCGGGTTCCCGGCCGCCGGATCGGCCGAGCCGAACCGGATGCTGCCGTCCTTCTGCAGGGTGAGCGTCTCCGTGTTGGAGCCGCTGCTGCACGCCCCCGGCAGCGAGGAGCGGACCAGCCGGGAGGTGAACACCAGCTTCCCCTCCGAGGCCGAGTCCAGCGTCCAGGCGCCCTCGCAGCTGATGGAGATCAGCCCGGTGACGGCGTTGCGGCTGGTGGTGTTCTCCTGTCCGATCGCGGCCGGGCCGATCACCAGCGTGGTGGTCCCGGCGGGCAGCCCCTTGTCGGTGGTCATCTCCCCGCGCCAGGTACCGAGGAAGCCGGGCGGTACGACGCTCGGGCCGGAGGCGGTGCCCGGCGGGGGCGCCGGGCTGCCGGTGGGCGTGGTGGACGAGGAGGAGGTGGACGAGGACGTGCTGGAGGTCGAGGAGACCGACCAGCTGAACGAGGAGGAGACGGTCGTCCCGGCGATGGGCGTGTACTCCGGTCTCGCCTCGCCCCGGAACCCCCGGTAGAGGCCGTAGCCGCCGGCCGAGAGCACCAGCGCGACCACCACCGCCACCGCGACCACCACCCCGGGCCGGGCCCGGCGCGCCGCCGTCGGCTCCACCGCCCCGGTCGGCGTCCGGTCCCGCGGTACACGGTCCTGCGGCACCCGGTCGTACGGCACCGGATCGACCGGCACGCGATCGGTCGGCGTCCGGCCCTCCGAGGCGCCCACCCCCGAAGCGCCCGCCCCCGAACCCGGACCACCCAAAGCAGGACCACCCGAACCCGGACCACCCGAGCCAGCACCGTCCCGGACAGCGCCGTCCGGGACGGCCGCTCCCCCGGTGTCCACCTCCCCCTCCAGGTCGAGCAGTTCGACCGCGCTGCGGCCGACCCCCGACGCCAGCGCGGGCGGCAGCCAGCCGCCCCGCCCCAGCCGGGCGGTGGCCGCGCCCTCGGCGTCCAGCCGGTCCCGGAGCCGCTGCGGGGTCGGGCGGGCGGCCGGATCCTTGGCCAGGCAGTCCAGCACGATCGGGCGCAGCGGCCCGGCGAGCCCGGAGAGGTCCGGCTCCTCGTGCAGCACCCGGTAGAGCAGTACCGCCACGCTCACCCCCTCGCCGAAGGGCTGCACACCGGTGGCCGCGAAGGCGAGCACCGCGCCCAGCGAGAAGACGTCGCTCGGCGGCCCGGCCGGCTGTCCGTTCGCCTGCTCCGGCGACATGAAGCCGGGTGAGCCGACCACGTAGCCCGACTGGGTGAAGCCGCTGGTCGCGTCCAGCGCGCGGGCGATGCCGAAGTCGATCAGGCGCGGCCCGTCCAGGGTCAGCAGGACGTTGGACGGCTTGACGTCCCGGTGCACCAGTCCGAGGCCGTGCACATGGGCCAGTGCCTCGGCCAGCCCGACGCCGAGGGTCCGTACGGCCTGCTCGGGCAGCGGCCCGAAGTCACGGACGGCGGTGCCGAGCGCGGGGCCGGCGACGTAGCCGGTGGCCACCCAGGGGTGCTCGCCCTCGGTGTCCGCGTCCAGCACGGGCGCCGTCCAGGCTCCGCCGACCCGGCGGGCGGCGGCGACCTCCTGCCGGAACCGCGCCCGGAACTCGGCGTCCTCCGCGAGCTCGCCGCGGACCAGCTTGACGGCCACCGTACGGCCGCCGGCCGTCCGGCCGAGGTAGACCCGGCCCATCCCGCCCGAGCCGAGCCGTCGCAGCAGCCGGTACCCGCCCACCTGTCTCGGGTCGTCCGCCCCCAGTGCCTGCATCCCGCACGCTCCCCTCAGCCGCCCGGCCGTCGCCGTCGCCTCCGGGCGCCGCCGATGTCACGGATCTCGCGTGCAGACGCTACCGGCCCGCGCGGGACGGGAGGGGGACAAGCGGTACCCCGTGCCGAAGGGGGACAGGCGGCACCCCTCCCCCGGGCACCCGCCTGTCCCCCTCCCTCGCTCCACCCCGCCATCAAGCGGACAAGCGGACAAGCGGACGAACGGACGAGCGGAAGGAACGGACCGACCGCCAGGCGGCCGGACGGTCAGACCACCACCGGCGCCGGCTCCAGCAGCCGGACCATGACGTCCGGGGCGAAGCCGCTGTCGTGGGCGACCCGGCCGGCGAACTCGGCCATGCCGGCCAACTGCCGCTCGCCGAGCGAGAAGTCCAGCGCCTCGCTGAAGTAGCGCTCCAGCACCCCGGCGTCGAACTGCTCCCAGCGGGCCGCGTGCTCGGCGACCGCACGGGCCTCCACCAGCGAGAGGTCACGGGACTCCAGGAAGGCCCGGTGCACCGCCGCCGTCAGGTCGGGGCTGCGCTCGGCGAAGTCGCGGCGGGCGGCCCAGACGGCGAAGACGAAGGGCAGCCCGGTCCACTCCTTCCACATCGCTCCGAGGTCGTGCACCGTCAGGCCCTGCGCGGCCGCCTGTCCCAGGTAGGCCCGCAGGGCCGGGTCGCCGATCAGCACGGCGGCGTCGGCCTCGGCGAGCATCGCGTCCAGGTCGGGCGGGCAGCTGAAGTACTCCGGCTGCACGCCCTCGCGCTCCTCCAGCAGCAGCCGGGCCAGCCGCACCGACGTCCGGCTGGTGGAGCCGAGGGCGACCCGGCGTCCGTCCAGTTCGGCCAGCGGGACCTTGCTGACGATCACGCAGGACATCACCGGGCCGTCACTGCCGACCGCGATGTCGGGCAGCACCAGCAGTTCGTCCGCGTGTCGCAGGTACTCGACGCAGGTGATCGGGCCGATGTCCAGGGAGCCGCCGACCAACTGGTCGCTGAGCTTCTCCGGCGTGTCCTTGGTGAGATCCAGGTCGAGCAGATTGCCCGTCCTGGCCAGCCCCCAGTAGAGGGGTACGCAGTTCAGGAACTGAATATGCCCGACCCGCGGCCTGACCGGGGGGTTCTCCCGGGGCTCCTGCGTTTCCGCATCCGGTACCACCACTGCGCCGCTCCCTTGCTGTTCGTGCGCCTCCCCGCAGGGTATGCCCGTCGTTCCGGATGCCTCGCACCGGCCTTACGACACGCCCTGTCCGGCCCGCAAGTCACCCCTGGTCGTCACAGCGGCCGCATGCTAGCGTTGCCCTCAGTTGCAGTTTGATTCCCCTTGCAGTACTTGAAGCCTGCGGAGCATGTAACCGCAGGCTTTTTGTAGTTTTTCAGCAATATCGAAAAACTCCGGACCCGTCCGGAGGCAGGGCGATCAGCGCAGCGGACCGGGTGCCACACGGTGTGGCCCCCAATACGTCCCTCGCAAGGAGAACGGCATGGCTCAGGGAACCGTCAAGTGGTTCAACGCTGAGAAGGGCTTCGGCTTCATCGCCCAGGAGGGCGGCGGCCCCGACGTCTTCGTCCACTACTCCGCCATCAACGCGAACGGTTTCCGCTCGCTGGAGGAGAACCAGGCGGTCAGCTTCGACGTCACCCAGGGCCCGAAGGGCCCGCAGGCGGAGAACGTTACCGCTATCTGATCATCCTCTGATGACCTGATCGCTCGGGACCCCTCGGGTCCGCAGACGGCCCCCGCGGCCGTCATCATGAGCACAAGAGCAGTACCCAAGGGGGCCCGGCGCCATCTGCCGGGCCCCCTGCCTCTGCCCTCGCCCCGCCGGCCGGCTCAGGGCGCGGTCGGCAGCTCGCGCCCGATCCGGGCCAGCGAGGAGAACCCGAGCGGCACCAGCGCCGCGCAGAGGCCGAGCGCCGTCACCAGCACCGTGCCGCGCAGGCCGAGGCCGGCGCCCAGCCAGCCGCCGAGCAGCGCGCCCAGGGGTGCCACGCCCATCGCGACGAAACGGTTCGTCGCCGCCACCCGCCCCTGGAGCCCGTCCGGGGTGACCGACTGGCGGATGGTCAGCACCGTCACGTTGTTGGCGGTGCCGAAGGCCGCGAAGAGCAGGTTGATCACCATCAGCGCGCCGACGGCGAGCGCCGTCCCGCCGTGCACCAGGGCGGTCAGCGGCATCACCAGGTTGGCCACCAGGGCGGTCAGCACCAGCGTCCGCCCGTAGCCGAGCCGGACCGGCAGCCGGGCCGCGAACACCGCGCCCAGCAGGAAGCCCGGACCGAGGGCCGCCAGCACCAGCCCGATCGCGCCGGCCGACAGGCCCAGGGTGCGCGGGAGGTACTGGAGGTAGGCCACCTCGAAGGCGGTGAAGGAGAGGTTGAAGACGGCGGCCATGATCGCCATCGTCCGCAGCCGCTCACTGCGCAGCAGCAGCCGCAGCCCCTCCCGGATCTCGGGCAGCGGCTTCCCGGCCGTCCGCGCCGGCCGGCGCTCCTCCCGGTGGCGGATCGACAGCAGGCTCACCACCGAGCCGGCGTAGGAGAGCGCCGCCGCGCAGACCGCCACCGGCGCGGTCAGCCACTGCACCAGCAGTCCGCCGAGCGCCGGGCCGCCGATCGTCGCCGCCGACTGGCTGGAGCCGAGCAGCGCGTTGCCGCGCGCCAGGTCCTCCCGGGGGAGCAGCCGGGGCAGGTACGCCTGCGCGGCCACGTCGAACAACACGGTTCCGCAGCCGACCAGGAAGGCGACCGCGTAGAGCACGCCGATGCCCAGGGCGTCGGCCCGGTGGAGCAGCGGCACGGCGGCGAGGACGAGGGCCCGGCCGAGGTCGGCCGCGACCATCAGCCGGCGGCGCCGGATACGGTCCGCCAGCACCCCGGCGACCAGGGCGAGCAGCAGGTACGGCAGCCGGGCCACCGAGGCGAGCAGGCCGACCTGTTCGGAACCGGCGGCGAGGACGAGCACCGCGGTGAGCGGGAGCGCGAGGTCGCCGATCTGGGCGGCGAACAGCGAGGCGGTCTGGGCCGTCCAGAGCCGGGCGAAGTCGGGGCGGCGCAGCAGCGCAGTGGTGTCGGCGGTACCGGCAGCGGTGGTGGTACCGGCGGTGGTGGCGTTTCCGGACATGGGTGTCCCCTGGGGGGTGCGGGCGGTCGGAGCGGGCGGTCGCGGCTCGGGGAGGCGCCTCGCGAACCGTGATCAGCATCGCGTCGGAGCGGGCTCGTGGTCGATGGCCGCACGACCGCATGATGGTGAACCACAGCAAGCTGCACGGGGGACGAACCATGACGGAACCGGACATCACGGAGAGGCTGAGCGCCCTCGGCCCGGAGGAGTTCGACCTCTACCGCCAGGCCGTCGAGCACGGCGGCGTCGAGGCGGCCGAGGCGGTGGAAACGGCCGAGACGGCCGGCCCGGTGCGGGCCCTGGCCGCCGCCGGTCTGCTGCGCGCGGGCCCGGACGGCCGCTGGGAGGCGGTCGACCCGCGCACGGCCGGCGCCACCGTGGTCACCGCCGAGGCTCGCCTCCGCCGCGACCTGGCCGAACTCGGCGACGCCCGGGCCACGGTGGCCGCGCTCAGCGAGCTGTACGCGGCCCGGACACCGCAGGCGCCGCTCGAACCGGTCGGGTCGAACGCCGCCGTACTCGCCCTGATCGAGGAGGCCGCGGCCGCCGCGCGCGCCGAGGTGCTGATCACCCAGCCGGACGGGGCCTGGCCGCTGGACGAACTCGCCCTCGCCCGGCGCGGAGTCCGCGTCCGCCTCCTCCACCACCACACCGCCCGCTACCACTCCCCGACCCAGGAGCGGGTGGCCGAGCTGGTCGGGGCCGGGGCCGCCGCCCGGACGCTCGCCGAACTCGGCGGCCGGATGATCGCCTTCGACCGGCGGCTCGTCCTCGTCCCGCACTCCGCCGGCGGCGCCGTGGCGGTGCGCGACCCGTCCACGGTCGCCTTCCTCTGCGACTCCTTCGACCGCAGCTGGAACCTGGCCTCCCCCTACAACCCCTGCGACCCGCACGCCGAGGTCCGCGACGAGGTGCAGCGCGCGATCCTCGCCATGCTCAGCGAAGGGCTGCGGGACGAGACCATCGCCCGCAGGCTCGGCGTCTCACTGCGGACCTGCCGCAAGTACATCGCCGAGATCTTCGGGCTGCTCGGGGCCGAGAGCCGCTTCCAGGCGGGGTATCTGACGAGGGCACGGCAGATCCTCCGGGCGACCGGCCGCCCGACCGACTGACCGCGCCCGGCCGACTGACCGCGCCCGGCCGACCACGCGACGAGCTGCGCCGAGAACCTGGTTCGCCCCCGCACTCCGCGCACCGAACGGTGCCGGCCTGCCCGACCGGCAGACCCGAACCCGCCGGGCAGGGGAACCGCGGAGGTGGGCGAAACCGTCCCCCCACCCGGTCGGCAGAAGCGGCATCGGACCACCGGCAGGCGGCCTCCCGTGCTCCCGCGCGGGCGGGAAGCCCGTACCGCCCAGGGGGCGCCGACGCCGGACCGCGCGTTGCGGCCCCGGCGGCAAAAGCCGTTGTCGATCCGTCAGTCGCCGTCTCTATGCTGTGCTGCCGCGCCCCGGCCCGACCTCGGTACCGGGTGCGTGACCAGCCGTGTCACCCGGCACCGCCCGGGCCGCTTCCCACAGGGAGAAAGTCATCACCATGCAATCCGGCGCCCGCCGCCGAATACTCACCGCCCTCGGCGCGACGGCCGTGCTCTCCGCCGGAAGTCTGGGCGCCGCCCAGGCCGCGCCCGGCCCGTCGCCGGCCCCCACCAAGAACGTCGCCTACCTCGGCCATGCGTTCACGGTGCCGGCCGACTGGCCGGTGATCGACCTGACGGCCGATCCGACGGCCTGCGTCCGCTTCGACCAGCACGCCGTCTACCTGGGCACACCCGGGACCCGTCAGAACTGCCCCGCGCACCTGGTGGGACGGACGGAGGCGCTGCTCGTGGAGCCCGGGGCCGACGGCGCCCCGTCCGCCACCACCGTGTCGGAGATCGAGCGCGAGGTCCGCGTCACGGCCCCGGGCATCACGGCCACCGCTGTGTACGGCGACGACCTGGCCCTGGTCCGGACGGTCCTGGCCTCGGCCGGCCTCCCCACCGACTCGGCGAAGAAGCCGGGCCCGGCCCGACCCGCCAAGCCGTCGTCCCCGGTCGCGGGAGCCCCGGCCGCAGGAGCCCCGGCCGCAGGAGCCCCGGTCGCGGGAGCCCCGGCCGCAGGAGCCCCCGCACCCGAGTCCGCCGCCGCAGCGCCCGCCGCGGCCGCCGCGACTCCGCCCGCACTGCCCGCCGACGCGACCAGGTACACGGGCAAGGGCTTCGACGCCTGCACCGCGCCCGATGCCGCCGCGATGGCCGCCTGGCGGGCCGAGTCGCCCTACCAGGCCGTCGGCATCTACATCGGCGGGGCTGCCCGGGCCTGCAGCCAGCCCAACCTGACGGCCGCCTGGATGCAACAGCAGTACGCCGCCGGCTGGCGCTTCATGCCGGTCTACGTCGGCGCCCAGGCCTCGAAGATCACCGCGCCGACCGCCCAGGGCACCGCCGCGGCCGACGACGCGGTGGCGCAGGCCTCGGCCCTCGGGCTCGGCCCGGGGAGCGTGCTGTACTACGACATCGAGTCCTACAACGTCGCGGCGTACTCCGGGGCCGTCCAGCCGTTCCTGTCCGCCTGGACCACCGAACTCCACGCGCTGGGCTACAACTCGGGCGTCTACAGCAGCGCCTCGACCGGCATCGCGGACCTGGTCGGCGCCGGCTCGAGCGGCAAGGGCTACGCCATGCCCGACGCGCTGTTCACCGCGCGCTGGAACGGTGTGGCGGACACCGCCGACCCGGCGATCCCGAGCACCGCCTGGGCCGGTCACCAGCGGGCCCACCAGTACGACGGCAACGCCACCGAGACCTGGGGCGGCGTCACGATCGGCATCGACCGTGACTACCTCGACGTCCAGGTCACCACCAGGCCGAACGGCAGGCCCACCCAGCCGGGCATCTACCGCCCGGCCGGCCAGACCTTCGCGATGGCCGACAGCCTCGGCAACCTCGTCCGCGCCGTGCCCTTCGGCTCGACCAACGACATTCCGCTCACCGGGCACTGGAGCGGGCCGGGCCGGGACACCATCGGCATCTACCGGCCGGGCGACGCGGCGTTCTACCTCACCAACGACAACGCGAACGTCGCCCTCGCGATCCCGTTCGGCGACACCGGCGACATCCCCCTGGTCGGGGACTGGACCGGCCAGGGCCGGGACACCATCGGCATCTACCGGCCTCGCGACAGGGCGTTCTACCTCACCAACGACAACGCGAACGTCGCCCTCGCGATCCCGTTCGGCGACTTCGGGGACATTCCGATGGTCGGCAACTGGAGCGGGACGGGCAAGGACACCATCGGGATCTACCGGCCGAGCACGCACGGCTTCTACCTGAGCAACTCCAACACCTCGATCGGCATCGACCACGCCGTCCCGTTCGGCGACACCGGCGACCTCCCGGTCAAGGGCGACTGGAACGGGAGCGGGACGGACAAGGTCGGCATCTTCCGGCCGAGCGCGGCGAGCTTCTACGGTGCGTTCCAGGATTCCGGGGCGCCGCTCTACAGCCTGCGCTTCGGGGAGGGCACCGACACCCCGCTGACCGGCCGCTGGTGAGCCCGCGGCCGGTGCGCGGCACACGGCCGGCGCGCCGAGCCACTGGACCGACGGTTCGCTGAACCGACGGAAACGGGCCCTCTCCCCGCACCGGGGAGAGGGCCCGTCGGCCGTTGTGCGCGGTCGTCAGGCCGCGGCGGTGGCCTTCGCGGAGGCCTGCGCCGGGACGGTGACCGCGGGGGCGTCCTCGTACAGGTCGCCGTGCGGGTTGTTGTAGGCGACCAGGTCGAGGGTCTTCTCGCGGGCCGCCACCAGGATCGGCACGACGGCCTGGCCGGCGACGTTGGTCGCGGTGCGGACCATGTCGAGGATCGGGTCGATCGCGAGGAGGAGGCCGACGCCCTCCAGGGGCAGACCCAGGGTGGAGAGGGTCAGGGTCAGCATCACGATCGCGCCGGTGAGGCCCGCGGTGGCGGCCGAGCCGATGACCGAGACGAAGGCGATCAGCAGGTAGTCCTTGATGCCGAGGTCGATGCCGTAGACCTGGGCGACGAAGATCGCGGCCAGCGAGGGGTAGATCGCGGCGCAGCCGTCCATCTTCGTGGTCGCGCCGAAGGGCACGGCGAACGAGGCGTACTCGCTCGGGACGCCGAGGCGCTCGGTGACCCGACGGGTGACCGGCAGCGTGCCGACCGAGGAGCGGGAGACGAAGGCCAGCTGGATGGCGGGCCAGGCGCCCTTGAAGAAGTTGAGCGGGTTGAGACCGCCGACGAACTTCAGCAGCAGGGAGTAGACCCCGAACAGCACCAGCGCGCAGCCGACGTAGACGTCGATGGTCAGCGTGGCGAAGGGCTCCAGCAGGTCCCAGCCGTACTTGGCGACGGACTTGCCGATCAGGCCGAGGGTGCCGAGCGGGGAGAGCCGGATGACCCACCAGAGGGCGGTCTGGACCAGCTCCAGCACGGACTCGCTGAGCTTGAGGACGGGCTCGGCCCTGCTGCCCAGCTTGATGATCGCCGCGCCGGTCACGACCGCCAGGAAGACGATCTGGAGGACCTCGACCTCGGTGAAGGCGGTGACGATGTTGGTCGGGAAGATGCCGGTCAGGAAGTCGATCCAGCTACCGGTGGACTTCGGCGCCTTGAGGCCCTCGGTCTTGAGGTCGGTGCCCTCGCCCGGGTTGGTCAGCAGGCCCAGGCCCAGGCCGATCGCGACGGCGATCAGCGAGGTGATCAGGAACCAGAGCAGCGTCCGGACGGCCAGCCGGGCCGCGTTGGTGACGTTGCGCAGGTTGGCGACGGACACCACGATCGCGGTGAAGACGAGCGGCGGGACGGCCAGCTTCAGCAGCTGGACGAAGATCTTGCCGATGGTCTCCAGGGTGGTGGCCAGCCAGGAGATGTCGGCCGCGCGGGCCAGGTAGCCGAGGCCGACACCGAACACGAGGCCGGCGACGATCTGGACCCAGAACGGGGTCTTGCGGATTCTGGCGAGCACGGACGGCGACGAGGTCGCCTCAGGCGCTGTGGACATGACGGTGCGGCTCCGGGGAGGGCGTTGCTGACGGTGAGGTGAGGCGAGGAAGGCGGCACGGCGGGTGGGCCGGACGGGGAGGACTCGGCCCCGTCAGGGGCGTGCCGCCTGAATACAGCTCATGGCGCGACAACGGCGCGGGCTGTCCACAGCACCCGTCAGGCAGCACGCGCGGGCGGCCGTGGGCATCGAGCCCAAGCCGTGCATCCGCGCTGCTCCTGAGGTGGTCATGGCCGATACGTTAGCAGTAAAGGTTTGAGATGTTCAAAGTACTTGTTTGAGATGTGGACGGCGCAAGGGTAAATCCGGACACGAACGAGGCTGACGCACCATCAGATCGTCGAATCGGTCCGATTGACCGCTCGGCAGTTATACGTATAACTTGGATGGCGGCCCCCACTCACCCCTGCCCAGACCCGGAGAACCGTCCATGGGCTATCTCGCCCTGCTCCGTGCCCCGCACGTCAGCCGCCTGCTCCTCGGCACCCTGCTCGGCCGCCTGCCCGCCGGCATGACCGCCCTGGTGATCGCGCTGGCCCTGCGCGAGGCCGGCACCCCGTACAGCCGGATCGGGCTGGCCACCGCCGCCTACGCGATCTCGGCCGCCGTGGGCGGGCCGGTGCTGGGCCGGATCGTGGACCGCACCGGGCAGCCCCGGGTCCTGCTCGCCTCCGCCGTGGTCGCGGGCGGCGGGTACGCGCTGCTGGCGCTCGCGCCGGGATCGGCGCTGGCCGCGCCGGTCGGCGCCGCGATCGCCGGGCTGGCCATGCCGCCGCTCGAACCCTGCCTGCGCTCGCTGTGGCCGGATGTCGTCGAGGAGGAGCAGCTCGACACCGCGTACGCCTTCGACTCCGCCTCGCAGCAGATCCTCTACGTGGCCGGCCCGCTCGCGGTGGCCGGGATCGCGGGCGCGTTCAGCCCGGTCGCGGCGCTCTGGGTGGCGGCCGGGCTGGGGCTGGCCGGGGCCCTGGTGGTGGCCACCGCCGGACCGGCCCGGGCCTGGCAGGCGCCGCCGCGCGCCCACTCGGCCGGCCTGCTCGGACCGCTCCGCTCCCCGGGCCTGGTGCTGCTGCTGATCGGCCTGGCCGGCGCCGGCTGGGCGGTCGGCGCCCAGAACGTCCTGTTCATCGCCTACGCGGAGGCGCACGAGGGCGGCCTGCCGGGCGGCGCGGGGACGCTCCTGGCGCTGGCCGCGCTGGGCGGACTGCTCGGCGCGCTCGGGTACGGCGCGGTGCGGTGGCGCAGCAGCACGGCGACCCGCACCTGGGTGATGGCGCTGGGGATGGCCGTCTCCTACCTGCCGCTGGTGCTGCTGCCCGGGCCGTACGCGATGGCCGCGCTGGCCTTCCTCTCCGGGATCGGGCTGGCGCCGCTGCTGGCGGCCGCGTTCGTGCTGGTCGCCGAGCTGGCCCCGGTCGGCACGGTGACCGAGGCGTTCGCCTGGCTGGTGACGCTGTTCGCGACCGGCAACTCGCTCGGCTACGCCGTCTCCGGCAACCTCGCGGAGGACTCGCTGCGCCCGGTGGCGCTCTGCGCGGCCGGCGGGATCGCGCTGGGCGGGCTGCTGCTGTTCGGCGCCCGCCGCTGGTTCCAGCCCCTGCCGGTGGCCCCGGTGGCCCGGCCGGTACCGGTGGGCTGAACCACCCCAGGACGTGACTGCGCCCGTCGGACCGGGTGGTCTGGCCGACGGGCGCAGTCACTCTTCACCGGGGTCGCCCGTGAGGGCGTCCCCGGCCTCGATCAGCTGTGGCGGCCGCGACCTCCCCAGGCGATCAGGGCGAGCAGCAGGCCGGCGCCGAGGACGGCCGCGCCGAGCATGCCCACGAGGGCGCCGACGCCGCCACCGGTGCCGGGCAGTTCGCCGCCGTGGCCCGGTGTCGAGTGCGACGGGTGCGACGGGTGCGGCGAGTGCGTCGGCGACCAGGGCTCACTCGTGGACGCGGACGGCGAGGGCGACCACGACGGCGACCACGACGGGGTCGGGGACGGGGACGGGGACGGGCTCACCGTCGGCGAGTGCGTCGGTGAAGGCGTCGGCGTCGGCGACGGCGTGGGGGACGGCGTGGGGGACGGCGACGGGGACGGCGGCACCGGCACCACCACGCCCAGGTCGAGGTCGAGATCCCGTGCCCCGCCGGCCAGCCGCACCACCTGGGTGACGCCGGTCGCCGGGTCCGCGTCGGAGTCCAGGGCGCGGTCGTTCCCGGCCGCCCGCTGCGTCACCGTGGCGTCCTTCGGAAGCGTCGCCAGGTCGAAGCGGACGGCGTAGTCGCCGTCCGGCAGCCGCTCGAACAGGTAGTGCCCGCCCGCGTCGGTCACCGTCGCGACCGGCTTGCCGTCCTTGTCCCGCACGACCCGCCCGGAGCCGTCCAGCAGTTCGACCCGGACGCCGGGCAGGCCCGGCTCGCCGGGCTGCTGCACGCCGTCCTTGTTCAGGTCGTTCCAGACGAAGTCGCCGAGCGCGTTGTCCGGCGGGGTCGGCCACTCCACGCCGACGCCGACCTTGGCGGGCTCGGCGGGCAGCAGCGGGCGGCCGTCGGAGTCGGTCGCGGTGTAGGCGAAGCTGTTCCAGGCGAAGTCCGACTCCCCGGCGTCGATCGAGGCGATCATCGACCAGGTGAGCGTGAACTGGCCGCCGGACTCCAGCGCACCGGGCCGCCGCACCCGGAACCAGGTCGCCGCCCCGGGACCGGGGAACGTGGTGCTCCACTGCGCACCGGCGTCGCACGGCCCGGCCACGGCGAACTCGCCGGGCAGGC
Organism: Kitasatospora sp. NPDC003701; assembly: GCF_053587085.1. Classification (NCBI taxonomy): domain Bacteria; kingdom Bacillati; phylum Actinomycetota; class Actinomycetes; order Kitasatosporales; family Streptomycetaceae; genus Kitasatospora; species Kitasatospora sp. NPDC003701. The sequence continues at coordinate 75,889 of NZ_JBSFNM010000015.1, forward strand.
AGGGGTCGGCGGAGGTGGTGTACTCGATCACCACGGTCGGGTCGCTCGCGACCAGCGGCTGCACCAGCGACGGCGTCCAGGCGGAGCCGCGCGGGGTGTCCGGGCGCAGCACATAGCCGTCGCCGGGCACCGGCAGCTTGTCGTAGGCGACGAAGTCGGTCACCGGGTCCGGCGAGTCGTTGCGGACGGTCATCCGGTAGGAGATCTGCCCGCCCGGGGTGGCGGTGCCGGTGCTGCCGTAGTCGGCGTCCCGGTCGCCCTTGACCTCCTTGAAGGCCCGCAGCACGGCCGGCACCTGCACCTCCACCCGGGAGGACGCGTGGCAGAGCTGCTCGGTGGTGTCGCCGTCGCGGTCGAGGTCCTGGGTGTCCGCGACGCCGGTGTCGTTGCCGTAGTAGAAGCAGGCCACCGGCGGGCCGGAGCCGTCCGCCGTCACGTAGACGTCGTTGGTGAGCTCACCGGGCCGGGCGCTGCCGGCCACCTGGACGTCGATCAGGGTGCGGTAGGCGAGGTTGTCGTGCAGGTACGTCATGTCCGGGCTGCCGGCCGGCCAGGTCATCCTCAGCAGCTGGCGGCCGTCGGGGCCGGGCAGGACGGTGACCTCCGAGGGCGCCACCGAGTCGGGCCAGCCGGTGTCGCGGCGGGCCGAGCCCTCGACGTAGACCATGCCGGGCGGCAGCAGGTCGTAGAGCACCAGCGGGCGGTCCAGGGTGCGGCCGGTGTGGTTGTACGGGATCACCTGGAAGGTGGCGGTCCCGCCGGGCGAGAGGACGGCGCCGGAGACGGTGGTCTTGGCGGCGCCCAGGTTGGTGGCGGCGGTGACGGTGGAGTCGGCGCAGGCGCTCGCCGCCGAGGTCGCGCCGCCGGCGTCGGTGCCGAGGACGTCGACGCAGTTGTGCAGCGGCACCGGCGCGGGCCGGCCGTCGAGGCCGGGGGTGATCACCTGGGCGAGCACCTGGACGCCGCTGCCGGGGCTCCAACCGGTGGGGATCGGACCGGTCCAGGTGAACCTCAGCCCGTCCAGACGGCGGCCGGCCGGGATGCCGAGGGTGTCGTTGGCCGGGTCCCCGGCCCCCTGGACGAAGGTGACCCGGCGGGAGGAGGAGCCGTTGAAGGGGCTGCCCGGGGTGAACGGCAGCCAGCCGGCGTCGCCGTCGAGCCGGTACTCCAGCAGCAGACCGATCGAGGTCGGGTTCCACGCCTCCAGCTGGATGGACTGCGGGGCGAGCCAGTTGTAGAGGCCGGCGGTGGTGCCGCTGCCGGGGTCGGTCATCACCAGGCCGGTGACGGGGGCGGCCACGTTGCCGGGGCGGAGGCTGAAGGAGGCGATGTCGCCGGACACCGCGTTCTGCCAGACCTTGGAGGCCGAGACCTGGACCCCGGTGACGGGCGGCTGGAAGACCGGGGTGGTGGTGTCGGCGGTGGAGAGGTCGCGCTCGGGCTCGGCACCGAGCGGGTCGCCCTTGAGCACCACGGTGTTGGGCGCGGTGGTGCCGCTGGGGAAGGCGTCCTCCGGGTAGTGGACGACCAGCACGCCGGGGATCCGGCAGCCGGCCTGGCCGTTGCCGGCCCGGAAGGCTCCGTTGTCGTAGACCCAGGTGGTGGAGCCGGGCGGGTCCTGGACCCAGCCGGGCGAGCGGCCGGTGTCGACGACGGCGCCCGCCGGCAGGGTGTCCACCAGCCGGCTGGCGTCCAGGTCGACGTTGGGCACGCCCGCGCTGGAGCAGGCGCTGAACTGGTACGTCACCAGGCGGCCGTCCTGGCTGCTGCCCTGCACGCCCTTGGTGACGTTGTAGCTGGGCTGGACGACGGCGGTGGTGTCGGCGGTACCGGTCAGCGGCGGCTCGCCGTCGGCGGTGAGGGTGGCGGAGTTGGTGCTCCTCGTCCCGTTCGCCGTGGAGAAGTTGGGGTACTTCAGCACGACCGTGATGGTGGCGGTGGTGCCCGGGGTGAGCTCCTTGAGCTTGATCGCCATGGTGCCGCCGACGGCGCCGGCGGCGGGGACGGTCGATCCGGCGATGTCGACCGTCGACGGGTCCGGGGTCCAGCCGACGAACTCCATCCCGGCCGGCAGCGCGTCGGTGATCAGCCCGTTGGTGCAGTCGGTCACCGAGCAGGTGTAGCGCAGGGTGTAGGTGACGTTCTCGCCCGGCACCGGGGTGGCCTTGTCGACCGTCTTGGTGAAGGTGACGGCGGCCTCGGCGGGCGGGGCACCCAGGGTGCCGGTGAGCAGGGTGCCGCCTAGCAGCCCGAGGGCGGCGGCCAGCCGTGCCAGGCGTGGCAGGCGTGGAGGTCTGGATCGGAGCGTCCGCATGGCGAAATCTCATCGTCCGTTTATTCGCCCACTGCTGCGGCGCGAGACATCCTGACGGTATTTCACCTGTTCGAACTAGTCCGAACGGCCCTTTCCGGTGGCAGCGGTGCCGACGGAGGCGCGGAGACGGCGACGGCGGACCTACCCGACGCGGAGGGTGGCGGACGCGGTCGAGGAGCGCAGCACCAGCGAGGTCGCCAGCGGCGCGACCGGCACGACCGGCTCGCCGCGGAGCAGGTCGGCGAGGGCCGCGACCCCGGCCCGGCCCAGCTCCTCACCGGGGAGGTCGACGGTGGTGAGCGGCGGGGTGAGCAGCTCGGCCACCGGGATGTTGTCGATCCCGACCACCGAGAGGTCCCCCGGCACCCGCAGGCCCAGTTCGGCGGCCGCCTGGTAGACCCCGGAGGCCACCACGTCGTCGTCGCAGATCACCGCGTGCGGGCGGTCGGGGCCCTCCAGCAGCCGGCGGGCGGCGCTGCGGGCGGCGGGCTGGCCCTCGTTGAGGCTGACGCCCAGCTCGACCACCTCCAGGCCGAGCGCCTCGGCGGCCTGCTCGAACGCGGCCTGGCGGACCCGGAAGGTGTAGGCGGAGTGGGTGGAGCGCAGCCGGCCGATCCGCCGGTGGCCCAGCCCGGCCAGGTGCTCGACGGCGGCGCGCATGCCCCCGGCCACGTCCAGCTCGACGGTCGGGCGGGCCCGGTCGGTACCGGGGTCGGCGTCCAGGAAGACGGCGGGGGTGTCGGAGGGCAGCTCGCCGAGCTGGCTGTCGTCCGGGGAACAGATCAGCAGGCCGTCGAACCGGCTGGTGGTGGCCGCGTCGGCGAGGGTGGCGCTCCCCCAGCCGGAGCTGACCACGACGGCCAGGCCGTGCCGGCCGGCCTCCTCGTGGACGCCCTCCAGCACCCGGCCGAAGAACGGGCCGAGGATGTTCGGCACGGCCAGCAGGATCATGCCGCTGCGGCCGAGCCGCAGTTGCCGGCCGGCCGCCTGCGGGCGGTAGCCGAGGCTGCGGGCCGCCTCCCGGACGCGTTCACGGGTGGCGTCCGAGACCCGGCGGCCGGCCTCGGGGCCGGAGAACACCAGCGAGACGGTGGCCTGCGAGACCCCGGCGAGCCGGGCGACGTCCCGCCCGGTGGGCTTGCGGACCGGGGCCGGCCAGGTGCCGCTGGCGCTCTCGCCCTGTGCCGGGGCGGGCCCGGACGGCGGCCCGGCCGGCGAGTCGGACGGCGGGTCCGCGGGCGGCTCGGGCCGTGGATCGGGATCGGGGGCGGGCACGGCGGCGGTGCGGGTCAGCCCTGCACGGCGGTGGCGCGCACGGCGTCGTCGGCCGCGTCCTCCTCGGCGTTCTGGCTGGCGATCCGCTCCGCGGTCCGGTTGCGGATGCCGTCGACCTTGCCGGAGATCTGGGCCGACATCTCGTCGCGCTGGCGGCTCAGCAGGACGTAGCTCAGCGGTGCCGAGACCACGGCGGCCACCAGGAACAGGAAGATCGCGCCGGTCTGTCCCTTGACCGGGATGACCTGGAAGTGGCCCAGCAGCAGGGCGACCAGCAGGCAGCCGAGGAAGATGCTGACCCGCAGGGAGGTGTAACGGAGCGTGGCGTGGGACTTGTTGCTCACATTGCTGCTCACGGAGGACACATCCTTCTCTGCGCGGGGGGCTGGACCGGTCTCCCAGTGAAGCATGCCCGACGGACCGCGCGGGGAACGGGTCGCCCGTCCCCACGCCCGCCGCCGTCCCCGTCCCCGCGTCCGGCCGTCGCGCGGCCCGCGCCGTCAGCGCAGGTCGAGCCACATCGTGACGTCGTCGCGGTCGTCGCCGGGAGCCACCCGGATCGCGGCGGGGACCCGGCCGACCTCGGTGTAGCCGCAGCGGCCGTAGAAGGTCTCCAGGCCGAGGCCGCCGCGCAGGGTCAGCCGCAGCCCCTCCAGCCCCCAGGCCCGGGCCACCCGCTCGGCCTCGGCCATCAGCTCGGCGCCGTAGCCGCGCCCCTGGAAGTCGGGGTGGACCATGACCCGCTTGAGCATCCGCCAGTGGTCCATCGGACCGAACCGCATGGAGTCGAAGAACAGCAGGGCGGCGAGCCGGCCGCTCTCCCGCTCGTGCGCGATCAGCAGCCGGTCCGGCCCGTTCGGCGCGACGCCGTCGAACTGCGCGTCGGCGGTCTTCCAGACCTCGTCCGCCGTGACCGGCGCCACGAAGCCGACCGCGCCGCCGGCGTTGGTGACGTCGGTCCAGAGCCGGACGATGTCGGAGCGCAGATCGGGACCGGTCCCGGGATCGAGGGTGAAGGCGAGCGTCATGGCTGCCGAGCCTAGCCGCCGCTCACGACGGGCTCATGACGGCAGGGCGGCGACCGGCCGGACCGGCGCCGTCCCCCGCAGGGCCAGGCAGAGCAGGACGGCGACGGCGCAGAGCCCGCCGGCCGCGTACCAGGCGAGGTCATAGGTGCCGAGCGCGTCCCGGGCGAGGCCGGCCAGCCCGGCCACCGCGGCCGCGCCGAGCTGGTGGCAGGCCAGCACCCAGCCGAAGACGATCGGCGCGTCGTCGCCGAAGTGCCGGCGGCAGAGCGCGACGGTCGGCGGCACGGTGGCCACCCAGTCCAGACCGTAGAAGATCACGAAGGCCAGGATCGGCGGCTCCAGCGAGCCGGCGAACAGCTGCGGCAGCAGGACCAGCGAGAGCCCGCGCAGCGCGTAGTAGGCGACCAGCAGCGTCCGGGAGTCGAGGCGGTCGGTGAACCAGCCACTGGCGATCGTGCCGACCACGTCGAAGATCCCGATCAGCGCGAGCAGGCTCGCCGCCGTGGTCACCGGCAGCCCGTGGTCGTGGGCGGCGGGGATGAAGTGGGTGCCGACCAGGCCGTTGGTGGTCGCGCCGCAGATCGCGAAGGAGGCCGCGAGCAGCCAGAAGGCGCGGCTGCGGGAGGCCTCGCGGAGCACCCGCAGCGAGCGGGCCAGCGCCCGGTTGTCGGCCGTCGGCGCGGGCGGAGCCTCGGTCGCGCCGTACGGGAACAGGCCGAGGTCGGCGGGGCGCTCGCGCATCAGGAGCAGCACCGGGACGGCCACGGCACTGGCCGCCAGCGAGACGACGACGACCGCCGAGCGCCAGCCGTGCTGCTCGACCAGCCAGGCGCCGACCGGCAGGAAGATCAGGTTGCCGGCCGCGCCGGCGGCCGTGAGCACGCCGGTGACCAGGCCCTGGCGGGCGCGGAACCAGCGGCCGGTGACGGTGGTGGCGAAGGCCCCGGCCATCGAGCCGCTGCCCAGGCCCACCAACACCCCCCAGCAGAGCACCAGTTGCCAGGGCTCGCGCATCAGCATGGTGAGCCCGGAGCCGACCGAGATGGTCAGCAGCGCGCAGACCACCACCAGCCGGACGCCGAAACGGTCCATCAGCGCGGCGGCGAACGGGGCGGTGAGGCCGTAGAGGGCGAGGTTGACCGAGGTGGCGCTGGAGATCGTCCCCATCGACCAGCCGAACTCGTTGTGCAGCGCGTCCATCATCAGGCTGGGCGCGGAGCGGAACCCGGCCGACCCGAGCAGGACCAGCAGGGAGACGGCGGCGACCACCCAGGCATAGTGCAGCCGGGGCCGGCCGGCCCGGCCCGGCTTCGGAGGACCGGCCGGGGCGGGGCCCGGCGCGGGGTCCGGTGTGACGGTCGGGCCCGGCGTGGGGGCGGGGCCCGGCGTGGGGGCGTTGCGTTCGTTCACCCGGCCGAGTCTCCCGAACAGGGCGAACGGCCACGAGTGGCCTGACTGCCAGCTTTCGCAAGAATCGGGCCAGCGGCCCGGCGTACGCTGGTCGGCGAACCGGGACGCGGGGCCCGGCCGACGGATCCGGCACGCGGGACCCGGCCGGCGGCGGCCCCGCGGCGGGTACCGGCAGGGAGCGGAGGGGCGGACGATGGCGCACAAGGTCGCGGTACTGGCACTCGACGGGGTGATCGCCTTCGAACTGGGCATCCCGGCAAGGATCTTCGAGTCGGCCAAGGACGCCGACGGCGTCCCCCACTACCAGGTGGCCACCTGCACCGTGGACGGCCGGCCCGTCCCCACCAGCACGGACTTCCGGATCGCCGTCGACCACGGACCCGAACTCCTGGAGTGGGCCGACACCGTGGTGATCCCGGCCTCCGCGGACCCGGGCCCGCGGCAGGTCGACGCCGACCTCGGCCCCGCCCTGACCGCCGCCCTGGCCCGGATCCGGCCCGGCACCCGGCTGGTGTCGATCTGCACCGGCTCCTTCGTCCTGGCGGCCGCCGGCCTGCTGGACGGCCGTCCGGCCACCACCCACTGGCGCTACACCGAGCGCTTCGCCGCCCTCTACCCCAAGGTCCGGCTCGATCCGGACGTGCTGTTCACCGACGACGGATCCGTGCTCACCTCGGGCGGGGTGGCGGCCGGCATCGACCTCTGCCTGCACATCGTGCGCCGCGACCACGGCAGCGCGGTGGCCAACGCGGTGGCCCGCACCTGCCTGGTCCCGCCCTGGCGCGAAGGCGGCCAGAAACAGTACGTGGAACTCCCCCACCCGGCCGTCGACGCCGGCCCCGGCGCCGCCGCCGTCCGCGCCTGGGCGCTGGAACACCTGGACCGGCCGCTACCGCTGCGCCTGCTCGCCGACCGGGCGGGCATGAGCGTGCGGACCTTCACCCGGCGGTTCCGCGAGGAGACGGGCAGCAGCCCGGGCCAGTGGCTGACGGTGCAGCGCGCCGAGCGCGCCCGCCAGTTGCTGGAGAGCACGGACCTGACGATCGACCAGGTCGCCCGGGAGTCCGGCTTCGGCACGGCGGCCTCGCTCCGGCTGCGGCTGCGCGGGCGCCTGGACGTCGCGCCGAGCGCGTACCGGCGCACCTTCCGGTCGGCGGAGCAGTCACGCTGACGGGCGGCCGGACCGGCGGACGACCCGGCCGGCGAGTGACCGAAACCGGCCCCTCGACGTGGACGAATTGGACGGCGGCAGGCCGCACGCACCCCGAGCACGGCACGGCCCGCCGCCATCCAATCGCGAAGCACGGGCCCTGAACCCGCGCAAAGCCCACCGCACTCGCCAAGGAGCCACCGCGCGATCGGCGTACCACGGCCCCCCTGCTGACATGATCCCCCTGGACAGCAGCACCGCAGCGGCGTTCGGGTGTTCCCTCGGCGTCCCCTCGCAACGGAGAGCTGCTCCCAAGAGTGATCAGTCGAATACGTCACGTCAATGGGTTGTCCGAAATTCGGAATGGTTGCGTCAGGTTTCGGCCCGTTGATCGTCGGGCCGTCACTGGGCCAGCGCGGCCCAGTCCACGGCGGTCAGCGGGTCCACCGGCCGGGCGTCGGCGCCGATCTCGCACCAGACCCGCTTGCCGGAACCGTCCGGATACCAGCCCCAGCGGTCGCAGAGCAGCTCGACCAGCTCCAGGCCGCGCCCGTTGGTGGCGTCGGCGTCCGGGCCCGCGTGCCGGGGAGCGGGGGCGGCCTGGCTGGCGTCCGCGACCTCGACCCGGAGCGGGCCGATGGCGGCCGCCTCGCGCAGCGCGCCGCAGCCCGTCCCGTCCGCCGGGCCGCCGGGCACCGGGGAGCCGCCCCCCGCCAGGGGTCCGTCGACCGGGAAGCAGAGCCTCAGGACGGCCGGACAGCCGGTGTGCACCACGGCGTTGGTCACCAGCTCGGAGACGACCAGGACGACCGTCTCGGCGATCGGCGCGTCCGGGTCCACGCCGTGGTTGAGCAGCCGTGAGCGCACCCAACGGCGGGCCCGGCCGACCTCGGCGGGGTCCGCCTGCACCGCAAGCTGTACCTGAAGAACCTGCACCGCTCCACCACCCGCACTCGCAGTTCGGCCATCGTCTCGATCGGGCCGGATCGTCCAGCCGGCTGGTCCCGGCATCCGCCGGGCCGCCGCAGGCCGGGCCGCCGTACGTCACACCCGGTACGTCGTGCCCACGCCATCTCGTCCGTCGCGCTCCGGCTGCGACACGAATACGCCTCAGGATGGTTCGACGGGCGGACCGCAGCAAGCGCTTCGGGCATATTCCAGCGATCGGGGGACAGGGCAGTGCATACTGTCCCGTTCACTCTCGCGAGCCTCGCACCGGCGATCGTCCGGCCCGGGCCGACCTGCCGGACATGCAGTGGCGAACCTACCGCCGGACGCCCCGGACGCAGCGCCCGCCACTCGCGAACCACCCGTGCGACATATGTCCAACGGCCTTCGAACAGCGGGATCGACGGCAGATCCCACGATGTGACGATCCGAAACTACGCGTTCCATTCCGCACCGAATCCGCCCGCTCCCGGAAGGCCGCAGGATAGCGTTGGGCACGGCAGCGAACCCCACGGCAGGAGGGTGGTTACCGATGGCCACCCCCGGCAGCGCCCCGCGCTGGGACGAGCAACTCCAGCGGCGCCTCGCCCGGGGCGAGGAGACGGCCCTGGGCGAACTGTACGACCAGCTCGCGCCGATGGTGCACGGGCTGGCCGGGCGGATACTCGCCGACCAGGCCGCCGCCGCCCAGCTCACCCGCGAGATATTCGCCCATGTCTGGGAGCACCCCGAGGCGTTCGACCCCGCCCAGGGCTCGCTCCGCTCCTGGCTCGGCGCCCTCACGCACAGCCGCGCCGTCGACCGCCTGCGGGTCCGGCGCGCGGCCGAGGCGCCGCCCGTCGGCGACGGCGTGGACGGCACCGGCGGCACGGGCGTCCTCGCCGGGCCCGCCGAGGAGGAGATCCGGGCCGTGGCCACGGCCGCCCGCGTCCAGTACGTGGTGGAGTCCCTGCCGCAGAGCCTGCGTGAGACCATCGCCGTGTCGTACTACGACGGCCGCACCTACCAGGAGACGGCCCGCCGGCTCGGGATCAGCGAGCAGACCGCCAAGCAGCGGATGCGGCTCGGCCTGGAGCTGCTGGCCACCGAACTCGCCGAGGAGCGCGCCCACCAGCGGCAGGCGGGCCACCCCGACTGCCGCCGGCACGACGGGTGCAACGGCGGGCCGCGGCAGGAAGCCCCGCACCACGACGGGCAGCGCCACGACGGGCAGCTCCACGAGGAACAGCGGCACGACGGACAGCAGCACGGCGAAGAGCGGCACGGCGATCAGCGCCACCAGGACCGGCGGCACGACGGCCGGCAGCACGACGGACAGCGCCACGGGAACGAGGGCGGGGGCACGTGACGATCACCGAGGAGCAGCACGAGGCCCTGCGCTCGCTGCTCGGCGCCTGGGCCCTGGGTGCCTGCCCGCGCCGCGAGGCCGCCGAGTTGGAGCAGCACCTGCGGAGCTGCCCGGCCTGTGCCGAGGAGGCCGCCCGGCTGCGGGACGCGGCCGGCTGGCTCTCCGCCGACGAACCGCTCGACCAGCCCGGCCCGCTGCGCCAGCAGGTGCTCGACTGGTGCCTGGCCCGGCGCCCGGCCGAACTGCCCGTCCCCGCCTGGGGCGTTCCCTACGCCGCGGAGACCGCCAAGCTCGACGCGCTGCTGCGCGACCTCGGCCCCGAGGAGTGGCAGGAGGTCGCCGAACTCCCGTGGCACGGCGGCACCGAGTACCTGCGCCCGGCCGAGGTGCTCTGCCATCTCGCCGCCGTGGACGGCTACGTGGCGCTCGCCCTCGGCCTGCCCGACCCCGTCCCGGGCGGCGCCGCACCGGCGGCCGACCGCCGGGTGCCGCCGCAGGAGCCCGCTCCGGCGCTCCCCCGGGTGCCCCGGCAGAGCGGACCGCCCTGGGCCGGGATCGCCGAGCGCACCGCCCGGCTGACCGCCGAGCAGGCCGGGCAGCCGCCGCAGCGGGTCCGGGCCCGGTGGCGGCGGCACTGCCACGAGCTGGTCCGCACCGCCGCGTTGGCCCCGCAGGGCAACACGCCCGTGGACTTCGGCCCGGTCACCGTCCCGCTGCGCGACGCCTTCGTCGACCGGGCCTTCGAGTGCTACGTCCACGGCGAGGACGTGGCCCGCGCGGTCGCCTACCCGTACGCCCCGCCGGCGCCGCAGCACCTGCGGCAGATGGTCGACCTGGCGGTGCGGATGCTCCCGATGGCACTGGCGGGGCTGCGCGCCGCCCGGCCCGAACTCGCCGGGGCACCCGCGGGCGGGTCGCCCGACGGCCGGGTCCGGCCCGGGCGCCAGGTGCGGCTGGTGATCGACGGACCGGCCGCCGGCGAGTGGCTGATACCGCTGGACGGTCCGGAGTACGGGCCGCCCGGCGAGCCGGTGGCCTCGATGGTCCTGGACGGGCTGGAGTTCTGTCAGCTGGCGGCCGCGCACCGCGACCCGGACCGGGTGCCGGTCGGCGAGCACGGCGACCGGGTCGCGATCCGCGAGGTGCTCCGGGCGGCTCCGCTGCTCTCCCGCCCCTGACCGCCGGGCAGGCCCCGGACCGGGCCGGGCCAAACCGGAGCGGACCGACCTACGCGAAGACCACCGTGCGGGTGCCGTTGAGCAGCACCCGGTGCTCGCTGTGCCACTTCACCGCGCGGGCCAGCGCCTGGCACTCGACGTCCCGGCCGAGCGCGACCAGTTGGTCCGGGGTGATGTCGTGGGTCACCCGGGCCACCTCCTGCTCGATGATCGGGCCCTCGTCGAGGTCGGCGGTGACGTAGTGCGCGGTGGCGCCGATCAGCTTCACACCCCGGGTGTGGGCCTGGTGGTAGGGCTTGGCGCCCTTGAAGCTCGGCAGGAAGGAGTGGTGGATGTTGATCACCTTGCCGGACAGCGCGGTGCAGAGCTCGTCCGAGAGCACCTGCATGTAGCGGGCCAGCACGACCAGTTCCACGTTCTCCTTGGCCACCAGGTCCAGCAGCTGCTGCTCGGCCTCGGCCTTGTTGTCCCGGGTGACCGGGATGTGGTGGAACGGGATGCCGTAGCCCTCGGTGAGGTCACGGAACTCGGTGTGGTTGGAGACCACCGCGGCGATCTCCACCGGCAGCGCGCCGATCCGGGTGCGGAACAGCAGGTCGTTCAGGCAGTGCCCGAACTTGCTGACCATCAGGACGATCCGCATCCGCTCCTCGGTCGGGTGGATCTGCCACTCCATCCCGAACGAGGCACCGATCGCGGCGAAGCTGGCCCGCAGCTTGTCCACGCTCACCGGCTCGGCCGCGGAGAAGTGCACCCGCATGAAGAACAGTCCGCTGTCCCCGTCCCCGAACTGCTGGCTGTCGATGATGTTGCAGCCGGTCATGAAGAGGTAGCTGGAGACCGCGTGAACGATGCCCTGCTTGTCGGGGCAGGACAGCGTGAGGACGTACTGGGCGCTGGCCGTCTGCTGTTCCACGGTGGGGATATCCCGTCCTGAGGTCGTGCTGTTGGTGACCGGTCCAGCGTGTCACATCCTGGACAGCGGCCGTTCCGCTGCCCGCACTGCGGGACGGCCCGGACCGGCGCCGGAGCACCGGGAGCCGGTGCGCCGGGGCACGCGGCGGCCCCGCGCCCGGCCGGCACGGCCCGGGGCGGGGTCAGGAGGAGGTCAGGATCCGCAGCACGTCCAGCGAGCGCGGCGGGGCGTCCGGGTCCTCGCCGTCGTTGACCGCGAGCTTGACGTGGGCCTCGCGGGCCGCCCGGACCGCCTCCGGCCAGCCGTGGTGGCCCAGGTAGGCGGAGGCCGGGGCGTCCGCACCGACCTGGTGCAGGATCCGGACCACCCGCAGCACCGCGACGTCCACCACCGCGGCCTCGGCCGAGTCCCGGAAGATCGTGCCGACGTACTTCTCGGCGGACCAGCGGTCCAGCCAGGTGTCCTCGACCAGCCGGTAGACGGCGTCGGTCACGTCGCCGAAGCCCTCCCGGCCGGAGAGCCAGGTCTCCTGCTGGAAACCGGGGTCGGACAGCATGTGCAACGCCGAGCGCAGTCGGGCTCGCCAGCGCCACCAGGGCAGGTCGTTGAGCGGCATGCCGCCCATCGTGCTGGAGCGGTGGCCCGGACGAGAAGGGTTTCGGGAAGACCGATACGAAGAATCTGTGCTGGCGGACATGGAGAACGATCGTACGTTCCCGCCGACGGTTCGTGCTCCTCCTCCTGATCTACACGCGTCCCTGTCCGGAGTTCGGGCGGCGTTTGCCGTCCGTTCGCTTTTCGGCCCTCTCGGCTTGCGACGCCCCGGCTTGGCTGGTGCCGGTGCGCAGTAGAGCGCCCCGGGAGGGAAGACCGATGACCAGCCGAAGGGGCTCGTCCCAGGCTCAGAAGCCGATCGCGGCACGGCGCAACCGCCGCCCGATCGCCGCAGCCGCCATCACCGTGGCGCTGCTCCCAACCCTCTTCTCGGCCTCCGCGTGCGGCGGACCGGCCGACGCCGCCACCGGCAGTGGCGAGCTGACCGTGATGACCTGGGCCCCGGCCGGCACCGGCTCCGCCGACCGGCCCGGCATGACGGCCCTCGCCGAGGCCATCGGCCGGGACCTCAACGCCAAGGGAGGCCTCAACGGCCGGCCGGTCCGGGTCCTGACCTGCAACGAGCACAACACCGCGGAAGGCGCCACGGCCTGCGCGCAGCAGGCGGTGGACGCCAAGGCGGTCGCCGTGCTCGGCTCCTACAGCCAGTACGGGGACAACTTCATGCCCGTCCTGGAGCGCGCGGGCATCCCGCTGATCGGCGGGTACGGGCTCTCCCAGCCCGAGTTCAGCAGCCCGCTGTCGTACCCGGTGGGCGGTGGCCTGCCGGCCCTGATCGGCGGCAGCGGCCGGCAGCTGGTGGAGGCCGGCTGCAAGGCCGTCGCACTGGTCCGCCCGGACACCCCGGCCGGCGACAGCCTGCTCGGCTACCTGGCGAACGCGCTCAAGCCGGCCGGGATCAAGCTGCTGGACGTCAAGGCACCGGAGCAGTCGAACGACTACACGCCGGTCGCCCGCAAGGCGATCGGCAAGGACGAGCCGGCGAACTGCATCACCTCCGCCCTGGGCGCCGAGCCGACCGGCAACCTGCTGGACTCCTACCGCCGGCTGGGCCCGAAGAACACCCGGGTCGCCTCGGTGATCGGCAGCGTCCAGCAGTCGGTGGTCGACTCCACCGGCGGTGACAGCGGCCCGCTGGCCGGCGCCTACGTCACCAGCTGGTACCCGCCGGAGTCCGCCAAGATCTGGGACGCGCTGCGCTCGGTGGTGCGCGGCGACTCCGCCGCCGCCGGCCGCAACGTCGACGTCTCGGACCCCGGGGTGCAGACCACCTGGGTCGCCTACGAGGTGTTCCGCCAGGTGTCCGAGCGGCTGGCCGCCGCCGGGCGGCCGCTCACCAGCAAGACCGTGACCGCGCTGCTGGACGGCGGCGAGCAGATCGACGTCGGGCTCACCCCGCCGCTGAACTGGGGCACCACCAACATGCTGCCCAGCACCGAGTCGCCGCGGCTGGTCAACACCTGGGTGACCTACCAGGTGGTCAAGGGCGGCCGGCTGACCCTGCAGCAGCCGGGCTTCGTGGACGTCCGCTGGGTGCTCACCGGGGGCCGGCCGCCGGCCTGACGGCTGCCGGCGGTGCGAGGGGCCGTCCCGGGCGACCGGCGACGGCCCCTGCCGCTCCCGGGCCGCCCCGGACCCCGGACCCCGGACCCCGGGCCGCCCCGGACCCCGGGCCCCGGACGCGAGCGGGCGAGTTACAGGTCCCCGTCGCCGCGGGTGGGCAGGCCGGTCTGACCGGCGATGGCGTTCCAGAGGCCGGAGGCCTGCTTCTTCGCGTTGGTGGCGGTGCCGCTGGCCTGGACGGCGTTCTTGTAGTGCTGGTTGTCGATCTTCTTGGGGTCGCAGGCGCCCTGCGCGTCGGCGGCCCAGGCCGCGTACTCGTCGTCGGCGGTCGCCGAGGCCTGCCAGGCCGCGTTGAGCTGCTCGACCAGCTGCGGGCCGCTGGGCAGCTTGTCCGTCTTGAGGAGGGCGAGCTTGGCCTGCAGGTCCCGGCGCTTGCCCGCGGCGTCGGTCAGCGCCTGCTGGGACTCCGGCAGCTTGTCGCACTTCTGCACCGAGGCGACCGCGCCGACCACCGCCTGGCGGCTGTCGTTGGCGGTGCCCAGCAGGTCGGAGAGGGCCTGGGCCTGGGCCTTGACCTCCGGGCTGACGGTCGCCGCCGAAGCGCTCGCGGTCGGCGAGCCGCCGGCCGTGCTGCTGCCGGTGGTCACCGGGGCGGCCTTCTTGTCCTGGCCGGTCTTGCCCTCGTCGCCGCCGCTCATCAGGACGGCGACCAGGATGCCGGCGGCCACGCAGCCGGCCACCACCCCGCCGATGATCAGCTTGCCGGACGACCGCCCGCCGTTGCCGCCGCGGCCGGTGACCTGCGCGGTCGGGAAGTCCTGCCCGCCGTACCCCTGCTGGGCCGGGTACTCCTGCGGGGCCTGCTGGTAGGCCGGGTAGCCGTGGTCCGGCTGCTGCGGATAGCCCGGAGCGGGCTGCTGGTAGCCGGGCTGCGCCGGGTAGCCGGCCCCCTGCGGGTCCCCCGAGGGGTAGGGCGGCAGGTACTGCGTCTCCGGTGCCTGGCCGGGCTGCGGCGCGCCGTACCCGGGCTGCGGGGCGCCGCCCCACGAGGCGCCCTGGGCCGGGATGGCCTGGGTCGGCAGCGCGTGCGCGCCCTCGCCGAGGTACTCCGGCTGCCCGGAGGGCTGTCCGGCCGGCGGGAGGGGCGGCTGCCCGGCCGGCGGCTGCTGACCGGGCTGGCCGGGCTGCTGAAGCTGCTGCTGGCCCTGGGCGCCCGGGCCCGGTGGCTGACCGGGCTCGGGGCGGAACAGGTCGTCCAGGTTGAAGTCACCCGAGTTGGGGTACGAGCGGCGCTGGCTCAACGCGATTCCTCACCTGTGCACGACCGCGCGCTGACGGCGGACCACATCTCGTCGGTTCTTGGGAGCATCACAGTTCCTTGGACGTCGCGCCCACGCTACCGGTTCACCGAACCGGGTGACCACGTGGGCGGTCCATCCCTCACCGGCCCCTCACGCGCCGCGCGGCGCCCCGGTCAGGCGGCCTCCGCCTCGGCCCGGGCCTGGAACTCGCGAACCACCCGCTGCTCCCGGAACGGCTCCAGCCGGCGCCGGAACTCGTCCAGGTACTCGACGCCCCGGTTGGACCGCAGCCCGCTCAGCAGCCGGACCGCCTGCGCGCCCGTCTCGCAGGCCCGCTCGAGGTCCCGCTGCTGCAGCTGGGCCGTCGCCAGCAGCACCAGGTCCACCGCGCGGCGCCGGACCCTGGTCGGCGGGTGCAGGTCGAGCGCCCGCCGGGCGTAGTGCTCGGCCTGGCCGGCCTGCTCCAAGTCCCGGTGGCAGTGGGCCAGCTCGTCCGCCAGGTAGGCGTCGTCGAAGTGGACGATCCAGTCCGGGTCGTCCTCCGGGCGGCGCTTCTCCATGGCCTCCAGCGCCTTGGCGGCCACCGCCTCGCAGGAGCGGGCGTCGCCGAGCAGGGCGTGGCCGCGCGCCTCGGCCGCGTAGAACATCGCCATCGCCGTCGGGGTGGCCACCGAGCGGGCGCCCTCCTGTGCGGCGCGGGCGAGTTGGGCGATCTCGCGCGGGTTGCCGAGCGTCGCCGCCAGGTGGCTCATCGAGGCCGCCAGCACGTAGCCGCCGTAGCCGCGGTCGTCGGCCGCCTGGGCGAGCCGGAGCGCCTGGATGTAGTAGCGCTGGGCCAGTCCCGGCTGCCCGGTGTCCACCGCCATGTAGCCGGCCAGCTCCGTCAACCGGGCGACCGCCGCGAAGAGTTGCCGCCCGGTCTCCTCCCGGTAGGCGCCGCCGAGCAGGCCGGAGACCACGCTGTTGAGGTAGTGGACGACCACCGGGCGGACGTGCCCGCTGCCGAAGCGGTGGTCCAGGTCGACCAGCATCGCCGTGGTCGCCTTGATGGCCGCGACGTCCGTCGGGCCGACCCGCTGTCCGCCGGTGCGCGCCACCACCGGGTCGGGCGGGGTGATCAGCCAGTCCCGGCTGGGCTCGACCAGGGCGGAGGCCGCCACCGTCGCCCCGGTCAGGAAGTCCCGCCGGCCGACGTCGCTGCGCCAGAGCTCGCAGACCTGCTCCAGCGCGGCGTTCAGCGTCGGCGCGAACTGCAGCCCGATCCCGGAGCTGAGGTTCTTGCCGTCGGCCATGCCGATCTCCTCGACCGACACACCTCGCCCCAGTTTTCGCCCGAGCGCCTCGGCGATGACCGCCGGCGCCTGCCCCCGCGGCTGCTGGCCACGGAGCCAGCGCGCGACGGAGGTCTTGTCGTACCGCAGGTCCAGGCCGTGTTCGGCCCCGCAGAGGTTGACCCTCCGCGCCAGGCCGGCGTTCGAGCAGCTGGCCTCCTGGATCAGCTGCTGCAGACGCTCGTTGGGCTGTCGTGCGACAAGTGGTCTCGCGGCCATTGGCTTCGCCTCCCCACACCCTCCGGTCCCGGCCGGCGGGCGACGATTCTGCTGATCTGTTGCCGACTGTCCGACCGTCCAAGGAATCTGACACCAGGTTAGCGATCAGCAACGCCACCGGGATACCCACGGTGACGATCCCCACCCCCCACGCGCCCTGGTAAATGCTCCCGTGCGCCCCCGCTGCGCCCACCGCCGCCCACGCCAACTCGGTTGCCTCACCGGTTCGGGTGACAATTGGTGCTACGCGGCAGACCCGCTCCCGCCGGGCCGTAACCAGCCTCACGCACGGTAGTTGAGCAGCGCGTGGAAGACATCCCAGACTCCCCCGACCAGGGCGGCAACGCCGGACTCCCCCCGCTGCTCATCGAAGCCGTCAGCTATGCCGAGAACCGCCACTGGGAGGTCGCCCCGGGCGCCTGGCTGATCGACGGCGACGGGCCGGCCCGCTGCTCCTGCGGCGACGACCGTTGCCCGCTGCCCGGTGCGCACCCGATCGACGCGGACTGGGCCCGCAAGGCGAGCGCCGGTCCGGGAGCCGTGCGGCGCTGGTGGACGGAACGGCCCGACGCCTCGATCCTGCTGCCCACCGGTCGGTCCTTCGACGTCCTGGACGTGCCGGAGGTGGCCGGCTGTCTGGCGCTGGCCCGGATGGAGCGGATGGACCTCCAGCTCGGCCCGGTGGTCGCCGTCCCGGCCGCGCCCGGGCGGTCCGGCCGGCGGCTGCACTTCCTGGTCCTGCCCGGAGTGGCGGCCAAGCTGGCGGAGATGCTGCGCCGGCTCGGCTGGCCGCCGGGCCGGCTGGACCTGGTGGCCCGCGGCGAGGGCGACTGGACGGTCGCCCCGCCCTCCCGGGTCGGCCCGAGCGGCTTCGCCCAGTGGGCCCGCTCGCCCAGCGCGCTGAACCGCTGGCTGCCCGACGCCGCCGAGCTGATCAGCCCGCTGGCCTACGCGTGCGGCCGCGAGGCGCCCTCGGTCCGCCCGCAGCCGGCCCAGCCGGCGGCGGTGCGCTGAGGCCGGCCGGGGCCCGGGCCGCGCCCCGGAGCGCGGGCGGGCCGGGATCGGCCGAATGATTCACCGCCCCGAGAACAGCCGCCCTACGCCTATCGGGTGAGGGCGCGCGATGCGCGACACCCCGCGCGCGACTGACGGGCCTTGCCTCCCACCGGAGGCGGGGCCCGTCAGACGCATGTGCGGATAAGGCTTCGATGTACCCGCTGGTCAACGGCACAAGCCCCTCGTACGAGTGACAACGCTCAAGGATTGCCATGATCTGCCGAGGGGAGGAATTCCATCGTGAGGGGACGCCGGAAGGGTCGCTCGGACGGGGAAGCCGGGTGAGGCGGTCGGGAGGGAGCGGAGGGGAACCAGGAGGGGAAACCGGGAGGGAACGGAGGGGACGGGAGGGAACAGGAGGGGAGCGCGGGGGGCCGTGGCACCGGCCGGGTTCGGGGAGGCCGGTGCCGCGGGAGCGGGAGGGACGGGGAGGACGAGCAGGGCCCGGTGCGCGGGAGCACCGGGCCCTGCTCATTGCCTCGTGCCGTCACGACCTCGCCGTCACCGCGCCGTCCAGACCTCGGGCCACCGGGGTGGCGCCGCGCGCCGGGCGCGCCGCCCCCGCGGTGGTCAGGCCTGCGCGACGAAGACGTGCGCGGCGATCTCCTTGCCCAGCTCGGCCGCGTTGTCGCCGGAGCCCACCAGCACCCCGCCGACCCCGGCGGAGACCCGCACCGTCGAGCCCGGCCGGATCCCGGCCCGGCGCAGCGTGCGCATCAGCTCGCCGTCGGTCTGGATCGGCTCGCCGATCCGGCGGACCACCACGTTGGCGCCGCCGTCGCCCGGCCGCACCGAGTCCAGCGGGACGAGCGCGGCGTCGAAGCCCTCGCCCTCCGCCTTGGCGTCCCCCAGCTCGTCCAGGCCGGGGATCGGGTTCCCGTACGGGGACTGGGTGGGGTGACCGAGCATGGCGAGCACCTTGCGCTCCACCGTCTCGCTCATCACGTGCTCCCAGCGACAGGCCTCCTCGTGCACCTGTTCCCACTCCAGCCCGATCACGTCGACCAGCAGGCACTCGGCGATGCGGTGCTTGCGCATCACCCGCACCGCGAGCCGGCGGCCCTCCTCGGTGAGTTCGAGGTGGCGGTCGCCCGCGACCTGCAGCAACCCGTCCCGCTCCATTCGCCCGACCGTCTGGCTGACCGTGGGGCCGCTCTGCTCCAGACGCTCGGCGATCCGGGCGCGCATCGGGGTGATGCCCTCCTCCTCCAGCTCCAGGATGGTGCGAAGGTACATCTCAGTGGTGTCGATCAGCCCAGACATCGCCGCTGGCTCCGTTCCTCGGTGTCCTCATCGCCAATTCTGACGTACCGGGCGGGCAACCGGGTCCGCGCAGGGGCTTCGGGGGCGGGTTTTCGTTCCTGTTGACAGCGACACCGGTGAGGCAGCACCGTGCTGGCCGTAGCTTTCTCCATCGGCGGTCCGGACCACCCGGCCGTCCCATCCGGCCGGCTCCCCCACCGGCAGAGAGCGAAGGCAACAGATGAGTGACCTGGTCGGCCGGTACTTCGACGCCGCGATCGAGCACCTGCGGCGGGTCCGCTCCGAGGAGGCCGGGAGCATCGAGGCGGCCGCCGCACTGCTGGCCGGGGCGATCAGCGAGGGGCGCCGGGTCTTCACCTTCGGCTCCGGGCACTCCTCGCTCGCCGCCCAGGACGTGGTCTACCGGGCCGGCGGGCTCGTCCCGGTCAACCTGCTGGACGTCCCCGGGATGGCCGGGGTGACGGTGATGCCGGCCCCGCTCGCCAGTGCGCTGGAGCGGGTCTCCGGCCTGGCCACCACCACCCTGGACCTCACCCCCGCCACCGCCGGGGACCTGCTCTTCGTCATCTCGCTCTCCGGCCGCCAGATCATGCCGGTCGAGCTGGCCCAGTACGCCCGGTCCCGCGGCCTGAAGGTGGTGGGGGTGACCTCGCTGGCGTACCCGGCGGAGGTCCCCTCGGCGCACCCGTCCGGCACCTACCTGAAGGACCACTGCGACGTCGTCCTGGACAACAAGATCGCGGTCGGCGACGGCGAGCTGACCCACCCGGGCGCCGAGACCACCTTCGGCCCGGTCTCCACCATCGTCACCAGTGCGCTGATGCAGGCCGTGGTCGCCTCGGCGGTCGGCCGGCTGGCCGACGCGGCGGCCGACGGCGACGGCGCCGCCCCGCCGCTGTTCCGCTCCGGCAACGTCCCCGGCGGCACCGAGTGGAACGCCAAGCAGATGGCCGACAACGCGGAACGGATCTTCTACACCTTCTGAGCCGCCCCGTGCGGCGCCCCGGAGTGTCACGGTATGGGACAACCTCCGGCGGTATCCCGGCCAATGCGGCCGGGCCGGGCCCCGGCCGGGCGTACCGGCCGGGCGGTCGGGGCAGGAGAGCGGTGCGACCGGAGCGACGGGTGGGGGCCGAGGATGGCGTCGGGTGCGGGTCCGAGGGGATGGGGGTGCGAGCAGGAGCTGCTGCCCGAGCTGTTCCGGGTGGCCGACTCCGCCTCGCTGCAGGGGCAGCGCCGGTCCGTGCTGCTCTCCGCCTGGGAGCTGGCGCTGCTCGTGGTCGCCGCCGCGGCCGGCTCCGCCGACGGCGCGCCCTGGGCCTGGCCGGCCGCCGTCGCCTACCTGGGCGCGATCGTCCTCGCCCTGGTGATCAGCCGGCAGAACCCGCAGGGCCTCTGGTACGAGGGCCGGGCGGCCGCGGAGTCGGTGAAGACGCTGGCCTGGAAGTTCGCCGTCCGGGCCGACGCGTACCAGCCGCCGCCGCGCAGCCTGCCGGACGCCGAGGGGCTGTACCGCTTCCAGCTCGGCCGGGTGCTGAACGCCTTCCGG
Source organism: Kitasatospora sp. NPDC003701 (assembly GCF_053587085.1). Classification (NCBI taxonomy): domain Bacteria; kingdom Bacillati; phylum Actinomycetota; class Actinomycetes; order Kitasatosporales; family Streptomycetaceae; genus Kitasatospora; species Kitasatospora sp. NPDC003701. The sequence goes on from NZ_JBSFNM010000015.1 coordinate 96,353, forward strand.
GGCAGCCGCGCCCTCGGCCCGACGGCCGGGAGCACGGCGGCCCCCGGGGGCGGCGGGCCGGACGGCGGGAGCGGCGGGCCGGACGGCGGGAGCGGCGCGCCGGACGCCGGCGCCGGGACCGGCATCACCGAGGCGATGCGCGGACTGCGCGCCCAGCCGCTGGCGGTGCGCCGCGACGTGTACCTGCGGGAGCGGATCCAGGTGCAGCACGACTGGTACCGGACCAAGGCCCGGTACTGCGCCCGGGCCGGCTTCCGGACCGGCGTGCTGGGTGTGGTGCTGCCGCTGCTCGGCCTGGTGCTGGCCGTCCTGCGGGCGATGGGCTGGTTCCGCTACGACGCGCTCGGCACGGTCTCCGCGGTGGCCGCCTCGGTCGCCGCCTGGGCCCAGCTGCGCCAGTACCGGCCGCTGGCCGCCGCCTACGCCCTGGCCGCCGACGAGCTGGAGCTGATCCGCCGCCAGCTGACCGGACTGGACGTCGGGTCGGCCGACGCCGAGGAGATCTGGGCCCGGCTGGCCCGCGACGCCGAGGACGCGGTCTCCCGGGAGCACACCACCTGGCAGGCCCGCCGCGAGGTCCGCGGGACGGACCGGGACCACTGACCGGGCCCGACCGGGGCCCGGACCGGAGCCTGAGGAGGCCGCGCGTGTCATTACGGATGGTCAAGGCGGCCGACGGCCGCGCCCTCGCCGTCGAGATCGTGGGCGACCCGCGCGGCCGGCCGGTGTTCCTGATGCACGGCATGCCCGGCAGCCGGGTCGGCCCGCACCCCCGCAGCACCGTGCTCTACCGGCTGGGGGTCCGGCTGATCTCCTACGACCGGCCCGGCTACGGCGACTCCACCCGGCTGCCCGGCCGCCGGGTGAGCGCGGCCGCCGCCGACGTGCGGACCGTCGCGGACGCGCTCGGGCTCACCGACTTCGCGGTGCTCGGCCGCTCCGGCGGCGGACCGCACGCGCTGGCCTGTGCGGCGCTGCTGCCCGACCGGGTCAGCCGGGTGGCCGTCCTGGTCGGCCTGGCGCCCCGGAACGCGGCCGGCCTGGACTGGTACGGCGGGATGACCCCCTCCAACGTCCGCGCGTACCGGGAGGCCGAGCGCGGGCACGGCCGGATCGCCGACTCGATGCAGTTCCGGTCCGAGCAGATCAGGGCCGACCCGGGCCGGCTGCTGAAGGGCCTGCGGTCGGAGCTGCCGCCCACCGACCGGGAGGTGGTCGCCGACAACGGGCTGCGCCGGATGCTGCAGAGCAACTACCGCGAGGCGTTCCGGCACGGCGCCGACGGCTGGATCGACGACGTGCTGGCGTTCACCGCCGACTGGGGTTTCAAGGTCCAGGACATCACCGTGCCCACCTGGCTCTGGCACGGCGCGGACGACCAGTTCTCCCCGGTCGAGCACTCGCGCTGGCTTGCCGAACACATCCCCGGGGCCGCGCTGTTCCTGGAGCCCGGCGCCGCGCACTTCGGCGCCTTCCGGGTGATGACCGCCGCGCTGGCCTGGGCGGCCGGCCACACCTCGGCGGGACAGACCCCGGCCGGCCGGCCACCGGGCGGGCCGCTCATGCCCTGACGGGGTGACCGATCGGGCCGGGCCGGGTGACCGGACGCGCCGTGCAGAGGTGATCGCCCGGGCGCACAGGCGTGACCGCCCGGGCCGTGACGGGTCGCGACGGGCCCCGGCAGGCCCCGGCCACGTGCCCGCCCGGGCCGCGGACAGGCCGCAGTCAGGCCTCAGTCAGGCCTCGATCAGGCCGCGGCCGGGGTCACCGGGGTGACCGGCGCACCGCCCGCCAGGACCGCCAGGACGTTGTCCACCGCCAGGCCGCCCATCGCCTGCCTGGTCCGCACGGTGGCGCTGCCCAGGTGCGGTGCCAGCACCGCCCGCTCCTGGGCGAGCAGCGCGGACGGCACCGCGGGCTCGCGCTCGAAGTTGTCCACGGCGGCGGCGAACAGCGCGCCCGACTCCAGCGCGGCGGCCAGCGCCTCCTCGTCCACCACCCCGGCGGTCATCGAGACCACGACCGCGCCGGGCGGCAGCAGGGCCAGCCGGCGGGCGTCCAGCAGGTGCCGGGTGGCGGGGCCGAGCGGACAGGTGACCACCAGCACGGTGGACTTCGCGAGCAGTTCCTCCAGGGGCAGCCACTCGGCGCCCTCGGCCTGCTCCGGGGGCAGCTCGCGGCGGTTGTGGTAGCCGACCGGCATGTCGAAGGCGCGGGCCCGGCGGGCCACCGCCTGCCCGATCCGGCCCATGCCGAGGACGCCCAGCGGGGTGCCGGCCAGCTCCAGGCCGAGCAGGAAGTTCGGTGCCCAGGCCCAGGGCTGCCCGGAGCGCAGCAGCCGTTCGCCCTCGCCGAGCCGGCGGGTGGCGGCCAGCAGCAGTGCCCAGGCCATGTCGGCGGTGGCGGCGGTGAGCACGCCGGGGGTGTTGCCGACCAGCACGCCGCGCGCGGCGCAGGCCGCGAGGTCGATGTTGTGGTGCCCGACCGCGTGGTTGGCCACGACGCGCAGGCCCGGACCGGCCGCGTCCAGGAACTCGCCGTCCACCACGTCGTCCAGGGTGGTGATCACCGCCGCCCGGCCACGGACCGCCGCCAGCAGTTCGCCGCGGGCCATCGGCAGGTCCGAGTCGTGCTGCGTCACGGCGTGCCGCGCGGTGAGCCGCTCGATCACCCCGGGGGCGAGGCGGCGGGTGACCAGGACCGGGGGCAGGGGCTGCTCGCTCATAGGGCCCGAAGCATACGCTCCGGGCCCTGCGGCGGGGTGTCGGCGTGCTGTCCTCCCGGCGACGCCCCGGTCACACCGGCTGCGGCTCCAGGTCGCGGTTGATCCGCTTCCAGCCGCGGGCCGCGACGGTGTTGGGGTGCTCCTCGCCGAACTGGCGGATCAGCTCGGCGATCGCCCGGGCCCGCAGCTCGGCGGCCTGGCTGTGCCGCCCGGCGGCGCGCAGGGTGACGGCCAGGTTGGCCTCGCAGGCCACCGCGTCCGGGTGGCGGGGCGTGTAGCGCTCGCACAGGCCCGTGTACGCGCGGCGGCCCAGCTCCTCGGCGAGGCCGAGCTGGCCGGCGTCCCCGTGGGCGTTGGCCAGGTTGATCATCGCGTTGAGGGTGTACGGGTGCTCCGGGCCGACCGAGCCGGTGAGCCCGTCCACGGTGTCCCGGCCGCGCGCGATGGCCCCCTGGATGTCGCCGCTGCCCCGCAGGTAGATGCCGAGGTTGTTGGCGCAGGCCAGGGTGAACGGGTGTTCCTCGCCGAACAGCCGGCGGTGGCCCTCGTACACGGTGGTGCAGAGGTCGCGGGCGGCCTCCTTGTCGCCGGAGGCGCTGTGGTCGGCGGCCAGGTTGAGCGCGCAGGCCAGCGCGTCGGGTGCGTCGGCGCCGTAGCGCTCCAGGTAGCGCTCGTAGGTCTCCTTGGTGATCCGGCGGGCCTCGGCCAGCTGGCCGGTCCGGCGCAGCGAGACGGCCAGCGACTTGGCGTTGCGCAGGTTCTCCGGCAGGTCCGGGTCCAGCACGTCGCCGAGGTCGTTGGTGACCTCCTGCAGCAGCTCCACCGAGCCCCGGTAGTCGCCGAGTTCGCGCAGGTCCCGGGCGAGGTTGGACTTGGTGGAGAGGGTGTACGGGTGCCGCGGGCCGAGCACCGCGGTGCGCCGGTCCAGGGTCTCCTGGTCGAGCTCGCGGGCGGCCTCGCTGTCGCCGACCAGCCGGAAGTCGATGGCCAGGTTGTTCGCCATGGAGAGCGTGCGCGGGTTGTCGTCGCCGAACAACTCCCGGAACTGGTCCAGGATCTCGCGGTCCAGGTCGAGCGCCTCCTGGAACCGGCCGAGGGCCCGGCGGTCGGCGCCGAGCGAGCCCGCGGTCATCAGGGTGTACGGGTGGTGCTCGCCCAGCAGGGCCCGCTGGCGCTCCAGGGTGGACTCGTCCAGGGCCAGCGCCTCGGCGTAGTTGCCCTGCGAGCGGAGCACGTTGGCGAGCTGGAAGCGCAGCAGCAGGGTCTGCCGGTCGTCCTCGCCGAGCTTGCCGGTCCACTCCGCGTCCAGGGCGTGGCCGAGGTCCCGGGCGCGGTCCAGCTCGCCGCGCTTCCACAGGTAGCGGACGCGGTCGATGAGCAGCTGCCGGGTGTCCGCCTCGTCGCAGTTGTGCGCCTTGGAGGGCGACAGGTGCGGCCAGATCTCGTCGAAGGCGGGCCAGTTGGCCGGGTCGTCGGTGTCGCCGAGGACGGGCCGGGCCCCGGTGAGGATGCGGTGCACCTCGTGGACGGCGATCTCCTGCTCGTCCTCGGTCATCTCGGCCCGGATCACCGCCTGGACCAGCCGGTGCACCTGGAAGCTGTTGGTGCCGGCGTCGACCTTGGCGAGCGCGTACCGGCCGATCGCCTGGATCACCTTGCCCAGCATGAACTTGTCGCTGAGGTCGGCGTCGTACTGCACCAGCGCGCGGATCATCTGGTCGCTGTAGAACAGGTTCATCGAGATCGGCTCCGGCGCGAAGAACGCGCAGAGCTGGAGCAGTCGCACCGCCGCCGGGGACTGCGTGCGCAGCCGGCCGATCGAGACGTTCCAGGTCGCGCCGACCGGCGTCGGGTAGTCGGCCGGGCGGGCGCCGGCCAGCGCGCGGGCGGCCTCGGCCTGCAGCTGGGCGACGTAGGTGTCCACCGGCGTGCCGGTGGTGTCCAGCCAGGCGGCGGCGACCTCGACGGCCAGCGGCAGGTCGCCGACCGCCTCGGCCACCCGGTCGGCGTCGGCGCGGGAGAGCCCGCGGGCGCGGCGGCACAGGTGCTCGACGCTCTCGCCGCGGGTGAAGACGTCCACCTCCAGCGCCTCCGCGTGCCCGGACCAGGCCTGGTTGCGGGAGGTGACCAGGATGTGGCCGGAGCCGCCGGGGAAGAACCGGCGGATCTCGGCCGGCTCGTCGGCGTTGTCGAAGATCAGCAGCCAGCGGGAGGTGGGCACGCCGCGGCGCAGCGCCTCGCGGGCCGCCTCGGCGGCCTCGGTGACCGAGTCGCCGACCCGCAGACCGAGCCGGCGGGCCAGGTCGGCCAGCGCCGGGGCGACCAGCTCGGTCTGCTCGGCGTCGATCCACCAGACCAGGTCGTAGTCAGACATGAAGCGGTGCGCGTACTCCAGTGCCACCTGGGTCTTGCCGACGCCGCCGAGCCCGTAAAGCGTCTGCGGGGTGGGCAGCACGGCGGCCATGCCGCCGCGCAGCTGGTTGCGCAGCTGCTCCAGGACGGCGGCGCGTCCGGTGAAGGAGGGGTTGCGCGGCGGCACGTCCCAGACCTGCGGCTTGCTGCCGGGGAAGCGCGGTCCGGTGCCGGTGGTCTCGGCGAGCGGCACGTCGGCCCGGCCGAGGGCGCGCAACAGGGTCTGCACGGACGCCGTCTCGTCCCGGCCGACCAGGTCGACCGGGTTGCGGTTGCTGAACGGCGCGGTGAGCCGGACGTCGCCGACCCGGACCGGGACGAGCTGGCGGCGGGTGCCGGACGGGTCGGAGTTGACCACGGACTCCCAGAGCGCGCGGGCCTGCGGCGAGCGCTGGTAGGCGGGCGAGAGCACGGCGACCGTCCGGTAGGCGGCGTCTATGCCGCGTTCGGTCTCCTGGCGCGGGTCGGAGCCGGCGCTGAGGTCCCGGGGCAGCACCCGGAAGCCGGCCCTGGTCAGCACCGACTCGATCCAGTCCGCCCACATCCGGTCCTCGGGGACGTAGGAGAGGTAGAGGTCGGCCGGGACGGACGGGCGGCGCCGGGTGAAGGCGTCGACGTAGCGCAGCCGGACCTCCTCGTCGACCGTCGGCAGCGAGGCGACCCGGCCGTTGGTGATCACGCCGGTCAGCCGCTCGCAGGCGGCCAGCATCGAGGTCTGGGTGCCGCCCTGGTCGCCGAAGGTCGCCAGGATCTCCTCGTAGGCGTAGAACGGCCGGTACGGGATCTCCACCGAGCCCCAGTAGTGGGCCAGTTCCTCGCCCGACAGGCCGGCCGGCAGGCCGTCGAAGCGGATCCGGGCCAGCGCCCGGCCGGCGTCCGCCTTCTCCTTCTCGCCCTCGTCGATGCGCATCGGCACCGGCAGGATGCGGATGCCGCGCTCGCGGTAGCGGTCGTGGATGTGCTGGGCGATCCGGGAGGCGCCGTCGATCGACTGGTCGCTCAGGGTGAAGCAGACCACCAGGTCGTCGGGCATCTGGACGGTGCAGATCTCGGCGATGTCGGACAGGCCGGTGCGGGAGTCGATCAGCACGTAGTCGTAGCGCTTGCTCATGTCGGCCTTGAGCGCGTCGAAGAACTGCCCGCCGTCGAAGCGGTCGTAGAAGATGTCCCAGTCCAGGTGGGTGACGGCCTCGGAGTAGTCCCGGTTGAACTGGCCCGCGGAGAGGAAGTCCAGGCTCCCGCCGCCGGGGAACAGCGGCCAGGAGAGCGAGAGCGCGTGCGGGTGCACCCGGGCGAAGTCGAGGTGCCAGCCCTCCTCGTGCTCGACCGGCCGCAGCGCCTCCTCCCGGTACTCGGCGATCAGGTCCATCATCCCGGTGGTGCCGGCCAGCACCGCCGGGTCGAGGAAGGGGTGGAAGAACTTGGCCAGGCCCGGCGCCTCCAGGTCCCAGTCCACGGTGAGCACCCGGAAGCCGTTGGCCGCCAGGATCCAGGCGGTGTTGGCCAGCGCCATGGTGCGCCCGGTGCCGCCCTTGTAGGAGTAGAAGGTGATGACCCGGCCCTGCCGGTCCTGCTCCGCCTCGCGCTGGGCGGCGAGTTCGGCCGCGGTCAGGCCGCCGATGCGGAGGTTCCTGGTGCGGTTCTCGCTCATGCCCCCACCTCGCTGCACCCGGCGGTCGCTCCGCGAAACGCGCGGGCCCCGATGATTCGCTCGCTCATTGCCCCCACCTCGCCGCGCTCGGCGGTCGCTCCGCGAGACGCGCACCCCTGGATGGTTCGCTCGCTCATGTCGTTCCTCCCCCGGGCGGCGTCCCGTCGTCCGGGCGGTCGCCTAAGTCGCTGGCTGGGTGGTCGTCGTGGCCGAAGGGAGTGGAGCCCGGCCCGTCCCGGCCGCGCCCCTGCCGGAAGGCGTCGCGCAGATTGGGCCGCGGCGGCGCCGGTTCGTCGGGCTCGGTCCTGGTGCGGCCCTCGAACGCGTACTTGGCCTTCATCGCGGCCCGTGGCAGCGCGTCGTCGAACTCCTCCAGGCTGCCGAGCCCGGGCGTCCCGCCGGCGGCGCCGAGGAAGCTGGGCCGGGCCGACCGGTGGGTGATCCTCAGGATCTGGTCGCTGAGTTCGCCCATCTCCCGGTGCCGCTCGACGCAGTCCGGGTCGTCCAGGTTCCACGGCTCCAGAACGCTCACCCAGGTGGAGTCGGAGCGGTCGAAGCGGCGGACCAGCTCGCGCCGCCGCTCGTCCTGGAGCGCCCAGCGGTCCAGTAACAGCAGGCCGGGCGCGCTGGGTTCGCCGCCCGCGATGATCGCCTCGGCCTCGTCGTCGAACTCGTGCACGGTGGCCTGGAACCCCAGCTGCCGGGCCAGCCGCACCGCGTGCTCGGCCAGCGGGCGGGCGGCCGCGGGCCGGTAGGGGTGCCAGTCGGTGCGCTTGGTGCCGTAGTAGTCGGGGTTGCGGTCCGCCGGCAGCTCGCCCTGGTGGTAGGAGAGGACGGAGATCCGCAGCTGCTTGGTGGGCGCGGTGACGTCGAACGCGCTGGGCTGGGCGTTGAAGTCCAGCCGGCGCCCGACCGGGATCACCGTCTCCTCGGCGACCTCGACGATCCGCCGGGCCAGCCGGTGCACGGCGAGTTCGTAGGCGGAGCGGAAGTAGCTGAGCTTCATCAGCGCGTACAGGCCCTCGGTGGCGTAGTCCGGCCCGAAACTGGTGTGGTTGAACTGGAGTTCGCTCGCCACCCGGGGCAGCCGGTAGCGGCTCATCGGCGCCCAGAGCACCGGCACGATCCCGCTGGTCCGCTCCGAGTCGAGGTTCGCCGGGTACACCGGGCGCCGGGTGAAGGAGTGCCACTCCTGGCCGCACGGCACGCTGTTGAAGTAGCGCGGCGAGTACAGCGGCACGAAGACCCGGCAGGTGGCCAGCTCCTCGGAGAGCCGCTCGGCCCACAACTCCCCCTGGTGCATGGACTCGTCCATGAACCCGACCGGCACTCCCGCGGGCACGGTGGTGAGTTGGAGCACCGCCTCGCAGAGGTCCCGGTACAGCTGCCGCACCCAGTGGTTGGGGTCACCCGCACCGCGCGCCCCCGCTCTCGGGGTGTGGGCATAGCTGAGGAAGAAGTACGGCCGGGCGGCGTCCTCGTCCCAGCCATGGTCGTTCACACGCGCCTCCCCCTGGCTCGCCGGCAACCTCTTCACCGCGAGTCCCCGTACGCGGGGCTTCAGTGTAGGAACGACTGCGGCCCCAATGGAATAGCACAACGGGTGGCACGGATTGACATGACCGAAACGAACGCCCCCGACCGACCCGCGCACGGAGCCGCCCCGGCGCGCCCGGCGCGCACGAGCGACGCCGCGGCGCAGGGCTCAGACCGGGGCGCGGCGGGGCACGGCTCAGACCGGGGCGCGGCGGCGCAGCAGGACCGCGGTGGCCAGGTCGACCGCCTCACGGACCGGGACCAGCCGGCAGCGGGCGCCGCCGATCCGGGACTCGGCGACGGTCCGGGCCTCGCGCAGGACCGCGTCGCCCAGCTCCTCGAAGTGGAGGTCGTCCAGGTCCGGCGCCTCGAAGGAGATCCAGCCGTGCGGGCCCGAGCAGCGGTACTCGCGCAGCGGGACGTCGGGCATCCGCAGGTCCGCCAGGTGGAAGGCGGTGAAGCGGGACATCGGCACGCCGATCATCACCACCCGGGCGTCGAGGTCGTAGAGGCGGCCCAGCGGGGAGTCGGGGCCCAGGTGGGACGTGAGGTCGTGACGGCGGGTGATCTCCGCGGCCTTCGGCCCGAGCGCCGCGAACGAGGTCTGCGGGTGGGGGCTGCGCAGGGCGCCCGCGCGGGTGCGGATCTGTTCGGAGAGGGCGCCCATGGTCGGTGAACAGGGTGTGGTGACCGGGTCGAAGGGAGGCATGCGCACGCGGTACGCCTCCGCCTGGGCGGCGGAGAGGCCGGCGGTGGCCGCGGCGTGGATCCTGGAGGTGGCGGAGTTCTCGGGCGTGGCCGTGTAGGCGACCAGGGTGCCGCGCGCCGGGGCGTCGAGGGCCTCCAGCAGGGCGTCGACCACGGTCCCGGCGCCACCGGGGACCGGCCCCAGAGCCCGCAGGGACGCCTGGACGTGGACCACCATGCCGGGGCGCACGCCGAGTTCGGTGAACCGCTCGACCAGCTCGGTCTTCTCGAGGACGCGGGATTCGGTGAGGATGACGGTTCCCCAGGGTGAGGGCCCCGACGGGGGGAGTCCGGGGCGGGCGGGCGGTCAGCTTCGGTGCGGTCGCGCGGTCAACCGTGGACCACCGCCGTCGCCCGGGCCGCCCGCTCGGCCGCCGCGGGCAGCGGGACCTCCAGCCAGGGGGCGACGCTCGCGCGCATCCCGTCGGTGAAGCGCAGGCCGAGCGGGGTCAGCGAGCCCGACCCGGCGAGCCGTTCGACGGCTTCGGCGGTGTAGCGGCGCCACCGGGCGAACTGCAGGCGCGCGTGGTCGCCGGCCGTCCCCGGCAGGCCGTCGTAGGCGAGGGTCCGGGTGCCCCAGAACTCGGTGACGGCCAGGTGCGCGTACGTGCCCTGGAGCAGCCCTTCGAGCGGGCGGGGGTCGGGGCGCCAGGGGGCCGGGTAGAGCGCGGCATCGGCCCGGTCGTAGAGGTCCAGCAGGTCCAGCACCGCGCCCAGCTTCACGTGCTGGAACTCGTGGGCCAGCAACAGTCCCAGGACCGGCGCGGTGGCGGGCCGGGCGATGCCGACGGCCCCGAAGGCCTGCCGGGCCGCCGCGCTGAGGTCCCGCCCGGCCGGGCCCGGCCGCAGCGGGGTCACCGTGCTCAGGCCCGCCCGGAGGCCCTCGGCGTAGGCCGGCAGGTCGTGGCCGAGCAGCTCCCAGGCCTCGCGCAGCGCCCCGGCCCAGTTGAGGCGCTCGGCCTCGGGCAGGCGGTCCGCGACGGGGTGGTCGTGGCTGTCGCGCTGCGGATCGGTGTCCTCCAGGCCCACCGTCCAGCCGTCGGCCAGCCTGATCCGGTGGACGGGCTGCCAGCGCGGGTCCGCCGCGGTGACCGCCTCCCCGGAGGCGGTGCGGACCGTGAAGCCGTCCGGCGTGCCCGTGACCACCGCCTCCCCGTCCGGCAGCCCCACCAACCGCCCGAGGGTGGGCAGCGGCAGCACCCCGTCACGGACGGGTACGGCCAGCGCGTCCCCGCGACCGGCCCGGACCGCCGCCGCGGCGGCCAGTGCGGCCAGCGGCCCGAGGCCCCCGCCGAGCTCCCCCGCGAGCCGCCGGGCCGCCCAGGCGCGCGCGTACGGGTGGGCCAGGACGGCGTCCAGCGCCGCCGGCGCGCTGCGGTCGAGGGCGGACAGCAGGTCCCACGCGGCCGACCGGCGCAGGCCCGACGCGCCCCAGGCGGCGGCCAGCATGGCTCTGGTCAGGGCGAGCTGGGAGCGGCCCAGCGCCCGGACGGTGTCCGCGCCGCCGTACCCCCGGGCCAGTTCGTCGAGCTGGAGCTCGGTGAGCGCTGCCGGCACCACCGGTCCGGTCGCCTGCGCGGGCACGGCCGGCAGCGGATTCCCCCGGCCCGCGATGCCGTTGATGAGCGTCATGAGGTCCCCGCAGTAGACGGAGGGATGGTCGAAACCGCCGCCCTCATCGTCACCTCGGTAGCGGTGGGCGTACAGACCGCCTCCGCAGGACCGGACGACGGGGCAGGCGCGGCAGGTCTCGCTCAGGCCGTCGAGCCCCGCCTGCCGGACGGCGATGCCGGGGTGCCGGGCGACCTGGTCGAGGCTGTGGGTGAAGACGTCGAGGCCGGTCGCGGGCGCGCCGTCGTAGGCGGTCTTGAGGCTGTCCGCCTGCTCGAAGGTGCCGTCGGTCTCCAGCACCACCAGGTCGGACGGCTCCAGGCCGAGCGACTCGGTGAGGCTGGACAGGCCGCGGAGCGTGCGGTGGACCGACTCGAAGGTGCGGACGGCGAACGGGCGGCCGTCCGCCTCCCACCGGTCGTAGACGGCCAGCAGCCAGTCCGCGTAGGGCGCCGCCCCCGCGCCGGAGGGACGTTTCGGCGGCTCGTCCCAGGTGGAGTGCGGCAGGAGGAAGTCGACGGCGGGGGGCTGGAGTTCGGCCAGGGCGCGGTAGACCGCGACCGGGTCGTTCTCGACGTCGATCGTGCACAGCAGCCCGGCGAACAGGTGCCGGAACGCGGGCCGCCGCAGCAGCTCCACCGCCCGCAGCACCTGCGGGTGGCTGCTGCGGCCGTCGGCGTAGCGGCGGTGGCGGTCGTTGGCCGCACGGTCGCCGTCCAGCGAGACGCCGACCTTCACCCCGAGTTCGTCGAACAGCTCGCAGAAGGCGGGGCTCAGCAGCACCCCGTTGGTGTGGATGCGCAGGTCGAGCGCGCAGCCGGGCGGGAGCGCCGCCCGGAACCCCTCGGCCGCGCGGCGCAACCGGTCCGGGCCGGCCAGCAGGGGCTCTCCCCCGTGCAGGACGACCCGGACGGCGGACAGCCGGTGCGTGGCCGCGTGCTCGCCGATGCGTTCGGCGGCCCTGGCCAGGACACGGTCACCGACGACCTTCGGCCGCCCGCGCCAACTGGTGTCCGCGTGCTCGTAGACATAGCAGTGGTCGCAGGCGAGGTCGCAACGGCTGTGCATCTTGACCACGAATTGCGTCAATGGCAGCGGAATTCGCGTCATCACCGGATCTGATTCAATTGGATGCGCTCGGCGGAAAACCGGACCGACAAAGGAACGGGTCGGTCAGATCGAGGAATTGAAGGCCGCGACCGGGACCAGTCCGGAATCCGCCCCTGGGACGGCGCGGCGCAGTCGGGCGGTGAGCTCCTCCGCGCCCAGCGCGGCCAGGTCGGCGAGGGAGGGGCGTTCCAGCGCGTCCTGAGTGTCCGTCAGGGTGCTGGCTGGCCTGGTGCTGGTTACCGGTGTCATATTCGTTCCTTATGGCGCGGTTAGGCCCTGGCGAGGATGGGTAACCTCGATCGCTCCAATCTATCGCCAGCAAGGCCGACGCGATGCCCATGCACGGCACCTTCGCCGGGCAAGTCGGCATCCGCCCTGGAACTGGGCGCCTCGTAGCCCAAAATTCACTCGTTCAGCGGTCGCGCACTCGCCTTTCCACGCGCCGAGAGACCTGCCGAGCCCGTTGGGTCCGACCCGGGGACGTGCACGCGGTGCCCGCCGGGGCACCCCCGGGCCGGATCGACGGGGGCGCGCCTCCCGGTGACGGCCGGCGCTCGGCCGACCCTGCGAACGGCGGGCCGCACCCCGCTCCGCCGCCAACAGGGTTCCGCCTCAAGGCTCCTGACCGACCGCCAACGGAGCGGTCGGACGGGCTCCGCGCGCTCTCCTTCCGGAATTCGGCGGCCACTCCGGGAATTCCCGCTCGAACGGTCATGGATTCACCCGTTCACCGGTCGCGCGCCGAGCGCCCGCCTCATCGAATTCGCGTACCCTGCGCACGATCTCCGCGGTGAACTCCCGGCCGGAGGGCGTCAGCTCCCCACTGCCCAGCAGCGTGTCGCCGGCGGCGTCGGTGTGCGCCCGCCAGCGGAGGAACTCCCGCTCCGCCCGGGCCCGGCCCGGCGCCCCGGCGGCCAGCTCGCCCCGCCAGAAGTCCACGACGCCCAGGTGCGCGTAGGTGCCCTGGAGCAGGGCGCCGACCGGCCGGAGGTCGGGACGCCAGGGAGCGTGGTGCACCGCGGCGCCGTTGGGGTGGTGGAGCGGCACGAGGTCCAGCAGGGCGCCCAGTTGGACGTGCAGGAACTCGTGCACCAGGGCCAGCGCCAGCAGCACCGGCTCGGCCGGGAGCGAGGTCGCGACCGCGCCGTACGCCCGGCGGGCCGCCGCGCTGACCGCCGAACCGTCCGGAGCCGGGCGCAGCGGCACCAGGGTGGTGACACAGGCCGCCACGGCCTCCGCGTGCGGGCGGTGGCGGCGCACCAGGATGCGCCACGCCCGGGCCAGCGCCGCCCGCCACCGGGCGAGTTCGTCCGCAGCAAGCGGCCCCGCGACCGGCTGCCCGTACCCCGCCCACCGCGGGCCGGCATGGTCGATCACGGGCGTCCAGCGCAGCCCGTCGCACTCCAGCGGCGCGCGATCCCCCGCCGGGCCGCCCCGGACGAACTCGCCCAGCTCGGCGAGCGGCACGGCCGCGCCGGCCGCCAGTCCGCGCAGGCAGTCGGCCGCCCAGGCGTCCAACTCCGGTCGCAGCAGCACCTGTTCCCAGCGTTCCCGGTCGGTCGAACGCAGCGCGCGCAGCTCGGCGTACGCCGCCGGGAAGGCCTCCTCCTCGGCCGGCAGCGCCCGCCGCAGCGCCAGCAGCAGCAGCGCCCGCTTGCTCAGCTGCCCCGCGCGCAGCATTCGCACGGCCTGCGGACCGCCGCGGGCCGCCGCGATCGCCCGGAAGACGTCCCGGTCCACGCCGTGCCGCGGCAGCCCTGCCACGCCCCCGGCCGCCGCCGTACCCGCACCCGCACCCGCACCCGCACCCGCACCCATCGTCCACTCTCCTCGGCCCGTTCAACCCGCCCGTTCCACCGCCGGAGCCGCACCCAGCCCCGCCACGTCCGCCCGCAGCCGGGCCGCGATGTGGCGGATCAGCCGGGCCAGGTCGGCGCAGTACACCGACGGCAGGTCGAAGCGCCCGTCCCGGTACCGGTGGGCGTAGAGACCGCCGCCGCACACGGCCGCCAGCGGGCAGGCCGCGCAGACCGGCCCGAGACCGGCCAGGCCGCGCTGGCGGGCCCGGAAGCCGGGGTGGGCGGCGGCCTCCGCGAAGCCGTGCCGCCGGACGTCCAGCCCCGTCCCCGGAGCCCCGTCGTAGGCGGCCTTGAGGCTGTCCGCCTGCTCGATGGCGCCGTCCGTCTCCACCACCACCAGGTCGACCGGTGCCAGCCCGACCGCCTCGCTGGCCGCCCGGCCGCCGAGCAGCAGCACGGCCAGTTCCTCGAAGAGCCGGACGCCCGTCTCCCGGCGCGGCGCACCGTACCAACGGTCGAAGGCGGCGATCAGCCACTCCCCGTACGGGGCGCCGTCCGGGTCGCCGGCGGGGGGCGCCTGGGGCGGCGAGCGCCGTACCCCGGGCGGCTGCGCCTCCCACGTGCCGTGCGGCAGCAACAGGTCGATCCGGGGTGGCGCGAACTCCAGCAGCGCCTCGTAGGTGGCGACCGGGTCCGCGGCGAGGTCCACCACGCAGAGCAGTCCGGCGAACAGGTCCCGGTGCGCCGCCGATCCCAGCAGCCGGACCGCCTCGGCCGTCCGCGCCCAGCTGCCGGCGCCGGACGGGAAGCGCCGGTGCCGGTCGTGGTCGGCGGCGGTGCCGTCCAGCGACACCCCCACCGCGACCCGGTACCGGTGCAGCACCTCCAGCAGCGCGGGCTCCGTCACCAGCCGCAGCCCGTTGGTCTGCAGGCTGAACCGCACCCGGGTCCCGATCCCCCGGGCCAACTCGCCCAGCAGGGCGTCGAGGTGCGCGGCGCCGACGAGCAGCGGCTCGCCGCCGTGCAGGATCACCCCGACCTCGTCGAGCCCGTTCCGCGCCGCGTGCTCGGCGATCCGCAGGGCCGCCTGCCGGGCGGTGGCCAGTTCCATCCGCCGCGGCTTCCCCCGCCAGCTCCGGTCCGCCGCCTCGTACACGTAGCAGTAGTCGCAGGCCAGGTTGCACCGACTGTGGATCTTCAGCAGATACTGCCGGAACGGCACCATGCCGGCGAGCCTAGCGCCCCCTGACGGGTCAACAGGAGCGTGTCACACGGACGGAGTCGTACCGACGGCGTCACCCGGGCCCCGTCACACCGACGGCGGCTCGATGTCCGAGTCCAACCGCAGCCCGGCCTTGACCGCCACCGTGGTCGGGTGCTCCTCGCCCAGGGTCTGCCGGGCCCGCCGGACGCAGTCGGCGCGCAGCCGGGCGGCGCGCTCCCCCTCCCCCGCCGCGGCCAGCGAGAGGGCGAGGTTGGAGTTGATGCCGATGGTGTCGTAGTGGTCCGCGCCGAGCGTGGCGGACATCATCGGCGCCCCCTGCTCCTCCAGCGCCAGGGCGGCCGCCTCCTCCCCCGTCAGCACCAGGTCGTTGGCGTGGTTCATCATCGCGATCGGGATGTACAGGTGGCTGTCGCCGAGGACCTCCCGGAACTGCCGCAGGGTGCGCGCGGACAGCTCGCCGGCCTCCACGACCCGCCCGGCCAGCCGCAGGTAGACGGAGAGGTTGTTGGCGCCGGCCAGGGTGACGGGGTGGGTCTCGCCGAGGTAGTCCCGGTAGCGGGCGAGCGCCCGCTCGGCGAGCTGGATGGCCCGGTCGGTGTCACCGAGGGCGTTGAGGTCGCTGGCCAGGTTGGTGGCGGCGGCCAGCGTGTCGGGGTGCTCGGCGCCGTTGATGTCCAGGTAGCGCTGGTAGATGTCCTCGTCGATCTCCAGCGCCTCGTTGTACCGGCCGGCCCGGCGCAGCGCGACCGCGAGGTTCTTGCGGGCGCGCAGGGTGTCGGTGTGGCCGTCGCCGATGGTCTGCTGGTAGATCCGGACGGTCTCCTCCAGCAGGTCCAGCGCCTCCCGCAGCCGGCCGGTCTCGCGCAGGTCGCGGGCGTAGTTGCTGGCCGAGGACAGCGCGTACAGGCTGTGCGCGCCCAGGGCGTCGCGCTGCTGGAGGTAGTTGCTGCGGTGCCGTTCGAGGGCGGCCCTGCGGTCCCCGGCGAGGTAGTCGGAGACCGCCAGGTTGTTGGTGATCATGAGGGTGCGGGGGTGGTCCGGGCCGAGGGTGCGCCGGGCGGCGTCCAGGGTCCTGCGGTCCATCGCCCTGGCCTCCTCGTAGCGGCCGAGGAAGCGCAGGTCCGCGCCGAGGCTGTTGGCGACGGCGAGGGTGTGCGAGTGCTCGGGGCCGAGGGTGGCGGTGAACCGCTCCAGGATGTCCTTGTCCATCTCGTACGCCTCCTGGAGGGCGCCCTGGGAGCGGCGGATGTTGCTGAGCTGGGTGCGCAGCATCAGGGTCTGGGCGTCGTTCTCGACCTCGAAGCCGGAGCCTCCGTAGCCGTCCTGGCGCCAGTGCTCCAGGGTGCGCTCGGCGAGCTCCCGGCCGGACTCGTGCAGGCTGCGCTTCCACTGGTAGCGGACCGAGTCGATGATCCACTGCCGGACGTCCTCGTCACCGCTGCTCGCGGCACCGGACGGCCAGAGGTGGGGCAGGAGTTCGGCGTACTGCGGCCAGTTGGCGGGGATGTCCGGGTCGCCCGGGTTCGCGGTGGCCAGCGCGGCGTGCACCACGGCCCGGATGCCGGTGCGCTGCTCCTCCCCGACCTGGTCCCGCAGGACGGCCTGGACCAGCCGGTGGACGGTGATGGTCTCGCTGCCCTGGTCGGTGCGGGCCAGGCCGTACCGGTTGATGGCGCGCAGGAACTCGCCGATCGCCAGCTTGTCGCGGGGCGCGCGCGGGGGCAGCCGCAGCGCGTGGGTGACGGCCCGGCTGTACAGCAGCCGCATCGGGATGGCGTCGGGGCCGAAGAAGGCGCAGATCTCCAGGATCTGGGCGGCGGGGGCGTTGACCCCGCGCAGTTCCTCGACCGAGATCCGCCAGGTCGCGGCGGCGGAGTGCGGGTACTCGGCGGGGCGCAGCCGGGTGCGTTCGAGCATCTCGGTGAGCGCGTCGTCGAGCAGTTCGAGGTAGGTGGAGACCGGCATGGAGGTCTCCTGGAGCCAGACGGCGGCCTGGCCGACGGCGAGCGGCAGGTCGCCGAGCCGGTCGGCGACCTGGTCGGCGTCGTCCTGGGCGAGGCCGGTGTTGAAGCGGCGCAGCAGCCGGACGCTCTCCTCGCGCAGGAAGACGTCGACCTCGACCAGGCCGGCGTGCTTGGACCACCCCTGGTTGCGGGAGGTGATCAGCACGTGCCCGCCGGAGGAGCCGGCCGGCAGCCAGGGCGCCAGCTCGTCCGGGGTCCCGGCGTTGTCGTAGACCAGCAGCCAGCGCCGGTAGGGGTGGCCCCGGCGCAGCGCGTCGAGCACCGCGGCGGCGGTGTGGGCGACGTCGTCGCTGCTCTGGACGCCGAGCCGGGGGGCGAGTTCGGCGAGCTTCTGCGGGATGTTGGCGGGCTCCTCGGCGGGCACCCACCAGACCACGTCGTAGGCGGCCTTGAAGCGGTGGGCGTACTCGGCGGCGATCTGCGACTTGCCGGCGCCGCCGAAGCCGTAGAGGACTTGGCTGAGCACGGCGGTGGGTCCGGCGGTGAAGCGGTTGCGGAGCAGTTCGAGCAGTCGGCCGCGGCCGGTGAAGGAGGCGTTGCGCGAGGGCGCGTCCTGGACCTGCGGGGCGGCGCCGGGAAAGCGTGCCGGAGCGGCGAACTCGCCGCTGTCGGTGTCGGGTTGGCGGCTCGCGCCGGGCGGCGGGCCGAGTTCGCTGTAGAGCTGGGACTCGGCGAGCACGGCGGAGGAGCGGACCAGGTCGGGCGCGGCCGGGCCGACGAACGGCCGGGGCACCGGCTCGTCCGAGCCCTGCAGCCGCAGGGCGACCAGCAGCGGTGAGCCGGTGGTGAGTTCGCGCCCGCCCAGGAGCTGCCAGACCTCCGCGGCGCGGGGCAGCGCGGTGTACTCGGGGGAGAGCAGGGCGAGCACCCGGCCCTGGCCGTCGAGCGGTCCGGCGGCCTCGGCGGGCAGGCCGCCGTACGACTCGGCGGCATTGTGCAGCGAGGCCTGGTAGCCGAAGCCCGTCAGGGTGGCGGCGGCCCACTCGGCCCACATCCGGTCCTCGGGGGCGTAGCTGACGTACACCTGGCGGGGCATCGTGCGGGTGGCGCGCAGGTAGGCGCCGTAGAGCCGGCGGCGGGCCTCGCCGCCGAGCGGTCGCAGGGCGCGGACCCGGCCGTCGGTGATCCACCCGGCCAGCCGTTCGAAGGCGTTGAGCAGGCTGCGCGCCTCCTGCGGCCGGTCGGCGACGGTGGCGGGCACCTCCTCGTAGGCGTAGAAGGGCTTGTACGGGACCTCGACGTCGCTCCAGTAGCCGGCCCGGCGCTCGGCGGGCAGCCAGCGGCCGAGGTAGGGGGCGAAGGCCTCGCGGGCGAAGTCCCGGCCGGCCTCGAGCCGTTCCTGCTCGGCGTCCTCGACGCGCATCGGGACGGGCAGCACCCGGATGGCCCGTTCCTCGGCCTCGGCGATGGTCCGGGCGGCGTCGACGCCGCCGCGGATGTTCTGGGCGCTGAAGGTGAAGCAGTCGACCACGGTGTCGGGCATCAGCACGGTGCAGATGCCGGAGGTGTCGCTGACCCCGGTGCGGGAGTCGATCAGCACGTAGTCGTAGCTGCGGGCCCAGCGTTCGCGCAGCTCGCGCAGGAACTCCCCGCCGCGGATGTCCCGGCCGTGGTAGAAACTGCGCCAGTTGAAGCTGGTGACGGCGGCGGAGTAGGCCGCGTTCTGCCGGCCGGCGGGCAGGAAGTCGAGCCGTCCGCCGGGCGGCAGGTCGAGGGCCAGGCCGCAGATGTAGCCGTCGAGACGGCCCGGTTCGTCCAGCCAGGCACCGGGGGTGAGGCTGGACGGCCCGGCCGCGGAGGGGAGCGCCTGCTTGACGTAGGAGCGCAGCAGGTCGATCAGGCCGTCGGTGGCGCGCAACTCCGGGTCGACCAGCAGCGGGTGGTAGTAGCGGTGCAGGCCGGGCGCCTCCAGGTCCCAGTCGACCACCAGGACGCGCAGGCCGCGGCTGGCGAGGATCCACCCGACGTTGGCCAGGGCCATCGTTCTGCCGGTGCCGCCCTTGAAGGAGTAGAAGGTGACGACCGAACCCGGTCCGGTCCGCTCCTGCTCGACACCGGGCTCAGCGAACATCGTCCTGCTCCCCCCTCAGCGGCACCGCCGCGCCGTCCGGGCTGCGGCGAGGGCCTGGCGGCCACGCCGGAATGGCCAGCCCGGGCATCGCCGGACCGGCGTCGGCACCGCCGGGGCCGAGGCCGAAGGCAGCACCGTCGACATCGTCCCCCCAATCGAAGTTGTCGTCCATCAGCTTGTTCTGAGCAACCGTCACCATGATGGTGAGCTGGTCGTCGAAGCTCTCCCGGGGCACCGCGACCCGGAACAGGTGCTCCGGATCGCTCCGGCGCAGCCAGTTGCGGCGGAACACGCCGCGCACGCCGGCCCACAGCGCGTCGCGCTCCGGGCCCGCGAGCGGATCGTCGCTGCCGGTGGGCACCATCACTCCGGTGACCGGGTGGTTCTGGTCGTCGTACTCGCGCAGCGCCGGCCGGTAGCGCTCGCTGCCGGCCATCCAGGGGTCCACCAGCAGGACGCTGACCTGGTTGTCCTCCCGGGCCTGGTCGAGCTTCTCGCCGAGGCCGGTGCCGATCTCCTCCAGGGTGGTGGTGTGCCCGGCCGCGGTGATCACCTGCTGGGCGCGGACCACCAGGGACGGCTGGGTCGGCGGGTGGTAGGGCGCCCAGTGCCAGGGCTTGGGGCCGTACCAGCCGCCGCGGTGGACGCCGCCCTCCGGCGCGGCGGCGGCGGGGGCGCGGCCGGCGGGAGCGTCCGAGGCGCGGCCCGCCGCGACGAACAGCCGGACCATCCCCGCGGTGGGTGCCGGCCGGACCGGCGGCGCCACCGGGAAGTAGCCGCGGATCGCGCCCAGGTCGAACTCGGGCAGTTCGGTGAGCCGGCGGGCGGCCGCGTCCCGGACGCGCTCGGCGACCACCCGGACGACGTGCCGGTACTCCGCCCCGAGCGGGTCGGTGCGCAGCAGGTCGCGCAGGCCGGAGCGGACGTAGGTGTCGCCCATGCCGAGCTGGACGTACTGGATCTTCAGGACCTCGTCGGGCAGTTCGTCCGGCAGGGACTCCCAGAGCACGGGTATCAGCGCCGGGACGACGTCGCCGGCCAGCTCCTGGTGGCGGCGGACCCTCCCGCGGAAGGCGGTCCACTCCTTGCCGCAGTACAGGCTGGCGAAGTACGCCGGGGAGTAGAGCGCGACCATGGCGCGGCAGCGGGCCAGCATCTGGGCCAGCTGCTGCTCCCAGTTGTCGCCCAGCCGCAGCCGCTCGGTGTCGCGGTAGGCGAGCTCGTCGGCACCGGCGGCGGGCTCGATCCGGCCGAGTTCGTCCCGCAGGTCGTTGAAGAACTGGTCGACGAAGGCGTCCCCCGCCTCGTAGTCCCGCCGCGCGTAGCTGAAGAAGAAGTACGGCCGCACTGCACCCCCCGGACCCGTTCACGCCGCGACTGCGCCGCTCTCCCCCCAGCATGTCGTGGACCCGGCCGGTCGTGCCGGGGAGTTGGCGAAGACCGTGGCCGGCGGCCTCGGTGCACCCGGTCCCGCGGGGCGGGCGACGTCGGACGGACTAGAGCGCGGACTGGAACGCGGCGACCGGCTCGGCGCCCGGGGCGAGGACGTCGCCGACCACCCGGCGGAGCAGGTCGCCGAGGACGGTGTCGGGCAGCCCGTCGAGCCCGTCGAGGGGCAGCGCGGTGACGTCGACCAGGTCGGAGCCGATTCCCGAGCCGATTCCCGCATCGGTGACGCCCATCAGTCCCTCACTCGGTCTCGCGGCCCAGCGGGCTCGGTTCGGATTCGGAGCCGGTCCGCGACGCGCATCCTACACCTGACCCATCTTCAGGAACCCGGTCGCACCGCGCCGCTGTCATCCGTCCAGCCGCGCCGGCCGCGCCGCCCGCGGCCCGCTCACGGGCAGAGCCGCTCCACCTGCCAGCCCGTGGGCGCCGACGGGTCGGCGAGGAAGCAGAGCCGGTCGTGCAGCCGGTTCTCGCGGCCCTGCCAGAACTCGACGTTCTCCGGGACCACCCGGTACCCGCCCCAGAACGGCGGCACCGGCACCCCTTCGCCCTCCGGGTAGCGGCGCTCCAGCTCCGCGTACCGCTGCTCCAGCACCTCCCGGCTGCCGACCGGGCTGGACTGCTCGCTGGCCCAGGCGCCGAGCTGGGAGCCGTGCGGGCGGGTGCGGAAGTAGGCGGCGGTCTCGTCCCGGCCGACCTTCTCCACCCGGCCCTGCACGATCACCTGGCGGGCCAGCGCGATCCACGGGAAGAGCAGGGCCGCCTGCGGGTTGGCGGCCAGCTCGGTGCCCTTGCGGGAGCCGTAGTTGGTGAAGAACACGAAGCCGCGCCGGTCGAAGCCCTTCAGCAGGACCGTCCGCGAACTCGGCCGCCCCCTGACGTCGGCGGTGGAGAGCACCATCGCGTTCGGCTCCACCAGGCCGGCCTCGTCCGCCTCGTGGAACCAGCGGGTGAACTGGGCGATCGGGTCCGCCGCGAGCTTCTCCTCGACCAGGCCCTCGTGGGTGTAGTGCTTGCGCATCACGGTGAGGTCCGGCCCGGGCCGGGCCTCCTCGGCCAGGATCCGGGAGGCGGGGCTCGAGGGCGTCGACTGGGCGCGTTCCGGGGTCTGCACGTCAACATCATCCCGTACGACAAGCAACCGGCACCGCTACCTCCGGACAAACCCCGGTGGGAGATAAGGTGTCTCGCCACCGCTCGGCCGTCCGAGCTACGGGCAATTGTCCGGAAACCGGTGATTGATTCCGGAGATTCGCCGGGCGCGACCGGCCTCCGGATGAAGGTCGGGCGGTCCTGCGGGAAACATCACCGCTGTGGTGTATGGCGCAATGCACCCCGTGCCTGTCACGCTGGCACCGAGTGCCAACCACCATTCGGTCACTGGCGAACCGCCCCACCACGGCGGGCCGCCGATCACAGAGCTGAAGGAGCCGTCGCATGTCCGACTTCGTACCCGGGCTTGAGGGAGTCGTCGCTTTCGAGAGCGAGATCGCCGAACCCGACCGTGAAGGCGGCGCCCTGCGGTACCGCGGAGTCGACATCGACGACCTGGTCGGCCACGTGTCCTTCGGCCACGTCTGGGGCCTGCTGGTGGACGGCAAGTTCAACCCGGGCCTGCCCGCCGCCGAGCCGTTCCCGATCCCGGTCCACTCCGGCGACATCCGGGTGGACGTGCAGTCCGCCCTCGCCATGCTGGCCCCGGTCTGGGGCCTCAAGCCGCTGCTCGACATCTCCGCCGAGCAGGCCCGCGACGACCTCGCCCGCGCCGCCGTGATGGCCCTCTCCTACGTGGCGCAGTCCGCCCGCGGCCAGGGCCTGCCGATGGTCCCGCAGAGCGAGATCGACAAGGCCGAGACGGTCGTCGAGCGCTTCATGATCCGCTGGCGCGGCGAGCCGGACCCGAAGCACGTCAAGGCCATCGACGCCTACTGGACGTCCGCCGCCGAGCACGGGATGAACGCCTCCACCTTCACCGCCCGCGTCATCGCCTCCACCGGCGCCGACGTCGCGGCCGCGCTCTCCGGCGCCGTCGGCGCGATGTCCGGCCCGCTGCACGGCGGCGCGCCGTCCCGGGTGCTCGGCATGATCGAGGAGATCGAGCGCACCGGCGACGCCAAGGCCTGGGTGAAGAACGCGCTGGACAAGGGCGAGCGCCTGATGGGCTTCGGCCACCGCGTCTACCGCGCCGAGGACCCGCGCGCCCGCGTGCTGCGCCGCACCGCCAAGGAGCTCGGCGCGCCGCGCTTCGAGGTCGCCGAGGCGCTGGAGAAGGCCGCGCTGGAGGAGCTGCACAACCGCCGCCCCGACCGCGTGCTGGCCACCAACGTCGAGTTCTGGGCCGCGATCATGCTGGACTTCGCCGAGGTCCCGGCGCACATGTTCACCTCGATGTTCACCTGTGCGCGCACCGCCGGCTGGTCGGCGCACATCCTGGAGCAGAAGCGCACGGGCCGGCTCGTCCGCCCCGCCGCGCGCTACATCGGCCCCGCCCCGCGCAGCCCGCGCGACATCGAGGGCTACGAGGCCATCGCGCACTGAAAACGCCTGGTGAGCAGCGGGTCCGACACTCCGTCGGACCCGCTGTTTCCGCAGCTCGGGGCCGTAAAGATCGCATCTCAGCGGGCGGACTGCCGTAACACTTCCGCAATCGCGGCCGGTAGGCTGCCGCCCGTGGCTCAGATCCAGATCCCCGCTGACATCAAGCCCGCAGACGGCCGTTTCGGCTGCGGCCCGTCCAAGGTGCGCCCCGAGGCCCTGAGTGCCCTCGCCGCCACCGAGACCTCCCTGCTCGGCACCTCGCACCGCCAGGCCCCGGTGAAGAACCTGGTCAAGCGCGTGCGCGAGGGCGTGAGCAGCCTCTTCTCCCTCCCCGAGGGGTACGAGGTGGTCCTCGGCAACGGCGGCTCCACCGCCTTCTGGGACATCGCGGCCTTCGGCCTGGTGCGGGAGAAGTCCCAGCACCTCGACTTCGGTGAGTTCTCCTCCAAGTTCGCCTCCTCGGTCAAGGCGGCCCCCTGGCTGGGCGAGCCGACCGTGATCAAGACCGCCCCGGGCACCCACCCGCTGCCGGTCGCCGAGGCGGGCGTGGACGTCTACGCGCTCACCCACAACGAGACCTCCACCGGTGTCGCGATGCCGATCGGGCGCCCGGCCGGCGGCGACCAGGGCTCGCTGGTCCTGGTGGACGCCACCTCGGGCGCCGGCGGCCTGCCGGTCGACATCACCGAGACCGACGTCTACTACTTCGCCCCGCAGAAGTCCTTCGCCGCCGAGGGCGGCCTCTGGCTGGCGACGTTCTCCCCGGCCGCCCTGGAGCGCGCCGCCGAGATCGCCGGCTCCGGCCGCTACATCCCGCCGTTCTTCGACCTGCCGACGGCCATCGACAACTCGTCGAAGGACCAGACGTACAACACCCCGTCGATCGCCACCCTGTTCCTGCTGGCCGACCAGCTGGAGTGGCTGAACGGCAACGGCGGGCTGGACTGGGCGGTCGCCCGTACCGCCGACTCCTCCTCCCGGCTGTACGGCTGGGCCGAGAAGTCGTCGTTCGCCAACCCCTTCGTGGCGAACCCGGCCGAGCGCTCCCAGGTGGTCGGCACGATCGACTTCGACGACGCGGTGGACGCCGCGGCCGTCGCCAAGGCACTGCGTGCCAACGGCATCGTCGACACCGAGCCGTACCGCAAGCTCGGCCGCAACCAGCTGCGCGTCGCGATGTTCCCGGCCATCGACCCGGCGGACGTCGAGGCGCTCACCGCCTGCATCGACTACGTGGTCGAGCAGCTCTGATCGGCACCGCGGTCGCGCGGCCCTGATCGGCACCGCGGTCGCGCGGCCCCGAGCGGGCCGGCACACGCGTGAGGGCCACCGCCTGCGGGCGGTGGCCCTTCCGTCTGTCGCGCTACTTGTTCACGAGCGAGCTGATCAGCACGATCACCAGCAGCAGCAGCAGGGCGCCGGTCACGATACGCATACGAGTCTTGGGATCCACGGTCATCGAGCGTACCTCCGGCCCGCCGGCCTTCAGACGCCGAGGTTCGATCCGCCGCTGGCATCCAGGTTCTGGCCGGTGACCCAGCGGGCGTCGTCGGAGGCCAGGAAGGCCACGACGTCCGCCACGTCGGCCGCCTCGCCGACCCGGTCGAAGGCCGAGTAGCCGGCCGCGGCGGCCCGTGCCTGCGGGTCGGCCAGCCAGGGGTTGATGTCGGTGTCGACGACGCCCGGCAGCACCGCGTTGACGGTGATCCCGCGCGGGCCGAGCTCCTGGGCGAGGGTCAGCGTCAGGGTGTTCAGCGCCCCCTTGGTCATCGCGTAGGAGACGGCCGTCGGGAACGCGACCCGGGTGACCCCGGACGAGACGTTGACGATCCGGCCGCCGTCCCGCAGCCGGTCCAGGCCGTGCTGGACGACGAAGAACGGCGCCTTGACGTTCACCGCGAAGACCCGGTCGAAGTCCGCCTCGGCCACCTCGTGGATCCGCCCGTACTGGCCGATCCCGGCGTTGTTCACCAGGATGTCCAGACCCTCGCCCCCGCCGTGCGCGGCGAGGGCCGCGTCGAAGCCGGCCCAGAGCGCCTGGGCGTCGCCGGGCACCCCCAGCTCGGCGCCGACCGCGAAGGCCCGGCCGCCGGCCGCCCCGATCGCCTTGACGACCTGCTCCGCCGCCTCGGCGTCGCGGCCGTAGTGGACGGCGACCAGCGCGCCGTCCCGCCCCAGCCGCTCGGCGATGCCCCGCCCGATCCCCCGGCTGCCGCCCGTCACCAGTGCCGTCCTGCCCGCAAGCGTGCGCATGGCTACGCCCCCTCATTTCTGTAGCGGTCGCTAATGAAATGAACCGTACCAGAGCTTCTGTAGTGGTCGATATAGAATAAGCGCATGGCCACCACCCCCGCCGCCGGCACTCCGGCCGCCACCGGTGCGGACACCCGCACCCCGCAGCGCGGACGCCCCCGCTCCTTCGACCGCGAGGCGGCCCTGGAGCAGGCCCTCCGGCTGTTCTGGGAGCGCGGCTGGGAGGCGACCTCGGTCGCCGATCTCACCGCCGCCATGGGCATCCGCCCGCCGAGCCTGTACGCGGCCTTCGGCGACAAGCGGGCGCTCTTCGAGGAGGTCGTCGCCCGCTACCGGGAGAGCCACGGCGCGTACGCGACCCACGCGCTGGCCGAGGAGCCCACCGCCCGGGCCGGCATCGCCCGGATGCTGCGCGAGGCGGCGGCCCAGGCCACCGACCCGGACCACCCCTGGGGCTGCCTGCTGATCAGCTCGACGGTGAACTGCACCTCGCCCGAGGTCGAACAGGCGGTCCGGGCGATCCGCGTCGCCAACGTCCGGGGGCTGGAGTCACTGATCCGGGCGGACGTCGCGGCCGGTCACGAGCCCCCCGAGACCGACCCGGCGGCACTGGCGCAGTTCACCGCCACCGTGCTCCAGGGGATGTCCCAGCGGGCCCGCGACGGCGCCGGGCGGGCCGAGCTGGAGCGGGTGGCCGCCGACGCCATGCGGGTCTGGCCCTGACCGGCGCGGATCCGGCCCCGACGCCTGGCGGCCGGGCCCCGAGGAGCGGCGATCCGGCCCGGACGCACGGGGGCCCGGCCCCGGCCGCCACCGGCCCGGCGAGCGGGCCTCAGCTCCAGCGCGCCAGCGGCCAGGAGGCGACCGTCTCGTAGTGCGCGAACCCGCCGTCGAGCTCGCTCTTCATCAGATGCAGCTCGGCGGCCTCCCACTCCGGCCCGCGGTACTCGCCCAGCGCCAGCGCCAGCGAGTCCAGTTCGGCCGCCGCCAGCCGCTGCACCGCCCGCCGGTGCCCCCGGGAGGACCCGGCCCGGGCGAGGGTCAGATGCGGGTGGAAGCGGAACGCGTCCACCTCGCCGACGACGTCCGCGGTGGCCTCGTTCACGGCCTCGGCGAGCCGCCGCAGCGCCCACGCCTCGCCCTCCACCCCGGCCCAGAGCACCCGGTCGCCGAACCGCCCGGCGCCCGCGAGCCGCAGCCGGTGCACGGCGTGCACCCCGGCCACCGCCGCCAGCCCGTCCGCCAGCTCCGGCAGCCGCTCCACCGGCACCTCGCCGAGGAAGGCCAGGGTCAGGTGCCAGCCCTCGACCGACGTCCAGCGCAGCCGGTCCGCCCCCGGCAGATCGCGCACCGGGGCCACCGCGTCGACGAGCCCCTGCAACGCCTCGACCGGCGGCAACACCGCCACAAAGAGCCTCATGGGCTCATCTTCCCTCTCCTCACGGTTTGGGCTAGAACCTTTTTCATGAAGATCCGTACCGGCGGACCCGCCGACACCGCCGACATCCTCTCGCTGCTCGACGGCGCGGTGGCCTGGCTCGCCGCCCGGGGCCGGGCCGACCAGTGGGGCGACCAGCCCTGGAGCACCAACCCGGCCATGATCGACCGGATCGAGGGCTACACCGCCGAGCCGTTCCTGATCCGGCTGGCGACGGACGACGAGGGCCGCGCGATCGGCTGCTGCGTGGTCTCGGAGCAGGCCAACGCCTACGCCACCCCGGTCGACGAGCGCGAGCTGTACATCCGCAACCTGGTCACCGACCGCTCGCTGAAGGGCTCCGGCATCGGCGCCGCGCTGATCGCCGACGCCCTCGACGAGGCCCGCCGGCGCGGCATCGGCCTGGTCCGGGTGGACTGCTACGCGAGCGAGGACCGCCGCCTGGTCGGCCAGTACCGGGCGCTCGGGTTCACCGAGACCGAGTCCTTCGAGTCCGAGTACAAGGGCCGGCCCTGGCGGGGCCAGATCCTGGAGATCCGGCTCTGACCCCGCTCCCCGGGTGCGCCCGAGCGGTGCGCCCGGGGCCGACGGTCCGTCAGCAGGCGGCGGCCAGCTCCGACTTGGCGGGGGTGACGGTGCGCGGCACGAAGGCCACCACCCGTCCGCCGCGGCCCGGGTGCAGATCGACCCGGACCCGCAGGTCCGCGCTGCGGGCCAGCACCAGGCCGACCACGCCGGCCGCCAGCGCCGAGACCAACCCGCAGGCCAGCAGCCCGAGTCGGGGCCCGTACGAGGCCGTCACCCAGCCCACGACCGGCGCGCCGATCGGCGTGCCGCCGGTGAACACCAGGACCAGCAGGCCCATCACCCGGCCCCGCATCTCGGGGTCGGTGCCCAGCTGGAGCATCGAGTTGACCGAGGTGTTGAAGCTCAGCCCGAACACCCCGATCAGGGTCAGCAGCAGCGCGAAGGACCAGTAGTCGGGCGCGAAGGCGGCCAGCACCTCCAGCGCGCCGAAGGCCAGCGCGGCGGCGACCAGCCGGCGCAGCCTGGGGGCGCCGCGACGGGCCGCGAGCAGCGCGCCGGCCAGCGAACCGACCGCCATCGCGGTGTTCAGCAGACCGTACTGCCCGGCGCCCACCTTGAAGGTGTCGTGGGCGAACCCGGAGAGCAGCGTCGGGAAGTTGAACCCGAAGGTGCCGATGAAACCGGCCAGCACCATCGGCCAGAGCAGTTCGGGCCGCTCCTTGACGTACCGCAGCCCCTCCCTCAACTGCCCCTTCTCGCGGGCGATCGGCGCGGTCGGGCGCAGTTCGCCCGGTCGCATGGCGAGCAGCCCGCCGATCACGGCGGCGAACGAGAGCGCGTTCACCGCGAAGGCCCAGCCGCTGCCGACCGCGGCGATCAGCAGGCCCGCGACGGCGGGGCCGACCAGCCGGGCGGTCTGGAAGTTGGCGGCGTTCAGGCTGACCGCGTTGGCGAGGTCCTTGGGGCCGACCATCTCGGAGACGAAGGCCTGCCGGGTGGGGTTGTCCACCACCGTGACGAGGCCGAGCAGCAGCGCGAACGCGTACACGTAGTACGGCGTCACCACGCCGCCGATGGTCAGCACGGCCAGGCCCACGGCGAGCAGGCCCATTGCGCCCTGGGTGTAGATCAGCAGCCGGCGCTTGGGCATCCGGTCGGCGAGCACGCCGCCGAAGAGGCCGAGCAGCAGCATCGGCAGGAACTGCATGGCGGTGGTGATGCCGACCGCGAGCGGGCTGCCGGTGAGGCTGAGGACCAGCCAGTCCTGGGCGATCCGCTGCATCCAGGTACCGGTGTTGGAAACCACCTGGCCGGCGAAGTAGTAACGGTAGTTGCGGACGCGCAGCGAGGAGAACATCCCTCCGGGCCGGGTGAAGCGGGCTCCGGTCGGGGATTCCTGAGCGGCGGGGGTGACCGCCGCGGTGCGTTCGTCGGGGTCGTCGTCGCCGTTGCCCGGCAGCCCCGTCGGGGCGGGTGCCTGGGCGTCGGCGGCCGCGGCGGTGGCCGCGGCGGGTTCGGTGGTCGGGTCGTCGGTGCGGATGGCGGCGCTGGCTGCGGCCGGCGGTGTCACGGTGCTCTCCCCTCGCGACGCGACGACCCGTCGGGGGGTCGTCGCGTTCCTGGTGTCGGTGGTCGGTGCTGCGGTGATGCGGTTCTCCTTCGTCCTCCGGCGGCTGACCGGAACGGCTGGGCCCAGAGCGTGTCTTACAGGTGTGCGAGCTTGTAGAGCACCGGCGCGGCCGCCCGCAGGGCGGCCCACTCCTCCTCGTCCAGACCCTCGGCGAGCTCGGCGAGCCAGACGTTGCGGCGGCGGCGGCTCTCCGCGAGGATCACCTCCGCCTGTTCGGTACTGCTGACGACCACCTGCCGGCGGTCCTCCGGGTGCGGCTCCCGCCGCACCAGGCCCTTCTCCTCCAGCATCGCGACGATCCTGGTCATCGAGGGCGGCTGTACGTGCTCCTTCCGGGCGAGCTCACCCGGCGTGGCCTTCCCGCAGCGCGCGAGGGTGCCCAGCACCCCCATCTCGGTAGGGCTGAGCGACTCCTCGACCCGCTGGTGACGCAGGCGGCGGGAGAGGCGCATGGTGGACGACCGCAGCTGATTGACGGCTGCGAGGTCCTGCTCGGACATCTCGGGCATGTCCTTAGTCTATGTCATTACTCTCGCTAAGGAAAATTGCTTTCCGCGCCCGCCCGGAGCTCGGGGGCCGGCGCCCCGTACCCGGGCGTCCGGGGCCGGGTGTCCACCGCGGCGAGGCCGTCCGGCATGCCCAGCACCAGCAGCGTCCCGGCCAGGGCCAGCGACCAGACCTCCGAGCCGGTCCGCAGGTCCAGCACCCCGCCGGTGCCGAGGTCACGCACCCGGACCAGCCCGTCGGACCAGGCCGCGGCCACCACCGGACCGGCCGCCGTCGCCCCGGCGGCCACCGCCGTCACCGGGCAGCCGCGCCGGTCGGACGGCTCGGGCATCGGCGCCGAACGCGGACCCCAGAGCCGGACGGCGCCGTCGAAACCGCCGCTCACCAGCAGCGGGATCTCGGGATCGGACAGCGGTCCGCCGCCCAGCGCGGCGCCGGCCAGCGCGGTGACCGGCCCGTGGTGCAGCCGCTCGGTCACCACCCTGCCGTCCTGGTACCAGTGCACGGCTCCGGCCGCGTCGCCGAAGGCCGGCGCGGAGTCGGCCAGCCCGCCGATCGCCGCCACGGCGCTCAGGCCGCCGCCCGGGCCGCCGGCCACCGCGCGGACCGCGTCCAGCGCCGCCATCAGCCCGTACGCGTCCAGCCCGGGCCGCGGCTCGGCCGCGACCACCAGCTCCGCCCGGCCCCAGGCGTCCAGCAGCACCGCGGAGCCGCCCGCCGTCACCGCCAGCCCCCGCAGCGGGCGCGGGGACGGCACCACCACGGCCCCGACGCGGCGGCCGGTCGCGGCGTCGAAGGTCCGCACCGCGCCGGTCGGGTCGGCCACCAGCACCTGCGACAGGTACGGCCCCGCCCCCGCGGTGATCGCGACGGACGGGCCCGGCCAGTCCCGGTCGGCGCCCTCCCAGCGCGCCCAGCGCCCGGACCAGGGCGCGGGCAGCTGCGCGAGGACGGCCGCGGCGGCCGCGGCGGCCGGGTCCGCGCCCAGCAGCCTGGTCCGCAGCACGGCGGCCCGGACGGCCGGGTCGGGCTCCTCGATCACGGCCGGACCGGCGGCGCGCCAGGCCCGGCCGAGCGCGTCGTCCCGCCGCTCGACGGCCGCCGTCACCGGGACGGGGCGGGCCAGCGCGTAGAGCAGCGGGTCGGCGGCCAGCGGGCCGGGGTCGCCACCGGCCGCGGCGGCCGCCCAGAGCGCCGACAGCGCCTCCTCACCGGCGGACCGCAGGTCGGCACCGGCCGGGAGCGCCGGCGGCACCGGCGGGGCGGCCGGCGTCCCGAGGGCCGGGCCGGGCAGCGGGTAGGCGGCCGCGTCGCCGCCCCGGGCCGCCGCCCACTGCGCGAACCGCGCCCGGTCCGTCCACTGCGGATCGCCGAGGTCCAGCACCGCCGGCGCGGGCACCGCGGTGAACGCCCCGGCGGCCGCGCCCCCGGTGGTCGCCTCGATCACCAGTCGCACGCCGGGCAGCCGGAGCAGCGGGTCGAGCAGTCCGGTCACCAGGCCGGCCGGGTCCTCGGCCGCGTCCAGCCCGGGGACGCAGATCAGGGTCGGCCGGCCGTCCGCCGCGATCGCCCCGATCAGCGGGCCCGGGGCGTGCGCGACCAGGTCGAGCTGGCGCCCCAGTGACCAGACCGCCGTCCGGACGGTGGCCCCGGCGGCGGGCAGCACGGCGTGGATCCGCCGCTCGCCCGGCACCCCCTCCGCGGTGCCGCCGCGGACCAGCCAGGCCAGCAGGTGCGACTTGCCGGCCCCGGGCGGCCCCGCCACCCGGCAGAGCCGCGGCGCCCGCGAGTCGTCCAGCCAGCCGAGCAGTGCCAGTCCGGCCGCCCTGCGCCCCGCCCCCAGCGGCGGCATCCGTCGCCCGTCCCGCACCATTCCCCTGCTTCCCTCTCCCGTGTTCCCACCGTGCCCGGACCGGCCCTGCGCGGGCCCGGCCCGGCTCGGGCCCGTGCCCTGTCCGGAATCGGCCCCGCCCGGACTCGGCCCCGCCCGGACTCAGCCCTGCCGCTCGGCCAGGCTGATCATCAATGCCTTGACCCCGATCTCGCGGGACGTGGCCGTCTCCCCGTACTCGAAGCTGTGCGTGAACTCCGCCTGCGGGAACTCCTGCGCCATCCAGCGCGCGCAGTAGTGCCCGGGCATCATGCAGGGCTCCAGCTCGCAGTGCACCCGGACCACCTGCTCGGCCTCGACGCCGTCCGCCCGGAGGCGGTGCCACAGCACCTCCTCCGGGTGCAGCAGCCCGGGGCCGCCCACCTGCGTGACGATCCGCCGCTCACCCTGCTCGTCGGCCACCTCGAAGGCCGCCGACGACTCGACGTTCAGGGGGCGCCGCAGGTCGTCCAGCACCCGCGGCCACCAGCCCTCGCGGTCCTCGAACGCGGCGGGGTCGACCGCCAGCAGGCCCTGGCGCAACTCGCGGTAGGCGGCGAAGGCCTCCTCCGGCCGGTCGGTCGCGGCGACCGCCGGCAGCAGCCGGTCGAGCAGCAGCAGCCCGGCCGCGAACGCCGCCACGCCGGAACAGACCGGCAGGTCGACCGGCTCCTCGCCCGGCAGCACGGCCCGCACCGACCGGTCCGGCGCGAAGTACAGCTCGGCCCCGCCGTCCGTGCCGATCCGCAGCTGCCCGGCGGCCGGCCCCGCGTCCAGCCCGGCCGCGGCCGCGTACTCGCCCACCGACAGCGGGTCCGCCTCCTCGGCCGCCCGGAAGTACGGGCCCACCTGGAGCGGCAGCCCCGGGTGCCGCAACGGCCCCGCGGGCGCGATCGGCAGCGCCCGCAGGCCCCGCGGCCCGAAGTGCGCCAGCAGCGCCGCCGTCAGCTCGTCGTCGTCCCTGTCCGCGTTCACGTCCTGACCGGCCCTCTCAGAGCATGGGGTAGGAGTCGAGGAACGACGTCCAGAACTCGCTCTTGAACGGCAGCGAGTCCCACCGCTCCATCCCCTCGCGGACGAGCTCCTCCACCTCGGCCCAGTCGTTGGGGTCCGGGCGCTCGTCCGGCCCCGGCCGCTCCACCTCGAACTTGTAGACGAGGTAGCCCAGCGAGGAGACGTCCCCGTGGATCAGCTCGTACTCGATCTCGGCATCCGGGTCGGAGGCCCAGACCGTGCCGTCGCCGAGGTGCACGAGGACGACCGCCTGGTAGAGCATGCCCAGCGGCTGCAACCTGCCGTGCGGGGTGTCGACCGGCTCGGAACCGGGCCAGGTCGCGAAGGCCCGCTCCGGGCTCGCCGGATCCCGGTCCGCGAACTCCTCCAGGATCCGGAAGAGCCCGTTGGAGTGCGGGATCCCGACCTCCGTCACGAAGCGCGCGCCGTCGCCGTCCGGCCAGATCCGGGCCGCCACCTCGGGCCGGAACCTCAGCAGATCACCGGGTTCGGCCCGTTCGACGACCACGGGCCAGTCAATCTGTACCAGCACCAGTCATCCATCCTTCGTACTCGGCCGTCACAGGCCCTTGTGCTTCTTCGCGGGGTGCTTCGCGTTGGAGGCCGCCTTGTCCTGCTGCCCCTGCGCGTCGAAGTCCTTCGTGCCCATCGTGCCATCATGCTTGCCCGTGAAGTGGTCCTCCTCGAGCTGGTTCAGATAGGCCTTGTGGCCCCAGTCGCGGTCCTTCGTGGGGACCTTGTTGTCGTAGTCCACGCCGTGGGTGACCTTCAGGTCGGGATTCTCCGACTCGAAGTGCCGGGCCAGCCAGCGCTCGCAGTTCGGACCGGCCTGGCAGGGCGCCCGTTCGGTGTAGAGGTGGCTGACGTTGCCTTCCTTGCCGCCCAGCAGCGGCTTGCCGATCGACCGCTCCGAGTGGCTCCGGACGTAGTCGCTGCGACCGACCAGGATGAACTCGCCGTGCTCGTCCCGGTACCTGAGCGAGGCGTAGTTCTTGCCGCCGTAGTTGCCCTCGGCGCGCCGGGCCTCCTCCACGGCCCGGGACAGCTGGGTCGGGATGTCGATCTTCTTGCTGACGACCTTCTCGTCCTGCTTGGGCTTGCCGTCCTTGTCCGTGTCGGACTTCTTGTACTTCTTCGCGTTGTACGTCGACTTCAGGTCGTCCGGGGAGGCGTCCTTGACCTTGTCCGAGGTCCCGTCCAGCAGGGTCTTGAGGGACTTGTCGCTCCCGTCCAGGTCGACCAGCTTGCCGTCCTTGACCTCCTGGACCCGGCCGTCGTCGTGGATGAAGTACTTCCGGGGCGGCGTCTTCGGGCCGTCGCCCCCGCTGCCGCTGCCCGCCATGGGCGGCGGCGCGGCCTTCTCCTTGCCCTTCTCGTTGAAGCCGTGGGCGGTGCTGGAGTCGTTGTCCTTGTGGTGCTTGGCGGTCTTGGCCAGGTTGTCGCCGGCCTGCTTGTACATCTTCTTGACGGCCTTGCCGGTGTCGTCGGCCAGGGCCTTGCCCACCTGCTTGGCGCTCTTCTGCAGCGCCTTGACGATCGGATCGGTCATTCGAAGCTCAGCCCCGCCACTCGGGCGCCGAAGAGCTGCGCGTGCTGGGCGACCTTGTCCGCCTGCTCGTGCAGGGCCCGGGCGTGCGTCTCCACGACCGCGGGGTCGATCTTGAACTGGGTGCCCGCCGAACCGCCGCCGCCGCTCAGCGCGGCCTCGGCCGCCTCGAACACCAACCCGGCCACCGCCCCCGAGACGATCTCCACCAGCGGGGTGATCGCCGCCTCGATCACCTCGGAGATGATGTGGTCCTCCAGCTGGTGCGCCAGGTAGGACATCAGCTTGCGCCCGGCCTGCTGGATCGCGATCACCCCGGCCTCCGCCAGGCCGAGGGTCGCCACGGCGGCGGCCTGGGCGGCGACGAAGGAGGCGGCCAGCAGGATGAGTTCGGCGAGCGCCTCCATCTTCATGGCGATGATCACGTCCGCGGCGACGTCCAGCGCCTTCGCCACCACGTGGGCCGCCTGGACGACCTCGTTGAAGTGCTTGTCGGACATCAGCGCCCACTTGGCGATCAGCGCCTCGTACGACGCGCCCTCGTACGCCCCGCCGAGCTGATGGACCGTCGCGGTCGAGTCCGCGTGCAGGTCCTCGAGCCCCTTCGCGAACTCCTTGACGTGCTGCCCGAATTCGCGGACTTTGTCCTCGTTGACCGAGGGCCAGTGAATGCCGATGAAGTCGAGGAGCGTCGCCACCTCGCCGGGCAGCTCGATCGCCATCAGATCCCCCTATGAACACCAATCCATCGATATAGCCGCCGAAACTTTATCCAATGAACCATCAGGTGCAGCCCTCCGGAACGTGCCGATTCTGTACTGAAGTGCACCGATCCACCGAACCGCACCGATCCGGACGGATGCGCGCCGCTCCTGCCGACCGGCCACCCCGACCCCGGCCCCCGGAGCGGGCTCCCCCGGTCCGGGCCGCTGGCCGTGCCCTCCGTGGCTCCCGGTGCGATGCTGGATCCGGGGCCTGACGCGCGCGGACCCCCGACGCCAGGCCACCCCCGACGGAAGGGCCGACCAGCACCACCCCCAGCGAAAGGGCCGACCAGAAATGACCGACGTCGCCGCCGAGCAGGCCGAGCAGAACGACACCGGCTTCGCCCGCCTCGCCATGGTCACCATCGACTGCGCCGACCCGGTCGCGCTGGCCGCCTTCTACGGCGAGCTGCTCGGGTGGGAGACCAGGCACGTGGACGAGCGCTTCGCCATCCTGGACAACCCCGAGGGCGGCAGCCCGCTCGGGTTCGGCCGGGTCACGGGGTACCGGCCGGAGCCGTGGACCGAGCCCGACGGCAGCAAGCACTTCCACCTGGACTTCTACGTCGACGACCTGGAGGAGGCCACCGCCCGGGCACTCGCGCTCGGCGCCACCGAGCCGCAGTACCAGCACGGCCGCACGCTCAAGGTGCTGATCGACCCGGCCGGCCACCCGTTCGGACTGGCTCCGCTGGAGTGACCCGCGGGGGCGACCCGACACCGCCGCGGGGCCCGGTCACGGCGCGGCGGCACGGCCGTCCCGGGGCGCCCGGGGCGGCTCCGAGCCGCACATGCGCAGGCGGGGTGTGCATGCGCGGGCGGCGTCAGGGCTTGGTGGCGAGATCTTGCCGGTCACGTGAAGAGCGCCTCTGACCTGCACTTTCACCAAATGACCGAACATTGTGCGACTCACCGGTAGTGGTTACTGTCCCCCGTTGTCAGGGGCACCACACGCCAGGTCTCCCCCGGGCAGGACCACGACGCCGCGCGTACCGCGTCCCGGCACTGCCGCCACCCATGACCGGCCGTTCCCGGCCGACGAGTCCGCCCGATTCCTGGCGTCAGTCCTCCCCCAACCCGTCCAGGGAGTTCCTCGTGGGTGAGATCCACCATGCCGACCTCGGCTGGGTGACGCCGGCGGTCTCGTACTTCGTCGCCTGTCTGGGCGCCTTCGTCGCCCTGCGCAGCGCCCGCTGGGCGCTGGTCTCGTCAGGCCGCACCCGGACCTACTGGCTGCTGTTCGCGTCGACGTCGCTCGGCGCGGGCATCTGGTCGATGCACTTCATCGCGATGCTCGGCTTCTCCGTCACCGGGATCGAGATCACCTACCGCCCGGGGCTGACCGTGCTCAGCCTGCTCGTCGCGATCGCGGTGGTCGGCCTCGGCATCTTCACCGTCGGCTACAGCCGGCACCGCCGCACCGCGCTGCTCGCGGGCGGGCTCACCACCGGGCTCGGAGTGGCGGCGATGCACTACCTCGGCATGGCCGCGATGGTCCTGCCCGGCCACATCGGCTACGACCACACCACGGTGGGCCTCTCCGTCGGCATCGCGATCTTCGCCGCGACGGCCGCGCTCTGGGCCGCGCTGAACATCAAGGGCACCGTCGCCGTGCTGGCCGCGGCCCCGGTGATGGGCGTCGCGGTGTGCGCCATGCACTACACCGGGATGGCGGCGGTCTCCGTCCGGCTCGACGCCGAACAGGGCACCCAGGGCGGCGTGATGGCGCTCCAGTTCATCTTCCCGCTGGTGGTCGGGCTGGGCTGCTACATCTTCTTCGGCTCGCTGGCCTTCGCGGTCTCGCCCAGCCGCAGCACCGTCAACGCGCAGCCGGTCCTGATCGGCCGGGCCGCCCCGCTGGCCCCGCGCGGGCGCTGAGCACCGCATCGGGCGGGGGCGTCGCCCGATCGGCGACGCCCCCGCCCGACCGCGCTCACTCCGGCCGGCCGAGCAGCCCCGTCAGGTGCTCCGGCGTGGCCACCGGGCAGACCTTGTGCACGAAGTCGCGCCGCAGCCCGTGGTACGGCTCGCCGTCCCGGTAGAAGTTGCGGTGCATCCGCCGCAGCTCCTGCGTCCGGTGGTCGGCCAGCGGCCGCGCCTCCTCGTCCTCGGCCCGGCGGCGCTTCTTCTCCACCAGCCGGCCGGTCAGCTCCGGCGAGCCCGCCAGCCGGTCCGCCTCGCGCTCCACCCAGCGGCGGAACTCGGCCGCGCTGCCGCCCGACGTCCGGTCCACCAGGCCCAGCCGCTCGGCCCGGGCCGCGCCCACCGGCAGCGGTCGGGTGGTCAGCAGCTCGGCCTGCTCGGCGCCGACCCGCCGGGGCAGCGTGTACGTCCAGTACTCGGAGCCGTGGAGCCCCATCAGCCGGTAGTGCGGGTTCAGCACCGCCGACTCCCGGCACCAGACCTCGTCGGCGGCGATCGCCAGCATCAGCCCGCCGGCGGCCGCGTTCCCGGCCAGCGCCGAGACGGTGAGCTTGTCGGTGGTGGTCAGGATCGCCTCGACCAGGTCGTCCATCGCGTTGATGTTCTCCCAGGACTCCAGCGCCGGGAACGACGCCCCCTCGATCACATTGAGGTGGATGCCGTTGGAGAAGAAGTCCCGGGGGGCGCCGAGCACCAGCACCGAGGTCGGCCGGTCCGCCGCCTCCCGGTAGGCGGCCAGCAGACGGCGGCACTGCTCGGTGCTCATCGCCCCGCCGGCGAAGGCGAATTCCAGGAAGCCGACGGAGTCCCGCTCGTGGTAGCGGATCTCCGACCAGGTGTCCCGCCCGGCCGCCGAGGCCGGGGTGACGGGCACCTCGCGGACCCGGTGGAGGTGGTCGGCGAGCACCGTCGCGGCCGGCAGCTTGAAGGTGGCCGGGCCGCCGGGCGTCCGGCGCGGGCGCAGCTGCGGGATCCAGACCGCGCCGTCCACGGTGGCCCGGCAGATCGCGCCGTCCCGCGTGGCGATCACCGCGCCGGGCCGGGGGCCGCGCAGCTCGTCCTCGCGGTGGCCGCCGTGCAGGAAGTACTCGCGGCCGTACAGCTCGTCGAGCACGCCCGGCTGCGAGTCGGCCGCGCGCAGCTTGCGCAGCACGGTGGCGGTGTCGTCGGCGGACCAGTCGATCCGGCGGGCCTCCTGCCTGAGGAAGGGCCGCAGCTGTCCGCGGACGTCCGGCCGGTCGTAGTCGAGCGGTTCGGGGGTGAACAGCCCGCCCTCGAAGCGGCTGACCGCGAGCAGCACCGCCTCCACGGCGGCGTCCGCGACCTCGCCCCGGTAGAGCTCACTCTTGCCGCAGGCCTCCACCGGGAACTCGACGGACGCCCAGATGTCCCCGGCGTCCATCTCCGCCACCGCCTGCAGGACGGTCACGCCCCACCGCTCGGCGTTCTCGGTGATCGCCCAGTCGAGCGAGGAGGGGCCCCGGTCGCCCTTGGGGCCGGGGTGGACGATCAGGACGGTCCTGGTCGACCAGACGTCCTCCGGGATCGCCTTGGTGAGCATCGGGCAGACGATCAGCTCGGGGTCGGTGCGGGCCACCGCGGCCCGGATCTGCTCGTCGCCGAGCGCGAGTTGCACGGCCACCTCGTGACCGCGCTCGCGTAGTTCGGTGTGGACGCGCTGGGTCAGGCTGTTGAACGCGGTGGCGATCAGAAGAACGCGCAAAGGGGGCCTCCGGGCAGTGACTGACGTCGTGCGCGCAGGCGATGAAACCAGGGCATGGACACGTAACGATTACGGCCGGGGCTTCCCCGGCCGACCCTCACCCACCTTGCACACCTGTGCCGACGGCACCCCGGACGCTTCGCCCGATCTCCCCACGACCTCCCGATTCCGCGCCCTACCGGGCGGCCCCTCCGGCAGTGCCCCGGCGGTCCTCGCCGGTCTTCGCCGGTCCTCGCCGGTCTCAGCGGGGGAAGGCGCGCCGGGCCCGCCAGGTGGTGTGCTCGCGCGAGACCGCGTCCTCCGCCTCGGCGGCCAACCGGGCCCACCGCGGCTCGGCGTCCGGCGCCTTCAGGTCGAGGTCGGAGAGCTGGTTGCCGACGTTCTCCAGCTCGCGCGCGGCCAGCTGGTACGCGGCGGCCAGCGGACGCAGCTGCTTCAGCTGGGTCCAGGCGATCACCGCGGCGGCCGCCGCCGAACTGGCACCGAAGATGTGCACCGGCAGCGCGCCGACCGCCTGCGCGATCGCCGCCGCCGCACCGATGATGATCAGCGCGGCGATCCCCAGCCCCCAGGAGACCGCCTGCGTCTCGCACGCCTCGGCCCGCGAGCGGTACCAGGTGCGCTGCCCCTCCACCCGGGTGCGCAGATAGAGCGTCCGGCGCGCGACCAGGCTGTCCGCCCGCACCCGGCGCATCTCCGGGGTGATCTCCGGGACGGTGCCCGGCGGCACGATCTCCGGGTCCTCGAAGGCGTGCAGCACGTCCTCCAGCTGGAGCAGGTAGCCGCGGTCCACCTCCGCCGACTCCGCCTCGCCGTCGAACGGCCGGGCCCGCATCGAGTACTTCCAGGCGAGCGTCTTGACCGACTCGGCCGCCGCCCGCGCCTCGTACCACCGCCCCTGCGGGTTGCTGCGGCGCAGCCGTGACCAGAAGTAGCCGGCCACCAGGAACGCCACCACCGAGAAGAGCGGCGTGATGTCGCTGTCCCCCTGGTGCTCCGGCCCCGGCAGCGAGCCGACCACCGCCGCGATCACCAGCATCCCGATCAGCCCCCGGTACCAGCGCAGCGTCTCGCGCTGACCGTCCAGCGAGGCCTGGTCCGCCGTCCGGAACAGCTCCGGCAGCAGCTTCGCCTCGTCTCCCCCGGGCGGATCCTGTTGCACCATCGGTAGAGCCCCCTCCCCGTCTCCCGTCCAGGCAGTATGCCCACCACCAACTGCCCTACACAGACCCATTTTTGACAGATCCTTCACGCCGGTGATTGATCACGCGCCGCGCACCCCCTATACACGGGGGCATGCCTCTGCACTGGAAGCTCGTCATCGACTGCGCCGACCCGCACCGCCAGGCCGCGTTCTGGGCCGCCGCCCTGGAGTACCGGATCGAGGACCACAGCACCCTGATCGAACGCCTGCTGTCGGCCGGCGCGGTCACCCCCGACCTCCTCACCGAGGTCGACGGCCACCCGGCCTTCCGGGCCCTGGCCGCCGTCCGCCACCCCGACGAGCCCTTCGACCCCGTCAGCGACACCGGCCTCGGCCACCGTCTGCTCTTCCAGCTGGTCCCCGAGCCGAAGACCACCAAGAACCGCCTCCACCTCGACCTCCACCCCGGCCCCGCCGACCGCGACGCCACCGTGGAGCGGCTGGAGGCCCTCGGCGCCACCGCCCTGCGCCACGTCAAGGAGCCGGGCGGCGAGCACGTCGTGATGGCCGACCCCGAGGGCAACGAGTTCTGCGTGCAGTAGTCCCCGCGGAGTGGGAGGTCGGACCCGCCGACTTCCCGCTCCGGGGCAGGCGCAGCCGCCGCGTCGGTCAGCGCTCGAACGCGGAGCCTCGACCGTCCGGGCCGTCCGGGCCGTCCGGACCGTCCGGGCCGTCGGGACCGGTCGGCTCGATCGGCTCGTCCAGAGGCCGGGGGAGGAAGGGCAACCGGGGCATGCCCTGGGAGTGCGACCAGGTCCGGTACCGCGCGGCCCCTTCGTACCGCCGCGCCAGCCAGCCGGGCTCAGCGGGCCGGAAGTCGGCCGGCGACACCCCGGCCGCCCCCAGCAGGTCGAGCAGCATGCGGGTGGTCAGCTCTTCGTCGAGCTGCTGGGCGCTCTCCTCCGACCCCCACCGGATCACCGTCTCCGCGGCCCGGGTCAGCCCCTCCGCGCTGGCGGTCGGGAAGGCCAGGGCCAGGGTGGCCCGCACGATCTCGACCGCGTCCTCGGAACGCACCGGTCACCGCCTCCTGTCACACACGATGCAGTCCCCGGTCCGGCCCGTGAACCTGAGCACGATCCGGCCCGCGTTCTGCGCCTGGCGCAGGCACTCGTGCCGGTCGAGGTGGGCGTACTGCTGGGTCGACATGAGGTCCCGGATGTAGACCTCCCAGTGGTCCTGGGCCCTCGTCCAGTCGTTGCGGTGGACCACCCGGACCCAGGCGTCGACGAACTCCTGCTGCGCGTAGGTGCCGTGGAAGTACGGCCCGAGGTCGTCGATCAGCCCCGGCGGCCTGAGGCGCCGGCTCAGCGGTCGGCGCCGGAACATGCTGTTGGTCGAGATCGCCTTCACGCTGCTGATGCGCTGGGCGATGATGTGCCCGGCGAATCCACCGATGATGGCCGGCACCAGGAGCCAGCCGAGCAGGGACGCCACCCACAGGAGCACGTGCTTCGGCGGATCGATCAGGGTGAGGGTCCGGTAGACGGAGCCCGCGCCTCCCGCCCGCGCCGCGAACAGGTAGAGGACACCCAGGCCGGTGGCCATCGGGATCCCCCAGTCGATGACCCACTGCGTGGTGCCCGTGAGGGCCTTCCGCGAGCGCCAGCTCCGGCGCAGGCGCCTGGCAACGCCCTGCCGCCCGGCCGGCAACTTCAGATGCCCGGGAATCGGAATGGGCCCGACGACCAATGTGCTCCCCCACGTGATCGGACGCCGCCCGGCCGGTCACCTGCGCCCCCCCGTCGGCGTGGCTGATTCTGCCCCAGCCCGCACGCCGTACGCAGGCGAAGCCCGGCATTGCCCCGCCCGAACCCGGGGCCGGAGTCGGCACCCCGCCCCCGGGACGACCGCCGCTTCGGGCGGACAGCACCGAGCCCGCCCCGCGGCCGCACCGGCACAGGCGTGCGAACGCTCTCCCGCCCGTGCTATCCAGACCGCATGGAAGACCACGACAAGCAGCCCAAGGACCCCGCCGACTGGGCGGCCGAGAACCGGGACTTCACCTCCGACATCCTCGACTCGGTCGGCGCGCGGGCCGACCTGATGCAGACCGATCCCGGTGCCGCGATCCGGGTGCTCGGCGAACAGCTGGCCGGACTCGGGCTGGACGACCCGGCCGGCCTGTCCGACAGGCACCGGCTCCGGCTCTTCGCGATGCTGATGGCCGTGGTCGGCGAGTACCTGTACTGCGTCCACCGCGTCCGGTGGGCCTGGCTCGGCGACGGAACCCCACCGCTCGGAGGCCGCTGGGTGGTCTCCGCCCTCCCCGGCCCGGCCGACTGGTGGCCCACGACGGTCGACGTCCCGGGCCTGTGCATGGCCGCGCTGGCGTCCTCCGCGCCGGTCCGGCCGGCCGATCTGGTCAACCGCGCCGAGGAGCTCGCCGGGCTGCGGATCTCCTCCTTCTGAAACGCCCGCGGCCCCGCACCGGCCGGAACGGGTGCGGGGCCGCGGGCGGCATCGACGGATCAGAGCAGGCCGAGGGCCGGCATCAGGTAGTAGAAGGCGAAGACCGCCGAGACGGCGTACATCGCGATCGGGACCTCGCGGCCGCGGCCGGCGGCGAGGCGCAGGACGCAGAAGGCGATGAAGCCGAAGCCGATGCCGTTGGTGATGGAGTAGGTGAACGGCATCATCACCATGGTCAGGAAGGCCGGGACGGCGATCGTGTAGTCGGCCCAGTCGATGTCCTTGATCGAGTTGGCCAGGATCAGGAAGCCGACGGTGACCAGGGCCGGGGTGGCGGCCTGGGCGGGGACCATGGTGGCGAGCGGGGTCAGGAAGAGGGCGACCAGGAAGAAGGCGCCGGTCACGATCGACGCGAAGCCGGTGCGGGCGCCCTCGCCGACGCCGGCCGTCGACTCCACGAAGCAGGTGTTGGCGGAGGCGGAGGTCGCGCCGCCGGCGGCGGTGGCGATGCCGTCCACCATCAGGATCTTGTTGATGCCGGGCAGGTCGCCCTTCTCGTCCAGCAGGTGGGCCTCGTCGGCGACGCCGAGGATGGTGCCCATCGCGTCGAAGAAGCAGGACATCAGCACGGTGAAGACGAAGAGGACGCCGGTGAGGACGCCGACCTTCTCGAAGCCGCCGAACAGGCTGACCTTGCCGACCAGGCCGAAGTCGGGGGCGGCCACCGGGTTCCCGGGCCAGCTGGGGACGGTGAGGCCCCAGTTCATCGCCGGGATGTCGGCGACCTTGTCGATCACCACGGCGAGGCCGGTCATCACGACGATGGAGATCAGGATCGCGCCGGGCACCTTGCGGACGACCAGCACCAGGGTGAGCAGCAGGCCGAGCACGAAGACCAGCACCGGCCAGCCGAGCAGGTGCCCGTTGCCACCGAGCTGGAGCGGGACGGTGGTGTGGGCGGCGTCCGGGATGCGGCTGACGAAACCGGAGTCGACCAGGCCGACCAGGCAGATGAAGAGGCCGATACCGATCGCGATCGCCTTGCGCAGGCCGAGCGGGACGGCGTTCATGACGCGCTCGCGCAGGCCGGTGGCGACCAGGATCATGATCGCGAAGCCGGCCAGCACCACCATGCCCATGGCGTCCGGCCAGGTCATCCTGGGCGCGAGCTGCAGCGCGACGATGGTGTTGACGCCCAGGCCGGCGGCGAGGCCGATCGGGACGTTGCCGATCACGCCCATCAGCAGGGTGGTGAGGCCCGCGGTGAGGGCGGTCGCGGTGACCAGCTGGGCGCTGTCCAGGTGGGCTCCGGTCATGTCCGTGGCGCTGGCCAGGATGATCGGGTTGAGCACCAGGATGTAGGCCATGGTGAAGAAGGTGGCGATGCCACCGCGGATCTCGCGCGACAGGGTGGAGCCGCGCTCGGAGATCCGGAAGTAGCGGTCCAGCGCACCGGCGGGGGGCTTCGGTGCGCTGGAGGCGGGCTCGGGCGACTCGGTGGTCGGCTGGACCACAGGCATGCGTGCGTCCTCTGGTGGGGGCTGAGGAGAGGGTGGACGCCCGGAGCGACGGTGGCCGGGCGGGCCCGGTGGGACGGGCTCGAACACAGGCGTCCTGGGCATGGCGCGGCCAACCGGAATCACAAGTATGAGTTCCCCGATCGCACACGCGCTATCTTCGCGCGTAGAACGAACGGGGAGCCCGAGCCCGCCCCGCACCGCCCCACCCACACGCCGGCACCGCCCCACCTCCACCCCGCCACCCGCCCGGCCCCGCCCGCCGAAGGCGCCCGGATGCGGCCCGCGCGGTGGCGGACAACCGCGCCCCGCCCCGTACGCTAGGGCTCATGCCGAAGAGCCCGCTGCACCCCTCGCCCCCGCCGCTGGAGGCCAACGACGTCGCCATCGTCGGCGGTGGCACGGTGCTGTGGTTCGTCGCCTTCCTGGTCCTGCTCCCCTTCCAGGGCACCCTCTCCGACCACGGCCACGGCAGCTGGCCGTGGATCTGCCTCTCCGGGGCGGGCCTCGGCCTGATCGGCCTCTGGTACTGCCGCGCCCGCCGGGACGCCATCGCCCGCGACCGCGCCGCCGAGGCCGCGTCGCAGGCCGCCGCCGGTGACGGCACGGACCCGGCCACCCAGTCGGACTGAATAGTCCTTTAGTAGCACGCATCGGACATAAGGCGCCCGTAGAGTCGGTGCCATGACGCACCCTGCGCAGCCTGCCGAAGAGACGCCCGGGGACCGGCACGACGGCGCCCACCCGCTCGGCCTGCTGCCCGGCAGGCGCGGCGGGCTGACCGCCGCCGAGGTGGCCGAGCGGGTCGCGAGCGGCGACGTCAACGACGTCCCGGTGCGGTCCAGCCGCTCCACCCGGGAGATCGTCCGGGCCAACGTCTTCACCCGGTTCAACGCGATCATCGGCGTGATGTTCGGGATCATCCTGGTCGTCGGCCCGCTCCAGGACGGCCTGTTCGGCCTGGTCATCGTCGCCAACACGGCGATCGGCATCATCCAGGAGCTGCGCGCCAAGAAGACCCTGGACAGCCTCGCGCTGATCGGCGAGGCCCGGCCGGAGGTCCGCCGGGACGGCACCGTCCAGCAGATCGCCACCGGCGAGATCGTGCTGGACGACACCGTGCTGCTCGGCATCGGCGACAAGGTGATCGTCGACGGCGAGGTCACCGAGGCGGACGGCCTGGAGATCGACGAGTCGCTGCTCACCGGCGAGCCCGACCCCGTCCTCAAGCAGCCCGGCGACCAGGTGATGTCCGGCAGCTTCGTGGTGGCCGGCGCGGGCGCGTTCACCGCCACCAAGGTCGGCCGCGCGGCGTACGCCGCGCAGCTGGCCGAGGAGGCCAGCCGGTTCACGCTGGTGAAGTCGGAGCTGCGCAGCGGTATCGACAGCATCCTGCGGTTCATCACCTGGCTGCTCGTCCCCACCGCGATCG
This sequence comes from Kitasatospora sp. NPDC003701, assembly GCF_053587085.1. NCBI lineage: Bacteria > Bacillati > Actinomycetota > Actinomycetes > Kitasatosporales > Streptomycetaceae > Kitasatospora > Kitasatospora sp. NPDC003701. The sequence goes on from NZ_JBSFNM010000015.1 coordinate 141,012, forward strand.
GTCTGATCATCAGCCAGCTCGCGGTGGAGGGCCGGGACTGGAGGGAGGCCGTCCGCCGGATGATCGCCGGCATCGTGCCGATGGTCCCGGAGGGGCTGGTCCTGCTGACCTCGGTGGCCTTCGCGATCGGCGTCGTCCGGCTGGGCCGCAAGCAGTGCCTGGTGCAGGAGCTGCCCGCGATCGAGGGGCTGGCCCGGGTGGACACCGTCTGCCTGGACAAGACCGGCACCCTCACCGAGGGCGGCATGGACGTCGTCGAGCTGCGCACCCTGCCGCAGCCGCCGGAGGCCGACGGCCACCCGCACCCCGGCGGCCACCCGCACCCGGACGCCCCGCCGGCCCGGCACGCCCTCGCCGACCCGGACGTCGTCAAGCGCGCGCTCGGGGTGATGGCCGGCGCCGACGCCCGCCCCAACCCCTCCATGCAGGCCGTCATCGACGCGTACGGCCGGGACGACGCGGGCGGCACCGCGGGCGGCAGCCCCGCCGGCGACTGGCGGGTGATCGAGGCGATGCCGTTCTCCTCCGCCCGCAAGTGGAGCGGCGTGCAGCTGCTGGAACCGCAAGGCGGCGAGGCCAGCTGGCTGCTGGGCGCCCCGGACGTGCTGCTGCCCGCCGGCCACCCGGCCCTGGCCGAGGTGGACGAGCTGGGCGCCAAGGGCCTGCGGGTGCTGCTGCTCGGGCGCACACCCGTCCCGCTGGACGCGCCGGATCCGGCCGCCGACCTCCAGCCGCTCGCCCTGGTGGTGCTCCAGCAGCGGCTGCGCGAGGACGCCGCCGAGACCTTGCGCTACTTCGAGGGGCAGCGCGTCCAGGCCAAGGTGATCTCCGGCGACGCCGCCGTCTCGGTCGGCGCGGTCGCCTCGCACCTGGGCCTGCCCGGTGCCGAGAACCCGGTGGACGCCCGCCGGCTGCCCGCCGACCCGGTGGAGTTCGCCGACACCGCCGAGCGGACCACCGTCTTCGGCCGGGTCACCCCCCAGCAGAAGCGCGAGCTGGTCGGCGCGCTGCAGTCGCGCGGGCACACCGTGGCGATGACCGGCGACGGCGTGAACGACGTGCTGGCGCTCAAGGACGCCGACATCGGCGTGGCGATGGGCACCGGCAGCGACGCGACCAAGGCCGTCGCGCAGATCGTGCTGCTGAACGACTCCTTCGCCACCCTCCCCTCGGTGGTCGCCGAGGGCCGCCGGGTGATCGGCAACATCGAGCGGGTGGCCGGGCTCTTCCTGGTGAAGACGGTCTACTCGGTGCTGCTCGCACTGCTGGTGATCTTCACGCACTCGCCCTACCCGTTCCTGCCCCGGCACTCGACGGTGCTCTCCACCCTCACCATCGGCATCCCGGCCTTCTTCCTGGCGCTGGCGCCCAACAACGAGCGGGCCCGGACGGGGTTCGTCCGCCGGGTGCTGCGGCTGGCCGTCCCGGGCGGGATCATCGCCGGCACGGCCACCTTCACCGCGTACGCGCTGGCGCGGGCCGACCACGCCACGGACCTGGAGTCCGACACCAGCGTGGCGACGCTGACGCTGTTCCTGGTGGCGATGTGGGTGCTGGCGATCGTGGCCCGGCCGTACAACTGGTGGCGGCTGCTGCTGATCGGGGCGATGGGCGGGGCGTTCACGCTGGTGCTGACGGTGCCCTGGCTGTCGGACTTCTTCCAGCTCTCGCTCTCCGGCACCCGGGATCCGTGGATCGGCGTCGGCATCGCCCTGGTGGCCGGGCTGCTGCTGGAGGTCACCTGGCGGATCATGCGGCGCAAGGCCGATGATTGACCCCGAAAGGGGTCTCGAATGGCGCGCAGGGGTGGGGACTTGGAGGCGTTCACCGCCTTCCTCGGGGGGTTGCTGGCGGCCGGGGTGGCGGGCCTCGCGCTGGTCGGCGCCCATGAGCTGATCGAGCCGGGCCCGTGGCTGCGCAGGGCCGCCCCGGTGGTGGTCGGGGCGGTCTGGCTGGCCGTCACGGTCGGCCTCTACCTGCGGCTGGGCACGGCCGCCCGGGCCGGTGCGCGGACCGGGCCCCGGGCGGGCTCCCCGCGCCCGGCCGGGTCCGACCGCCGCCCCGACCGGGCGCCGGCCCGGCGGGCCGGCCGGGGGCCCGCCAGCCCGGTCAGCCCTCGAAGTCCCGGGCGGCCGAGAGCTCGTAGGCGCGGTCCGGCTCGGTGAGCGCGGCCAGCACCTCGAACCGGCGGTGCCACTGCCCGACCGACCAGGCCAGACCGGCCGCCAGCCCCTCCGGAGTGGCGGCGTGCAGCAGCCCCGGCACCGGCGGCAGCTCGAACTCGTCGTCCTCGTCGGTGGCTTCGGCCGCGTCCGGGTCGTAGGGCGCCTCCGGGGTGCCGCCCGCGGTGTCCCACCGCCAGTCCACCGCGGCCTCCTCGCCGTCGGGGCCGACCACCAGCAGCTCCTCGTGCTCCTCGTACGCGACCGGGCAGCCGGGCAGCAGCTCGCGGACCACGGCGGGCACCCGGTGCAGCTGCCCCTCGGAGAGCACCCGGCCGCCGGCCACCTCGCTGGCCAGCGAGACGTGCAGCCGCTCGGCGAGGTCGGCGGCCAGCGCCGGGGCGACCGGCAGCAGCGGGTACCTGTGGAGCAGCTGGACGAGGTCCGGGGCGTCGGCGACGACCGCCTCGGTGGCGTCCACGATCACCGTGTGCGCCGGGCGGCGGCCGGTCTCCGGGTCCAGCGGCGGCAGCGCCCGGACGACGTCCAGCGGGTCGATCCGGTCCGCCTCGACCCGGGCCAACGCGCTGTGGATGCCGTGCAGTTGGCGGTGGCCGAGCGCGGAGGCCGGATCGGTGAGCCGGTCCAGCAGCTCGTCCGGCCCGTGCGGCTCGGCCAGCAGTGCGGCCAGCGTGGTGCGCACCCCGAGCGCGTGCAGGAACTGCTCGTCCAGCGTCGTCCGGGCCTCGTCGTAGAGGCCGCGCAGCAGCGGGTCGGCGCCGGCCGCGCGCAGCCCGGCCGGCTCGCGGCCGTCCAGCACCGGGTGGTCGCGCAGCCACCAGGCGGTGTACGGCGGCAGGTCCGCGTACGAGCCGTCGGGCAGCAGGGTGCGGACGGGGTTGACCACGGCGTCCCGGTACGGCGGGCGGGCGAGCGCGGCGAGCGCCTGCGGCCACGCGTCGTCGTCCACCAGGTCGAGGTCGCGCACGGCCAGCAGCTCGGCGGCGACCGGCGGGACGCCCACCGAGTCGGCGTCGTCGGCGTGCAGCGCCTCCAGGGCGTCCTCGGCCCACTCGGCGAGGCCGTCGGGCGCCTCGTCCAGCAGCCCGGTGGGGTGGCCGCCGGCCGCCCGGTCGGCGGGGGCGGTCGGGTCGAGCCGCTCCAGGTCGTCCGGGTCGAGCACCACGTCCTCGGCGCGGACCAGTACGAACTCCGCCAACACGCCGACCGCGGCCAGGACTTCGGGGCCCCAGCGGTCCAGCAGATCGTCGTCGACCCAGCCGGCGTCCTCCTCCCGGGCGAGCGCGGCGAACGGGCTGTCCGGCAGGATCAGCTCGCCCGCGCGGGCCGGCTCGCCCTCGTCGTCCAGCAGCGCCAGCCGGGCCAGCCACGGGTGCTCGCCGACCGCCGGGGCGGCTGCCTTGACCAGGGCGAGCACGGAGTCGGCGACGTCGGTGGCGGCGTCCAGGTCGTCCTCGGCCAGCTCGTAGGAGCGGGCGACGGCGGCCCGCACCTCGGGGGTGTCCAGCACGCCGGCCGGGGTGGCGGTGCCGGCGCCGAGCTTGGCCAGCAGCGGGTGCGCCGCCTCCGGGTGGGCCAGCCGCAGGTCGAGCAGGGCCAGCGCGCCGGCCAGCGCCTCGGGGTAGCCGGGGAAGGCCGCCCAGTCGGCGTCCTCCGAGGGCAGCAGGACGCGGCGCGGGCCGGTGATCGTCCGCCCGTCGGCGAGCGGCACGGGCAGGGCGCCGAGCGCCTCCGGGTCGGCCGCGCCGAGCGCCGCGTAGAGGTTGCGCCACCAGGCGGGCTCGCGGTCCAGGCCGCCGAGCTGGTCGACCACCTCGGCCAGCGGCACCCGGCGCACGTTCAGCACCCGCAGCTCGGTGCGGCGCTCCAGACCGGCCGGCAGCAGCCCGGGGAAGATCGGGGCGAGCGCCTCGACGACCGAGCCGTCCGCGCCCTCCAGCACCGTGGCGTCCCGGGGCCGCAGCGCGGGCGTGCCCTCCTCGACCGGTGCCGGGTGCGGCAGGAACGGCGTGCCGGGCAGCCGGGAGAGGATCCCCGCCCGCAGCGCGTTGTCCAGCGCGCCCTGGCCGAGCGGGCCGGGGACGAGCCCGAGCGAGCCGAGGTCGCCGCCGCGGGCGCGCAGCAGGTCGGCGTAGCTGTCGGCGGCGCGCTCGGTGAGGTAGTCGGCGAGCGGGCCGGGGGCGACGTGCCGGCGGGTGGAGTCCAGCGGGTAGGAGGCGATCAGCAGCGCGGGCAGGCCGAGCGGCTCGTCGCTGGGCGTGGGCGCGTGCAGCACCGGGGCGATCCCGGTCGGCTGCGGGCTGCCGTCGGCGGCGACCGGGACGGCCCAGGTCACCGTCCAGTACGGGCGGGCGCGCTCCTCGGTGGGCCGGTCGGCGAGCAGGGCGGCGTCCAGGCTGCCGGAGGCGCCGGCGGTCTGCCAGACGGTCCGCCGCAGCCGCCCGTCGGCGTCGTCGGTGACGGTCACCTCGGTGACCCCGTCGGGGTGCGGCCCGGTGGCGCCGTCGGGGCGCGGCTCGGTGGCGACGCGGGTGAGGGTGCGGGTGCCCTCTTCGGTCTCCACCACGATCTCGGCGAGCCCGGGCAGGGTGAGCAGCAGCGCGTCGTCGATCCCGGCCAGCAGCCGGCGGGTGAGGTCCTCGGCGGCGGCGTCGCGCAGCGGCAGCACGACGACCGTGTCGTAGCCGTCGGGGGCCGGGCCCTCGGCGGAGAACGGCAGGCGCAGCAACGGGACGTGGCCGTCGCGGCGGCGCAGCTCCTCGGTGAGCGCGGGCTGCGCCTCGGCCAGCGAGCGGGCCTCGCCGAGCGACCAGCGCACGCCGCCGGCGGCACCGAGCACGGCGGGCTCGTCGGTGACGGCGAGGACGGCCGCGAAGCCGACGCCGAACCGGCCGACGGTGGGCTGCTCGTCGGCGCGCTTGGAGGAGGCGCGCAGGGTGGAGAGCGACTCGACGGCGGCGGCGTCCAGCGGCGCGCCGGTGTTGGCGGCGGCCAGCACCCCGTCCGCCAGGGTGAGCCGCAGCCGGCCCGGGGCGCCGCCCGCGCGGGCCGCCGCGTCGGCGGCGTTCTGCGCCAACTCGACGACCAGCCGGTCGCGGTAGCCGCCGAGGGCGAGTTCCTCCTCGGCGTTGGCGTCCTCCCGGAACCGGGCCGGGGAGGCGGCCCAGGCGTCCAGCACCCGGCGGCGCAGTGTGGCGCTGCCGAAGGGGTCCGCGTGGGGCTCGTCCGTGCCGCTGCCGATGATCCGAGGTTCCACTGGAACTGCCACCCTCCGCCGCCCTGTACTTCGTACGGGGGGCATTCTCCCCCGTACGGGCACCCCCGCCGGACCGGGGTGCGGCCGGGCCGGTGCCGGGGCCGCCGGCGCGCCCGGCGGGGTGCGACCACGACGCCCGGTGCGGGCGACGGCCCGCCGGCCGACCCCGCCGGGCGGGGCCGGCGCTGCCGGACTCAGGAGTGGCCGAGCTCCTCGGCCGGGCCGTCGGGCTCCACCGACCCGGAGGTGCGGTCGGGGTGCAGCTGGAGCGGCTCGACGACCAGCTCGTCCAGGATCAGCTCGGACGGCGCCGGCGGGGCCGGGATGACGGCCGCCTCGGAGTGACCGCCGCAGCCGTACGCGAAGGAGACGATCTGGCCGTCGGCCGGGCCGAACTCGTTGCCGCAGACGCCGAAGGCCTGACCGAGCGAGCCGCCGATCGGGACGAGGAAGCCGCAGCTCGCGCAGGAGGCCGGTGCGGCCTGTGCCATCGGGGTCTGCGGGCCGTGCGCCTTCTCCCAGCGGTCGGCGGCCAGGTGCAGACCGAGCCGGGAGAGCACCCGGCTGCGGCCCAGGCCGAGCTCCTCGGCGATGGCGCCGATCTGGGCGCGGGCCGGCGCGGGCTGGACGTTCGGGTCGGAGACGACCACGTCCTCGTCGGCGGCCAGCGCCACCGCGGAGTTCGGCGACGGCTCGTCCTCGCCGGTCCAGCCGGGCTCCAGGCGCAGGTCGTCGGCGTCGGTGGGCAGGAGGTCCCCGGGGCCCATGTCGCCGGGTCGCAGTCGCTCGCTCCACGGCACCCACTGCGGCGCGAGGACGGCGTCGTCGCCCGGAAGCAGCACGACCTCGTCCAGCGTGACGTTCTTGGCGCGCGGGGCGCGGGCGACGGTGACGGCCCAGTGCCAGCCCCGGTATGCCGCGTCCAGGCACTCGAAGGTGTGGGTGACGACGCGGTCGGCATCCGCCTGGACGCCGAGGTGCGCCCCTACGGTCTCTGCTCCGACGGCCTCGTCCGCTGCCTGCCGGGCGAGTTCGACGGCCTCGGCACAGAGCCGATCGGGGGTACGGCTTCGCATCGCAGCACTCACGGCGTCGATTCTCTCCCAGTTCTTCTGTTGCCCACGGCGTGTTGCCCTGTTCCGTCGCGGCTCGGTGTCCCTCGACCATTCTGCGCGACCACGGGCCGCCACGGATACCGGCCGCGCCGCTCGTCCGGTCCCCCGGAGTCCGGCGCGCGTTCGGGCGGACCCTGGGCAGGCTACCCGCCGGTCGGCCACCCGGCACAGTCCGGGGCGGCCGCCGGCCCCGGAAGGGCCGCGCCGAGCGGACCGGAATCCCGCGTCGCAGAACCGATTCTGGGGCAGGATGGGCTTGTGGCGGACGAAAAACCGTCGCAGCACGCACTGCGCGCCTCGCAGGCCGGCAGCCCCGACGAGGCGAACGCCGTGCCGCGACAGCAGGCTCCGGCCCTCGCTGCGGGCGAACCGCAGCCGGTGGGCGCCTCGACGGCGCCCGGAGGCGGTCACGACGGGCCGCCGGTGGACCTCGTGAAGCACCCGGACCGGCCGGTCGACGACCGGGCCGACGAGGACTTCGACGGGGCCGCGGAGCCGCGCCGCCACTTCCTGGTCCGCACCGCCTCCGCCGCCGGCTCGCGAACCGGAAAGGTCGTGCACGGCACCGGCCGGCGGATCCGCCGGGCCACCTCCGCCGAGGGCGCCGGGGAGTCCGGCCTGGCCAAGCTGATCGAGCTGCACGCGCTGAACTCCTTCGGCGACATGCTGATCACCGTGGCGCTGGCGTCCACCATCTTCTTCTCCGTCCCCACCGGCGAGGCGCGCGGCCGGGTCGCCCTCTACCTGCTGATCACCATGGCGCCGTTCGCCCTGCTGGCCCCGGTGATCGGCCCGCTGCTGGACCGCCTGCCGCACGGCCGCCGGGCCGCGATGGCGATGTCGATGCTGGCCCGCGCGGTGCTGGCGTGGACGATGGCCGGCACGGTGGCCGGCGGCGGCCTGGCGCTGTACCCGGAGGCGCTGGGCGTGCTGGTGGCGTCCAAGGCGTACGGGGTGGTGCGCAGCGTGGTGGTGCCCCGGCTGCTGCCGAGCCGGCTGTCACTCGTGAAGGCGAACTCCCGGGTCACCCTGGCCGGGCTGCTGGCCACCATGGTGGCGGCCGGGGTCGGCGGGCTGCTGCACCTGATCGGGCCGGGCTGGCCGCTGCGCGGGGCCTTCCTGGTCTTCGTGGTCGGCACCCTGATGGCCTTCCACCTGCCGCACGAGGTGGACTCCGCCAAGGGCGAGCAGCGGGCCGTCCTGCACGCCGAGGTGCACGGCGAGGGCGCCGGCGCGGCGGCCCCGAAGGCGTCCCTGCGCACCGTCGGGCCGTCGGTGATCCTGGCCCTGCGGGCGATGTCGGCGCTGCGCTGGCTGGTCGGCTTCCTGGTGATGTTCCTGGCGTTCCTGCTGCGCGACGATCCGATCGGCGGGCTGCAGCCGACCCTGGCGCTCGGCCTGGTGGCGCTGGCCGCCGGTACCGGCAACGCGCTCGGCTCGGTGCTCGGCTCCTGGCTGCGGACCCGCGGCTCGGAGGCGACGGTCACCGCGATGCTGCTGCTGGCCACCTGCGCGACGGCCGCCGCCGCGCTCTGGTACGGCGTGGTGACGGTGGTGGTGGTCGCCGCGGCGTCCGGGGTGGCGGCCTCGCTGGGCAAGCTGGCGCTGGACGCGCTGATCCAGCGGGACGTCCCGGAGTCGGTGCGGACGTCGGCCTTCGCCCGCTCGGAGACGCTGCTCCAGCTGTCCTGGGTGGCCGGCGGCGCGGTCGGCATCCTGCTGCCGCTGGACGGCGCGCTGGGCCTGTCGGTGGCGGCCGCCGTGGTCGGCGTGGTGCTGCTCTGGACCGTCCGCGCGCTGTTCAAGGTGGGGGTGCGGCGCCGCGCGGCCGCACCGCGCGTCGCCTAGGTCCCGTCCGTGGCAGGGCCGGGTCGAGCCGGGCCTCCCCGGGCGCAACACGCGGTTGCCGACCCCCGCGTAGCGTGATCGGCAAAGCCCGGTAGCCTCTGACGCATGAGCCTCAGCACCCGTGTCATCGCCGCCGTCGGCGCCGTCGTCGTGATCGGCGCCGGCACGGTCGGCGGGTCCATCGCCTACGCGATGGGCCAGGAAGAACCCTCCAGCCACCGTGTGACCCTCACGGTCGGCCGCTCCTCCATGGAGGTCGGGCCGTTCTGCTTCAACGACGGCAAGCCGCTCACCGAGCAGCAGCAGGAGGAGTGCCAGGACCGGGCGAGCCAGGCCCTGGACGCGGGCAAGCTCCCCACCTCCGACGTGGTCGCCAGTGACCAGCTCGGCCTCGGTGTGACCCCGGACGTGGCCGACCGCGGCTGGTGGGCCAACACCAACGGCGGCCAGCAGGCCCAGGGCGGGCGTTTCATCCTCGCCTCCGCCGCCAAGGGCTCGACCTACTCCGGCTCGGTGTCGGCCTCCAAGGCCCTCAACGCCACCGGCAAGACCCTGGTCACCGTGGTCGAGTCGGACCCGAAGCAGCCGGACGCGATCTACGGCGTCTGGTACTTCCAGCTGAACACCCAGGACGCCTGACCGGCCGTCCGATGACCGCGCGACTCCACGCACGTCACGACGACGAGCAGTCGGCCCCCGGGCGGGGCCGGCTGCTCGTCGTCGTCGCGGTGCCCGCCGAGGCCTCGGCCGTGCTGCGGGGCCTGGGCCGGTCCGAGGGCGACGCCGGACCCGGCCCGGTGCCGGTGCCCGGCGGTGAGCTGCACCGCGCCGAGCACCCCCCGGGGGTCACCGTGGACGTGCTGGCGGGCGGGGTCGGCCCGGCCGCCGCGGCCGCGGCCGCGTCCGCGGCGCTCTCCGTCGGCCGCTACGACCTGGTGGTCTCGGCCGGCATCGGCGGCGGGTTCGCCCCGCACGCGCCGGTCGGCGCGACCGTGGTCGCCGAGGCGATCGTCGCCGCCGATCTGGGCGCGGAGACCCCGGAGGGCTTCGCCGACGTCACCGAGCTGGGTTTCGGGACGGTCCTGCACACCCCCGCCCCGGCCGCCGTGGCGCTGGCCGCCGAGGCGCTGGGCGCCGCCGCTCCCGCTCCCGCCGTCGTCACCGGCACCGTGCTCACCGTCTCGACGGTGACCGGCAGCGCCGAGCGCGCCGCCGCCCTGATCGCCCGCCACCCCCGCGCGGTGGCCGAGGCGATGGAGGGCTTCGGGGTGGCCGAGGCCGCCGCCCGGCACGGGGTGCCGGCCTTCGAACTGCGCACCGTGTCCAATCCGGTGGGCCCCCGCGACCGGGCCGCCTGGCGGATCGGCGAGGCCCTGGCCGCGCTGGAGCGGGCCTTCGCCGCGCTCCCCTACCCGGAGCTTCTGACGACGTCCAAGGAGGCCCGCCGTGGCTGAACGGCTGAGCATCGCCCACTCGCCCTGCCCGAACGACACCTTCGTCTTCCACGCCTGGACGCACGGCCTGGTGCCCGGCGCGGACGCCCCCGAGGTCACCTTCGCGGACATCGACGTCACCAACGGGCTGGCCGAGCGCGGCGAGCTGGACCTCCTCAAGGTCAGCTACGCCGCCCTGCCCTGGGTGCTGGACGAGTACACGCTGCTGCCCTGCGGCGGCGCGCTCGGCCGTGGCTGCGGCCCGCTGGTGCTCACCCGCCCCGGGACCGGCGACGACCTCAGCGGCCGGACGGTGGCCGTCCCCTCCGAGCGGTCCACCGCCTACCTGCTGTTCCGGCTCTGGGCCGCCAAGGCGGTGCCCGGCGGCCTGGGGAAGATCGTCGTCCTGCCGTTCCACGAGATCATGCCCGCCGTCCGGGACGGCCGGGTGGACGCCGGTCTGGTGATCCACGAGGCCCGCTTCACCTACCGGCAGTACGGGCTGCGCAGCCTGGCCGACATGGGCGAGGCCTGGGAGCGCGAGACCGGTCTGCCGATCCCGCTCGGCGCGATCATCGCCAGGCGCTCGCTCGGCGCCGAGCGGCTGCGCGCGATCACCGAGGCGATCCGCGCCTCCGTCCGGCAGGCCTGGGCGGATCCGTCGGCCAGCCGGGAGTACGTGCTCGCGCACGCCCAGGAGATGGACCCGGCCGTCGCCGACCAGCACATCGGCCTGTACGTCAACGAGTTCACCGCCGACCTCGGCGAGGACGGCTACGCCGCCGTGCGGGCGCTGCTCACCCGGGCCGCCGCCGAGGGGCTGGTGCCCCCGCTCGACCCGGGTGCGCTGGACGCCTGAGGGCAACGGCCGGGCCCGGCCGAACCGGGCCCGGCCGCGCGGGGCCTACACGTCGAACTGGTCCGCCACCGCGCGCAGCACGCCGGCCAGCTTCTGGCCGGTCGGCTTGGCCGGGTAGCGGCCGTGCTGGAGGCCGGGCAGCACCGCGTCCATCATGGTGATCAAGTCCTGTACGAGCGCCGCCATGTCGTCCGGGCTCTTGCGCGTGGCGGCGGCGACCGACGGCAGTGCGTCCAGTAGCTGCACCGCCATCGCCTGGTCGCCGCGGTGGCCCGCGACCACGCCGAACTCGACCCGCTGGCCGGGCTTCAGCACGGTGACACCGGCGGGCAGCGCCTTGGTGTGGACGAAGACGTCGCCGCCGTCGTCGCGCGAAAGGAAGCCGAAGCCCTTCGTCTCGTTGAACCACTTGACCTGGCCGGTGGGCATCTCGAACAGTCCTCGATGTGGGTGTGAGGGATCCCGGCCCTGGCCGGGGATCACTGGGTGGAAGGGCGGGCCGACCTCGGCTCCGCGCCCGTGGGGGCGCTCATGGTCAGCACGCTGTGGGGAGCAGACTAACGGTCCGTCACTGCCTCATCCGCGGTCCGCGGAAGATCCGTACCGGGCTCTGGTGACCACCGGCGACCCGGTATCGGCATGGCCGGGGCGCGACTTCGCGCTTTCCACTGGCTCACACCCCCGGTCTGAGGAGACGGGGCGCACCTGTCGCACCCCTCGGCACAGCCTGCATACCCCCGCCCAGCAGGGATCAAAACTCCCAGCTTCCGGGAAACTGCGCAACGTGACCGGACGAGTCGTCCGCGAAGCGCTCCGCCGCCGCCGCGACCGGCGGCCTCTGCCAGACTGGGACGGCCGACCGACCGCAGAGGAGCACCCCAGTGAGCAGCCAGAGCGCCGACCGCGGCGACGCCTACGTCAAGGCCGGAGCGATCGTCTTCGGGCTCGGCGCGCTCGCCACCCTGGTCACCTTCGTCCCGCTGTTCCTGCACCTGACGCCGCTGCCGACGGCCGCGTACTGGCTGAGCATGCTGATGCCGCTGGGCTTCCTGCTCGCCCTGACCGGCCTGCTGCTCTCCGCGCGCGCCCAGCGCCGCCGGGTGCACGCCGGCGCCTGACCGCCGGAGCGCCGGCGCCCCCGGGCGCGCGCCCGGGTCCGCGCCGGTGCGCGGTCAGCCGACCGGGCGCGCGGCCAGGTGCCCGGCCAGCCAGGCCGGGAAGCCGGTGAGGTCGGCCAGCACCACGTCCGCGCCCGCCGCCCGGAGCTCCTCGGCGCCGTACGGCCCGGTGGCCACGGCCACCGCGACGGCGTCCGCGTGCCGGGCGCCCACGATGTCGCCCAGGTGGTCCCCGACGTAGACCGTCGCGCCGTGCTCGCGCAGCGCGACGCCCTTGGTCTCCGCCCAGAGGTCCCCCACCAGCGCGTCCGCGTGCAGCCCGGCGTGCTCCAGGTGCAGCCGGGCGTTCGGCTCGTACTTGCCGGTGATCACCGCGACCCGGCCGCCGTGCGCGCGCACCGCGTCGATCGCGGCGTGCGCGCCGGGCAGGGCGACGGTGGGGGCGAAGGCGTGGTCCCGGTACAGCTCGCGGTAGCGGTCGGCGACCGCCGGCACCCGCTCGGCCGGGAACCAGTTGCGCAGCTCGTCCAGGAGCGGCGGGCCGAGCCGGGTGACCACGAGGTCCGCGTCGATGTACGCGCCGGTCTCCGCCGCGAGCGCCAGGTAGGTGGCCCGGATGCCGGGCCGGGTGTCCAGCAGGGTCATGTCGAGGTCGAAGCCGACGGTGAGCGGGACATCCGAAGTCGCAGGCATACCGTCAGGCTATCCAACCCCACCGCCGCGGTGCCGGGCTCCGGCCCCGCCGGTCCGGCTTCCCGCCGGATGTCCCGGAGCGATTTGCTCCGACTTCTCCGTGGAACTTAGGTTTGCCTGAGCTATCTGCGAGAGAGAGCCATGACCGACACCACCGCGCCGACGGCCGCACTCCGGTCCGCGCCCGCGCCCGGCAAGCGGTTGCTGCTGCGCCGCCGAATACTGTGGCTCGCCGCCGCACTGACCCTGCTGGCCGCCGCCGTCCTGCTGAGCCTCGCCGTCGGCAGCCGCACCATCCCGTTCGGCGAGACCCTGCACGCCCTGCTGTACGGCGGGGACAGCACCGACGCGGTGGTGATCCGCGAGCTGCGGGTGCCGCGGACGGTGGTCGGCCTCGCGGTCGGCGCGGCGCTCGGTCTGGCCGGCGCCGTGATGCAGGGCATCACCCGCAACCCGATCGCCGACCCGGGCATCCTCGGCGTCAGCCAGGGCGCGGCGGCCGGCGTGGTGCTGGCGATCTCCGCGTTCGGCGTCTCCACGCTCACCGGGTACGTCTGGTTCGGCTTCGCCGGGGCCGTGATCGCCACCGTGCTGGTGTACGGGCTGGCCGGCCGCGGCCGGGGCGGGGCGACCCCGATCAAGCTGGCGCTGGCCGGCTCGGCGATGTCCGCGTTCATCGCCTCGCTCAACACCATGGTGCTCACCACCGACGCGGCCGCGATGGACCAGTTCCGGTTCTGGCACGTCGGCTCGCTCTCCGGGCGCACCGCCGACGTGGCCTGGCAGCTGCTGCCGTTCCTGCTGGTCGGCACGGTGCTGGTGTTCGCGGTGGCGCGCGGTCTGGACGCGCTGGCGCTCGGGGACGACACCGCCAAGGGGCTCGGCGCCAGGACCGCCCGGGTGCGGGCGGTCGGCGCGCTCGGCGCGACCGTGCTGACCGGGTCGGCGGTCGCCGCGGCCGGCCCGATCGCGTTCGTCGGCCTCGCCGTCCCGCACGCCGCCCGCGCGGTGGCCGGGGCGGACCACCGCTGGGTGCTCACCTTCTCCGCCGTGCTCGGCCCGGCGCTGCTGCTGCTCGCCGACGCGCTCGGCCGGGTGCTCTTCCCGCCCTCCGAGGTGCCCGCCGGGGTGATGACCGCGCTGGTCGGGGTGCCGGTGCTGGTCGCCCTGGTCCGCCGGCGCAAGGTGGTGGCCGCGTGAGCGCGTCCGCCGTCCACCTGCGGGGCTACACCGTGCTGCGCGCCGGGCGCGCCTCCTTCCTGCTGCACCTGCGCTCGGCCGTCGCGGTGCTCGGGCTGCTGCTGGCGCTGGCCGTCACCGTGGTCGCCTCGCTCTGCCTGGGCGAGTCCACCGTCTCCCCCGCCGAGGTGGTGAAGGTGGTGCTGGGGCAGCCCAGCCCGCACGAGCTGGTGGTCGGCGAGTTCCGGCTGCCCCGGGTGGTGGTCGGGCTGCTGGTCGGCACCGCCCTCGGCCTGGCCGGTGCGCTGGTCCAGACCGTCGCCCGCAATCCGCTGGCCAGCCCCGACGTGGTCGGCGTCTCCTGGGGCGCCACCGCCACCGTGGTCGGCCTGATGGCGTACGGCGTGGTCGGCTCGGCCGGCCAGGTGCCGTACGCGGCGGTGGCCGGCGGGCTGGTGGCCGGTCTGCTGGTGTACGCGCTGGCCTGGCGGCGCGGGCTGCACGCCCAGCGGTTCGTGCTGATCGGCATCGGCATCAGCGTCGCGCTCTCCTCGCTCACCTCGGTCTTCCTCACCAAGGGCGACGGCTTCCAGGCGCAGGCGGCGAAGGTCTGGATGACCGGCAGCCTCAACGGCTCCGGCTACGACCAGGCCGGCTGGCTCGCCCTGGTCCTGCTGGCCGCCGTGCCCCTGGCGCTCTGGGCGGCGCGGGCGCAGCGCTCGATCTCCTTCGACGACGCCACCGCCGTCGGCCTGGGCCTGCGGCTGGACCGGATCCGGCTCGGCATGGGACTGCTCGGCATCGTGCTGGCCTCCTGCGCGGCGGGCGCGGCCGGGCCGGTGGACTTCGTCGCGCTGATGGCCCCGCAGATCGCCGTGCGGCTGGCCCGCTCGGCGCAGATCCCGCTGTTCTGCTCGGCGCTGACCGGCGCGCTGGTGGTCGTCCTGGCCGACCTGCTGGCCCGCCGGCTGCTCTCGCCCACCGAGCTGCCGGTCGGCGTGGTGACCGGCCTGGTCGGCGCGCCGTACCTGATGTGGCTGCTGCTCCGATCCCGCCGTGGAGGTTCCTGATGTCCGCCCGCCCGATGCCGGCCCACCGACTGGAGGCCCGGGGCCTGACCCTCGCCTACGAGGCGCGCACGGTCGTGGAGGGGCTGGACCTCACCGTCCCGGACGGCCGGGTGACGGTGATCGTCGGGCCGAACGCCTGCGGCAAGTCGACGCTGCTGCGCGCGCTCGGCCGGCTGCTGAAGCCGGCGCGCGGCGCGGTGCTGCTGGACGGCGCCGAGCTGGCGCGCCTGCCCACCAAGCGGATCGCCCAGCGGATCGGGCTGCTCCCGCAGTCCCCGACCGCGCCCGAGGGCATCTCGGTGGCCGACCTGGTGTCGCGCGGGCGCCAGCCGCACCAGAGCTGGTGGCAGCAGTGGTCGGCCGAGGACGAGCGGGCGGTGGCCGAGGCGCTGGAGCGCACCTCCACCGCGGAGCTGGCCGAGCGCAGCGTGGACGAGCTGTCCGGCGGCCAGCGCCAGCGGGCCTGGATCGCGATGGCGCTCGCCCAGGGCACCGACATCCTGCTGCTGGACGAGCCGACGACGTTCCTGGACATCGCGCACCAGGTGGAGGTGCTGGACCTGGTGCGGCGGCTCAACGTCGAGCGCGGGCGGACGGTGGTCGCCGTGCTGCACGACCTCAACCAGGCCGCCCGGTACGCCGACCACCTGGTGGCGATGCGCGCCGGGCGGATCGTCGCGCAGGGCCCGCCCGCCGAGGTGGTGACGGCGGAGCTGGTGCGCGAGGTGTTCGGCCTGGACTCGGTGGTCGTCCCGGACCCGGTGACCGGCACCCCGCTGGTCGTCCCGGGCGCGCCGTGGGCGGTGAAGGCGGACGCCTAGCGGGCATTTCGGACATAATCGACGCGCCTGCGGCCGTCGCGGGCACGCCCGCCCCCCGTCCACCCCGCCCGAGGACCGCCGATGCCCCCGATCACCCGCCGCACCCTGCTCGCGGGGCTCGGCGCCGCCGCCCTCGCCGGGTGCAGCACCCGGCACACCGACCTGCCCGCCGAAACCGCCGCCGCGACCGTCACACCGAGCCCGACCCCGGTGCCCGACGTCACCGTCACCGCCGCGACGGGCCCGGTCACCGTGCCGGGCGCACCGATGCGCGTCGTCACCCTGGACACCGCCGAACTGGACTCGGCGCTGACCCTCGGCATCACCCCCGTCGGCGCGGCCCTGGCGCCCCTGGACGCCGGGTTCCCCGACTACTGGCCCACCTCCCGGCTCGCCGGGATCACCCGGGTCGGCGACATCGGTGCCCCGGACCTCGCCGCGATCCGCGCCCTGCGGCCCGATCTGATCCTCTCCAACCAGACCCGCGACGGCGCCCGCTACGACCAGCTGCGCGAGATCGCCCCCACCGTGCTGACCCAGACCACCGGCTACCCCTGGAAGGCCGACGTCCAGGTGCACGCGCAGGCGCTGAACCGTCAGGACGCGGCGGCGGCCTTCGTCGCCTCCTACCAGCGGCACGTCTCCCAGGTGGTCCAGGCGCTCTCCAACGCCAAGGCCTCCGGGCGCCGGGTCAGCCTGGTCAGGTTCGTCGAGGGCGGCGGCATCCGGCTGTACGCCAGGCAGAACTTCCTCGGCACGGTGCTGGCCGACGTCCAGCTCGGCCGGCCGGACGCGCAGAACGTCGACCAGTTCGACGTCGAGGTCCCGGCCGACCAGATCGCCAGGGCCGACGGCGACCTGCTGCTGTACGCCACCTACGGCGACCCGGAGCGGGCCGGCACCCGGGCCGTGCTGGCGTCCCCCGCCTGGCAGGGGCTCGGCGCCGTCCGCGCCCACCGGGCCTTCGAGGTGGACGACCAGCTCTGGTTCCAGGGGATCGGGTACACGGGCGCCAACTTCGTCCTCGCCGAGCTCCAGCGCTTCCTGGGGGCCTGAGGCGGGCCGCCCCGGGAGGCCGGGGCCGGGTGGTCGGGGCCGGGTGGTCGCCGCTCTTCACCGAATCGGACAATGATCAGCACACCGGGCCGGAACCGGACCATCCGGGCCCGCGTCACTGATCCCGGGCGTCCGTACGGCGCCCGATCGAAGCACACGGGGGAGGGACTCATGGCGGACGGATTCAAGGTCGATCTGGGTGCCTTGGACGACGCGGCCTCGGGGATCACGAACACCCTGGCGAAGCTGCAGTTCAAGAAGGTCAGCGACCTCGACCCGAAGAAGGAGGACTTCGGGCACGGCCACCTGGCCGACGTCGTCGAGAAGTTCTGCACCCGCTGGGAGCTGGGCGTCGAGAACCTGGCCAAGGACGCCCAGTCCGTCACGGCGCGGCTGAACGCCAGCGTGAAGGCCTACCGCGAGGTCGACGGACACGTCGTCGGCCACTTGAACGGAACCCTCAGCCGCGACAGCGGCGAGGACCCGGGGGCGAAGTAGATGGCGAAGGAACTGGGCGGCACGTCCGACCCGAAGGAGCTCGTACCGGGCGATCCGGAATCGATCTCCTCCACCTGTGCCTGGCTCAAGAGCTACGGGGACACCCTGCACTCGACCGGCGAGGGCCTGAAGAAGATCGACACCGTCGAGGGCTGGTCGGGCAAGGCCGGCGACGCCTTCCGGGACGCCTTCGAGGGCGAGCCGGGCAAGTGGCTGGAGGCCGGTGACTGCTTCCACAACGCCGCCACCGCGCTCACCGCCTACCAGTCGACCCTGACCTGGGCGCAGGGGCAGGCGGCCGAGGCGATCCGGCAGTGGGACGCCGGCCAGAGCGCCAGCAGCAAGGCCAGGAGCGACCACCAGGACGCGGAGAAGAACGCCGGTCACGAGCTGCCGTTCACCGACCCCGGCGAGGGCACCCGCAACGGCGCGAAGGCGACGCTGAACAACGCCCGCAGCCAGCTCAAGTCCGCCGGTGACGCGGCGGCGAAGACCGTCGCCACCGCGCGCGACAAGGCGCCCGAGGAGCCGGGCTTCTGGGACGACGTGGGCGACTTCTTCTCCGACGCGGGGGACTTCCTGCTGGACGTCGGCCAGGTCGCCGTGGAGGACCTCGCCTCGGTCGGCAACGCCATGCTGCACAACCCGGGCGCCGCCCTGGAGGTCGCGGGCGGGCTCGCCCTCGCCACCCTCGGCGCGGGCGGCGAGGTCCTCGGCGTCGGCCTGGACCTCACCGGCGTCGGCGCGGTCGTGGGCGTGCCGGTCGGTGTGCTCTCGGCCGGTGTCATCGCCACCGGCCTCGGCGTGGCCGGCATGGGCGCGAGCGAGATCGGCAAGGACGCCATGGGGTCCAGCCGGGTCCACATGGAGGGCGAGGGCGGCGGCGGTGGCAGCGCGTCGAGCGAGCTGCACACCCAGCCGTCGAAGGGGGTGGACCCGGCCGCGACACCGGAGGGGCACACCACCACCATCCCGAAGAACGCCGACGCGACGACCGTCCGCGCGTTCCAGCGGGAGAACGAGTCGGCCGAGATCATGGCGCGCAACGGCTACAAGGTCGAGCAGAACCCGAACGTCACCGGGACGACCAAGAACCCCGACTACCGCATCGAGGGCGAGGTGTTCGACTGCTACGCGCCGACCGCCTCCAACCCGCGCTCCATCTCCACCGGCATCCAGAAGAAGGTGGACTCGGGGCAGGCCGACCGCATCGTGCTGAACCTCTCCGACAGCGGTGTCGACGCGGCCGCCATGCGCAAGCAGCTGCAGGACTGGCCGATCGAGGGTCTCAAGGAGATCAAGGTCATCGACTCGTCCGGCAACGTCGTCCACTTCTACCCGTAGACACAGCGAGAGAGACACCCAGCATGGCTATTGCCTACAGCCTCGACCTGGTGACGCCGCTCACCGCGTCCGAGGTCGCAGAGAAGCTCGACGACATCGCGCGCCCGCAGGGCCTGTTCGGCGCCGAGCCGGCGGCCGGCACGCTGGTCGGCGACGGCGCGGTCACCGTCCACGGCACCTGGGTCCGGGTGGTGGCGACGAAGGCGATCCCGTGGGGGGACCCGCTGATCGGCGGCCGCCCGTTCGGGGCGACCGTCTCGGTGGCGTTCCGCCTCGACAAGGACGCCGACATCTCCGGCCAGCAGGACGACACCGTCCGGCTGACGCTCGGCCTGCTCGGGCAGGTGACCGGTGATGCCGTGCTGCACCTCGACTACGAGGACGTCTGGCTGGTCCGCCAGGGCGGCGCGCTGAGCCTGAGCGAGCGCTCGGACATCTGGCCGGCACGCCGGCTGGCCGCCGTCCCGCAGCCGTACCGGCGGCAGACGCAGGACTTCTTCTTCCCGGAGGACTGAGCGCCTGTCGTGCGCGGTGAGGCCCCTGCCCCGGATCGGGCGGGGGCCTGCGCGTTGTCAGGGCATCGCACGCCCCCAGGAGGTGGCCCTCCTTCATCGGCTCCGCGGACAGGTCGGAGCACACCTCCGACGGTACGGCGGTCACGTCGGGCCCGGTCGAACCGCTCCACAGGCGCCGAATCCGCCCGAGCCGACAGCCCTTCACAAGTCCTACTCATTCGTACACCCCCACATCACGCAGGGGCCCGCCGGCTGTGGATACTGATCCACGCGCGCCAAACGGATGATCATCACATCTGTCCGGCACGGGGTGCCCGGCGCGCCTACACATCAGCTGTTGGGGGAACCAAGTCGTGTCCAGCGGACGCCGCGTCGGCCTAGCCGCCGCGCTCGTGAGCTCCACCGTCATCGGCTCCGTACTGCCGGCCGTCGCCGCGCACGCCGAGGCGACCCATCTCTACGTCAACAACCGCAGCGAGGCCTGCTCGGACACCGGCCCGGGTTCGCAGAGCCAGCCGTTCTGCAGCATCCAGACCGCGGCCGACACCGCCCGGCCCGGCCAGACCGTCCACATCGGCGGCGGCGACTACCTGGAGCAGGTCACGCTCACGAAGTCGGGTACTCCCGGGAACCCGATCACCTTCGAGGGCCTCGGCGAGCCCGCCCTGACCCCGCCGGCCAAGGTGCACGGCGACGGCGGACAACGGCCCCACGCCTTCGTGCTCACCGGCGTCCAGGAAATCGCCCTCAAGCACCTCTCCCTGGAGACCCCCGAGGAGGCCGTCCTCGTCACGGACTCCGCGCGGGTCACCGTCGACGGCACCACCATCGAGTACTCGGGCAGGTGGCGGGAGAACGACCCCCGGCCCGCCGTCCGCGTCTCCGGGAAGACCAGCGACGTCACGCTCAGCCGCAACCGGATCGGGGCCAGCGGCGGAGCCGGTGTCAGCGTCGAAGCGGGTGTGACCGGGACGGTCGTCACCACGAACGCCCTCCTGGCCAACGAGGGCGGTGCGATCGCGGTCACCGACGCCCCCGGCACCGTGATCAACAGCAACTCGATCGGCGACGGCTGCGCCGCCGGGATCGCACTGAACGGCAACTCCGCCGGCGCGACCGTGGTGAACAACGTCGTGGTCCTGAACATCGCCGGACACTGCCGGACCCCCGGCAGCGGCCTGCTGGTCGCGGCCGGATCCACCGAGGGCACCCGGGCCGACTACAACGTGGTCCACTCGCCCGCCTTCATCGGCGCCCCCTACACCTGGAACGGCTCGGCGTACTGGAGCCCGACCGACTTCGCGAACGCGGTCGGCCAGGGCAAGCACGACCTCGCCACCGATCCGAAGTTCCAGCTCTACGGCGTGGGCATCGGCCAGGTCGCCCCCACCGCCGACACCGCGGTGATGGACTCGGCCGACACCACCGCGCCCGGCCGCCTGGACACCGACATCTTCGGCAACCCGCGCGTCGACGACCCGCTGGTGCCCAACACCGGTACCGGCGGCGGCATCCAGGACCGCGGCGCCGTCGAGCGCCAGAACCCCTTCTACGTGTCGCTCGACGACAGCAACGGCCTGCCCGGGCGCCCGCTGGACGTCCTCTTCAGCGGCGGCGCGAACTCGCCCTGGTACCCGGTCACGACGACCCTGGACTTCGGGGACGGCTCTCCCGTCCTGTCCGCGCCGACCCTGCCGCTGGCCCACGCCTACGCCCCGGGCAAGTACACCGTCACGCTGACCGCGAAGGACACCAACGGTCTCGTCAAGCAGGCCGTCACCGAGGTCGACGTGCAGCCGGCCGGCCCGCTGACGGCCAACGTGTCGATCTACCGCACCCCGCAGGCCCAGCGCATCGCGGTCTACCTCGACCAGGTCCGGAGCCCGTGGCCGGTGTCCTCCTACACGCTCGACTTCGGCGACGGCCAGAGCGCCACCGGCGCCGGCCTGCCCGGCTCCCAGCCCGTCGAGCACGTCTACACCAAGCCCGGCCAGTACAAGGTGCGACTGACCGTCACCGACGACCACGCGCGGACCGCGACCGCCGACGGCAAGGTCGGCATCGACTTCAGCGTGCCCGGCGAGGTGCCGATCGCCGGCCGCTGGTCGGCCGGGAAGCCCGCCACCAACGGCATGTTCACCGACGGCCTCTGGGCCCTGCGCCCCACCGGCCAGGGCGGCTGGGCCGACGTGGCCACGCTGCAGTGGGGACAGGCCGGCGACCTCCCGGCCGTCGCCGACTGGGACGGCGTCGGGTACGACCAGCTCGGTCTCTACCGCTCCGGCACCTTCGTCCTGCGCCACGCGGACGGCAGCACCACCACCGTCCCGTTCGGCGAGCAGGGCGACATCCCGGTGCCCGGCTACTGGGACGGCAACGGCCACGCCCAGCTCGCGATCTACCGGCCGGGCTCCGGGACGTTCGCCGTCCGGCACGACGACGGCAGCGTCACCACGGCGGTGTTCGGCAACGCCGGTGACACCCCGGTGGCCGGCGACTGGGACGGCGTCGGCCACTTCCAGCTGGGCATCTTCCGTTCGAGCGCCGCGACCTTCGCGCTCCGCCACGACGACGGCTCCGTCTCCACGGCGGTGTTCGGCAACCCGGGCGACCGGCCGATGGTCGGCGACTGGTTCAACAAGGGCCGGATGAGCTACGGCATCTACCGGCCCGGCGCCTCGACGTACGCCCTCAGCGGCGCGTACGCGGGCACCTGGGGCTACGCCGGCTCGCTGTACTGACCGGCCGGCGGCCACGACGACAGCCCCCTCGCTCCTTCGAGCGAGGGGGCTGTCGTGCCGCTCCCCCGCGACGGCCGCCGCGGGCGGTCAGTGGTCGACGGTGACCACGATCTTGCCGACCTGCGTGCCGGCCTCCATGTAGCGGTGGGCCTCGGCGATCTCGTCCAGGCCGAAGACGCGGTCCACCACCGGCGTGAAGGCACCGCTGCGCAGACCGGAGGCGATGAAGGCCTCCGCGCGGCGCAGCCGCTCCGGGTCGCGCGTCGTCTCGTGCAGCGTGTAGCTGCGCATGTTCAGTGCGGGCATGCCGATTTCGAACGCCGGGTACGGGGTCGGCTCGCCGCTCAGCCACCCGTACAGCAGCAGCGTGCCGCCGGGGGCGACCGCCTTGGCGAGGTCCGCCACGCCGGGGCCGGCCACGGCGTCGAAGACGAACTCGGCGCCCCGGCCCGAGGTCAGGGCCAGCACGCGCTCGGAGACGACCTCCTCGTCCGTGACGATCACCTCGGCCGCGCCCGCCTTGAGCAGGGCGTCCCGCTTGGTTCGGCCGCGGGTGGTGGCGATGGGCACCGCCCCCACCCGGTGGGCGAGTTGGATCGCGGCCAGGCCCACGCTGCTGGAGGCGGCGGTCAGCACGACCGTGTCCCCCGCCCGCATGCCGCCGACCTCGACCAGTGCGCCGTAGGCCGTCACGTAGGGCATCCAGACGGCCGCGCCGTCGACGGCGCCGACCCCGTCGGGGCGGTGCAGCACGGCGGCGGCGGGCACGATCGCGCGCTCGGCGTACACGGGGTGGTCGTTCATCGAGAAGGCGGGCACCACGCTGACCGGCTGCCCGGGCTCGAACCCGGTCACGCCGGCCCCGACGGCCTCGACCACGCCCGCCGCCTCGGCGCCGAGCCCGGCGGGGAACTGCCGGGGGGTCTCGATGTAGGTGCCGCTGCGGAACAGCACCTCGGCCCGGTTGATCCCGATCGCGTCCACCCGGATCAGCAGCTCGCCGGGGCCGGGGCCGCCGACCTCCACGTCCTCCAGCCGCAGCACCTCCGGCCCGCCGTGCTCGTGGAACCGTACCGTCCTGGCCATCGCGCATCGCCCCCTTCCGATCGGTGACGGCGGTGCGGAGTGCGCGCCGCCGCAGCTCACTGAATCCGAAAGTACGTCAGCTGTCAAACTTCGATGATCGTCGTACTTTGATGGCTGCCGTACCATGGCCGCGAGAGGCAGGGGCATCGATGGTGACAACGCAGCGCAACGGGCAGCGGGACCGCGTCCCGCCGCACCCGGACGTCCGGGGGATCAGCCTTCAGCAAGTCCTGGAGGCCGTGGTCGATCCGGTCCGCCGCCGGATCGTCGCCGAGCTGGACGCCGCCGCCGAGGACCTCGCCTGCGGGACGATCGACCTGCCGGTCAGCAAGTCCACCGCCACCCACCACTTCCACGTGCTGCGCGAGGCCGGGCTCATCCGCCAGTACTACGTGGGCACTTCGCGGATGAACGCGCTGCGCCGCGAGGAGTTCGAGGAGGCCTTCCCCGGCCTGCTCGGCGCCCTGCGGGTCGAGCGCGAACGGGGCCGAGCCCGCCCACCGGCCGCTCAGCCCGGCCCGCCCCCGGCGTAGCGGGCCGGCGACATGCCCACGGCCGCGGTGAAGTCCCGGGTGAGGTGCGCCTGGTCCGCGTAGCCGAGGTCGGCGGCGAGCGCCGCCCAGTCCACGTCCACGCCCTGGTCGGCGCGCCGGGCCGCCTCGTGCAGGCGGGCGCGGCGCAGGACCCACTTGGGGGTGGCGCCCACGTACTCGGCGAAGAGCCGCTGGAGCCGGCGGACGGAGACCCCGAACTCCGCGGCGAGCTCGTCCACCCGGTGCAGATCGGACCCGGCGGCGACGCGCTCCACCATCGCGGCGGCCAGCTCGGCCGAAGGGTCCGCCGCCGCCGACTCCGGCAGCCGCCCGAGCAGGAACGCCTCCACCGCCCCGATCCGCTCCGAACCGCCTTGGAGCACCGACTCGTTGAGGCGGTCGACCGCCGGCCCGAAGAGCTCGGCGGCCGGCACCACCCGGTCGGCGAGCCCGGCCGCCGGGCGATCGGTCAACAGCCGGAGCCCGCCCGGCCGGAACTTGACCCCCAGCACGTGCCCGACCCCCTCCAGCCGTCGGACGAACAGCGACCGGTCGACCCCGTAGACGCGGGCCCGCGGCGCCTCGAAGACCAGGTGGACGTTGGGGTGGGCGAGCACCTTCTGCTCGTGGCACGGCAGGCCGCGACGGTCCCAGCGCACCAGCCAGTGGAACTCGACGAGGTGCGCCAGCCCGGGGGCGGGCTCGTAGCGGGCCAGGTCGACCACGCCCGCCGCCCGCCCGGGGTGGAGCACCCCGGGCCCGAGGCCGGGCGATCCGGCGCCGGACGATCCGGGGCCCGGGGAGCCGGGGCCGGGCGATCCGGGGCGGGCGGAGCCGGGGTCGGGGGGAGCCATACCCGCCAGGCTAGCCGTCGCGTTTCTTCAAGACCCCGCACCACCCGCAGGCCCAGGATCGGCACATGAACGGTCACCCACTCCACCCCCTGCTCGCCCGCGCCGCGACGGAAGCAGCGCGCCTCGCCCGCGGTGTCCGGCCCGGACAGCTGGACGGCCCCACCCCCTGCGCGGACTTCGACACCCGGGTGCTGGTCAACCACTGGGTGCTCTACACCTCCCACGGCCTGGAGCGCCGGGCCCGCCGGGAGCCGCTGCCGCAGGAGCTGACCGAGCGCGACTTCACCGCCGACGCCGCCTGGGCCGACGCCTACGCGGCGCAGCTGGACCGGGCCGTGGCGGCCTGGGCCGATCCGGCCGTCTGGGAGGGGGACGTGGACCTGGGCGGGACGGCGATGCCCGCGGCGGCCGTCGCCCGGATGCTGATCAAGGAGCTGGTGGTGCACGGCTGGGACGTCGCCCGGGCCACCGGCCAGCGGGCCGAGGTCGCGGACGACCTGGCCGGGACCGTCCTCGGGGTGGTCGAGGAGTACGCCGAGATCTACCGCCAGTACGGCGGGTTCACCGACCCGGTACCGGTGCCGGCCGGCGCTCCCCTGTTCGACCGCGCCCTCGCCGCCTCCGGCCGCGACCCGCTGTGGACTCCCGCCCAGACCCCGACCCCGACGCAGACCCCGACCCCGGCCGCGGCTCCCGCCCCGGCTCCGGTGCCGACCGACGCGGCGTCGGCCGGCTGAGCGCCCCCGGAGGAGCTGGCCCCGCCGGCCGCCCCCTTCAGGCCGCCGGTCCGCCCAGGGCAGCGCGCACCAGTCGGGTCACGGCCGGGACGGCCGCCCGCAGATCGCCGTCGGGGCCGACCGTCTCCTCCGCCAGCGCGTCGTAGGTCTCGAAGCCGGTGAGCACGAACAGCACCGCCGCCGCGTCCTGCGGGACACCGTCGAGCCGGCCGGTGAGCACCCCCGCGCCCTCCCGGCGCCGGGCGTCGCGCGCGCGGACGACCCGGCCGACCTCCTCGTCCAGGGCGGCCAGCGCGCGCAGCCGGCGGGTGCAGACGCGGTCCACCGCCCAGAACCCGCCCATGACCTCGACGAAGCGGTCCACCGCCGGCCAGGGGTCGGGCAGGGTGAAGGCCTCGACGATCCGGGCCATCCCGCCCTGCTCGGCGAGCGCGTCGCAGACCGCCTCCAGCAGGCCCGTCCGCGAGCCGAACTGGTAGTAGACGGTGGCCCGGGCGACATCGGCGCGGCGGGCCACCGCGTCCAGCGACAGCGCGCCCGTCTCGACCAGTCGGGCCCGCGCGGCCTCGACGATCCGCGCGCGCGTCCCGTCCACGTCCGCCTGCCGCTGTCCCATCCGGTAGGGCCGGGGGCTCATCGTGCTCGCCTCCACTCGCTCGCCCCGCCGCCGGTGACGCCGCCGTCGGGCTCCTCGTGAACAGGCAGTATCCCCGACGGGCCCGACCGGGCGGGCGGGCGAGGGCCGCACGGGGTCAGACGATGACCCGCCCGCCGCTGACGTCCAGCGTCTGCCCGGTGATCCACGAGGACGCCGCGGAGGCCAGGAAGAGCGTGGCCGCCGCGATGTCCGCCGGTTCGCCGAGCCGGCCCAGCGGGTGGGCGGCGGCCACCACCGCCTGCACCTCGGGCGGCATGGCCGTGGCCGTCCGCTCCGTCCGGACGGCACCCGGCGCGAGGGCGTTGACCCGGACGCCCGCACCCGCCACCTCCAGGGCGAGGTGGCGGGCGTACATCAGCACCCCCGCCTTGGCGGCGGCGTACGCGGCGGAGGAGCCGCTGGGCAGCCGGCCGGCGGTGGACGCCATGGCGATCACCGAACCGCTGCCGCGCTCCAACAGGCCCGGCAGGAAGGCCCGTACGGTGAGGAAGGTGGCCGTGAGGTCGGTGTCCAGGACGGCCCGCCAGTGCTCCTCGGTCTCCTCGACGGTCGGCACGGGCCGGCCGTTCCCCCCGGCGAACGCCGCCAGCACGTCGACCGGGCCGAGCCCGTCCTCGATCCGGGCCGCCGCCCGCGCGAGCGCGGCGGCGTCGGTGCAGTCGGCGGTGAGGCCGAGCGCGGCGGCCCCGGCCGCGCGCAGCTCCCCGGAGACGGCGGCCAGGGCGGCCTCGTCCCGCCCGAGGACGGCGACCGCCGCACCCTGCCGGGCGAACGCCCGGGCGGTCTCCGCACCGATGCCGCGACTGCCCCCGGTGATCACGACGACCTTGCCGGCCAGGTCGGGATAGCGAACTCCCATGTGTCATCGCTCCTTTGGTCGGTCTGTGGTTCACTTGATTTCAGTCATACAGTCTGTCTGAATGAATGACAAGACCGAACCGCACCGGGACTCCGGGCCGAGAACCCCTGCCGGGAACCGCAGCCCGACGCCCCGACCCCCTGGGAGGACTCCATGAAGCTCGCCGTGGTGGGCGCCGCCGGACGCACCGGCCGCCTGGTTGTCGACCTCGCCCTCGCCGCCGGACACACCGTCACGGCGGTGGCCCGCACCCCGGACCGGCTACCGCCCTTCGCGCACGGCACCCCGCGCACCGCACAGGCCGACGTCCGCCGGCCCGGCTCCCTGCTCGCACCACTGGCCGGCCAGGACGCCGTGGTCTCGGCCCTCGGCACGACCGGCCGGGCGGCCACCACCGTCTTCTCGGACGGCGCACGGGAGCTGGTGTCCGCCGCCCGGGCCGGCGGGGTGGGACACCTCGTGGTGATGTCCTCAGCCGGACTGGAGACCGGTCATCTCCCCTTCGCCCAAAGGGTGGTGACGCGTCTGGTGGTCGACCGGCTGTACCGGGAGATCCATCACGACCTGGCCCGGATGGAGGCGGTCCTGAGCAACTCCGACACCGCCTGGACGGTCGTCCGCGCTCCGATGCTCAAGGACGGCCCGCCGGCGGCCGTCCCGCGCGTCTCCTTCGACCTCCCGCTGCCCGGCGCCGGCACCGCCACCCGGGCCACGGTCGCCGCCTGGATCGTCCGGCACCTGGGCGTCGCGGCGACCTTCCGCCACCGGATCGCCATCGCCGACGGCTGACTCCCCCGCCGGCCGACGAGGGGCTCAACCCTTCGGCTGGGCACGCTTCTTCAGCGCCACGGCCAGCAGGAACACCGCCGACAGCACGGCCGCGAGGCGGATCACGCCCGGCGCGGCCGACCAGGCGATCTCGCCGGCCGGCTGCCCGGGCTGCAGGCCCCCGCCCCAACGGCCCTGGGCGCGGCCCCAGTACCAGAGGCTGGTACCGCTGATCGTCGCCAGGGGGATGCCGAGGATGGCGAACTTGCGGGTGAGGTCGCTCAGTTGCCGTGACATGTAGCCGAGGGCCCAGCCCACCAGCATCACCACGATCTGGCCGCTGACGGCGCCGCCGACCAGCGTCACCGAGGCGAGCAGCAGCAGCGGGGACGGGCGGCGCCCGGCCGGCGCGGACAGCTTCGGGGGCTTGCCGGCGGTCTCGGGCCGCGGTGGCGTCTTCGCCCGGCCCCGGCCCCGGCCGCCGCCCCTCGCCTTGCCGGCGGACTTCTCCCGGCCCTTGACCGGGGCGGGTTCGGCGGGCGGCTCGGCCTCGGCCGCCGCCTCGTCCGCCGCCCCGTCCTCGGCCCGCTGCTCCGGGATCGGCTTGATCGCCGCCCCCGGGCCGTCCGAGAAGTTGAGCATCACCAGGTCCCAACCGCCCGTGTCGGAGGACGCGTACAGCTGCGGCGGCGGCAGGGCGTCCGGGTCCGCCGGGGCGTCCCGGACCGACTCCGTCACCCACGGCGAGCCCGGGTCGCCCGGCCCGGGCGCCGGCCTCGACCGCGGGGGCGCGGGCGGGGCAGGAGGAGCGGACGGCGGGGAGGAGGGGCGCGGGGGCACCACCGGCGCGCCGACGGCGTACACGCTGTCCCCGTCCGCCGGGCCACCGGCGTCACCACCGCCCGCGCCACCGCCGGAACCGGCAGAACCACCAGCACGGCCAGCACGGCCGGAACCACCGGCACCGCCGCCCGACGGCTCGCTCCACGGCCCGCGCTTGCGCCACCACTCGCCGTCCGCCATCACCACCACCCCGCCTCGCCCGAGCCCGTCCCCGAAGACCTCGCAGGACCCGCGGGGCTCCGCGGCTCCCCGCGGATTCCCGCTGATCGTGACGCTACCCACCCGGCCCCCGCCCACGCGAGCCCGTCCCGCCCACCGGCCCGGGCGCCCGCGCGCCCAGCGCCCCTCCCACCGGCGCGAACCACCCTCCGACGACGGATCCCCACCGACACCCGACGCGACTAACCTAGGTCGAATGACCACACAGCAGGGCCCCCAACGCACCGGCAAAGCGCCCGCCGGCCCCCGCACCCTCGCCGAGGAGCTCCGCACCCGCGCGGACGACGACCTCGCCGCCCTGCTCCGGTCCCGCCCCGACCTGCTCAACCCCGTCCCCGGCGACCTCACCCAGCTCGCCGCCCGGCTCTCCTCCCGCGCCTCCGCGCTGCGCGCCCTGGAGCGGCTGGACCGCTTCACCCTGCAGGTCGCCGAGGCCCTGGCCGCCGCCCCCGACGGCGCGACCCCGGCCACCGTCCGCACCCTGCTGACCGGCCCCGCCAAGGTCAAGCCGCACCCGGGCGCCACCCCGCTGAGCGCCTCCGACCGGGCCGCCGTCGCCGCCGCACTGCCCCGCGCCCTCACCACCCTGCGCGACCGCGCGCTGCTCTGGGGCCCCGACAACGGACTGCGGCTGGTCATCGCGGCCCGCGAGGCGCTCGCGCCCACCGCCGCCAACCCCGGCCGCACCGGCCTCGGCCCGACGCTCGCCGACGCGACCACCGGGATGTCCCCGGCCCGGATCCAGCAGTTGCTGGTCTCCGCCGGGCAGCCCGCCACCCCCGACCCGGTCACCGCCGTCGCCGCGCTCACCGAGCTGCTCACCGACCGCGCCCGGTGCGACGCCCTGCTCGCCACCGCCCCCGAGCCGGCCCTGCGCCTGCTGGACCGCCTGGTCTGGGGCCCGCCCACCGGCACCGTCCCGGACGCCACCCGCCCGGTCACCGCCGAGGACGCGCAGAGCCCGGTCGAGTGGCTGCTGGCCCGGGGCCTGCTGCTGCCCAGCAGCCCCGGCAGCGTGGTGCTGCCCCGCGAACTCGCCCTGCACCTGCGCGGCGGCCGCACCCACCGCCTGGTCGAGCCCGTCCAGCCCGAGCCGGCCCCGGCCGGCGCCCCGCGCGATCCACAGGCTGTGGACGGCGCCGCCGCCGGGCAGGCGTACACCGCCGTCCGCACGGTCGAGGAGCTGCTCGACCTCTGGGGCCTCAACCCGCCGCCCACCCTGCGCGCCGGCGGCCTCGGCGTCCGCGACCTCAAGCGCACCGCGCAGGCCCTGGAGAGCACCGAGCAGAAGACCGCGTTCTGGCTCGAACTCGCTTACACCGCAGGTCTGCTGGCCCCCGACGGCGAGGCCGACGAACGCTGGTCCCCGACCCCGGCGTTCGACGGCTGGCTCCAGCAGAGCACCGCCGACCGCTGGGCCCTGCTGGCGGCCGGCTGGCTCGGCGCCACCCGCGTCCCCGCCCTCACCGGCACCCCGGACGGCAAGGGCAAGCAGCGCGCCGCCCTCGGGCCCGAACTCGACCGCACGCTGGCGCCGTCCGTGCGCCGCGCCGCCCTCGCCCTGCTCGCCGAGCTGCCGCCCGGCACCCCGGCCACCGCCGACGAGCTGCTGCCCACCCTGCGGTGGCAGCGCCCGCTGCGCGGCGGCCCGGTCACCCCGCCGCCCGCCGGCACCGGTAACGGCACCGGCACCGGGCCAAACGCGGCCGCCGGGCCGGGGCGCGACCTGCGGGACGACCTCACGGCCTGGACCCTCGCCGAGGCCGAACTGCTCGGCATCACCGGCCGAGGTGCGCTGGCCGCCCCCGCCCGCGCGCTGCTCACCGCCGAGGCCGACCCCGCCGAGGTGCTCGCCCCGCTGCTGCCGCAGCCGCTGGACCACGTCATCCTCCAGCCGGACCTCACCGCGATCGCCCCCGGCCCGCTGCTCACCCCGCTCGCCCAGGCGCTCGCGCTCTGCGCCGACATCGAGTCCAAGGGCGGCGCCACCGTCTACCGGTTCACCCCCGAGTCCGTCCGCCGCGCCCTCGACGCCGGCCGCAGCGCCGCCGACCTCCAGGCCTTCCTGGAGCAGCACTCGCGCACGCCCGTCCCGCAGCCGCTCAGCTACCTGATCGACGACGTGGCCCGGCGGCACGGCATCCTGCGGGTCGGCGCCGCCTCCTCGTACCTGCGCTGCGACGACCCGGCCCTGCTGGGCGAGGTACTGGCCGACCGGCGCTCCGCCGACCTGCGGCTGCGCCTGCTCGCCCCGACCGTGCTGGCCTCCCAGGCCCCGCCGGACGTGCTGCTCGCCACCCTGCGCACCATGGGCTACGCGCCCGCGGCCGAATCCGCCGAGGGCGACGTCCTGATCACCCGCCCGGACAGCCACCGCACCCCGCCGCGCTCGGCCCCCACCCCGGTACCGGACGGCCCGCCGACGCCCGACGACACCCTGCTCGCGGCCGCCATCAAGGCCATCCGAGCCGGCGACCGCGCCGCCACCGCCGTCCGCCGCGAGCCCGCCCCCGACCCGCGCCGGCTCCCCCGCACCGCGGCGGCCGAGACGCTCGCCTCGCTGCAGACCGCCGTCCTGCTCGGTGAGCGCATGTGGATCGGCTACCTGAACGCCGAGGGGATCGCCAGCCAGCGCATCATCGACCCGGTCAAGGTCGAGGGCGGCTACGTCACCGCCTTCGACCACCATGCGGACGAACTCCGGACGTTCGCCCTGCACCGGATCACCGGCGTGGCGGAGCTGGAGGAGTAGCGCCCGCCCCCGGCGGTGCGGACGGCCGGACCCGCCGCCGCGCGGTCGGCGGCCCCGCGGTCAGTGCACCCCCGCGGTCAGTGCCCCTGCTTGGCGGCCTGCTCCTTCGCCTTCTCCTCCATCGCCTTGTCGGCCAGCTTCGAGATGTCGCCCTGGCCGATCGGCAGGCTGCCGCCGCCGACCGTGTCGGCGAGCAGGAAGGCGGGGGCGGCCAGCAACCCGCCCGGGCCCTCGCCGACGCCCGCGAGGGCGTGGGCGGAGCCGGCGGAGGAGGCGGTCGCGGCGAAGGCCGAACCGAGGAGGGCGAGAGCGGTGAGG
Organism: Kitasatospora sp. NPDC003701; assembly: GCF_053587085.1. Lineage (NCBI taxonomy): Bacteria > Bacillati > Actinomycetota > Actinomycetes > Kitasatosporales > Streptomycetaceae > Kitasatospora > Kitasatospora sp. NPDC003701. The sequence goes on from NZ_JBSFNM010000015.1 coordinate 172,368, forward strand.
GCGCGCTTCGACTTGTTCATGCCCGGCACAACGACCGATCCGCCCGCCGGTCACTGCCGCCGGTTGACGCGCGGGCCGTACCCGGCGTACTCCGGAAGGTGGGGGATCGCGAAGGGAGCCATCGTGCTCGGCAACCAGATAGTCACCCAGACCACCCAGGACACCGGCCGGCGGGTGCTGGCCACCACGGACGGCGTGCACCCCGTGGTCGAGGTCTCGTTCGAGGCGACCGGCGACGTACTCGGCGTCGGGGTCAAGGAGTTCGCCACCTACGAGTCGCAGCTGCGCTCGGACGGCACGCTGTTCGGCGAGGGCCAGGGCGTGGGCATGAGCGAGCGCGGCGAGACGTACAGCTGGCACGGCAGCGGCATCGGCCGCTTCACCGGCCCCGGCGGCGCCATGGCCTGGCGCGGAGCGGTGTTCTTCGAGAGCCAGTCCGAGTCCTTCGTCCAGCTCAACGACACCGTGGGGCTCTTCGAGTACGACACCGACGGCAGCGGCACCGGCAAGGTCACGGTGCACGAGTGGAAGTAGCCTCCCGGGTTCGCGCCGCGATGCGCGACACTGGAGGGTCTGCGTCCCGACAGACCTGTCAGCCAGTGGAGGGCTTCCCCGCGTGAACGACGGACCGCTCATCGTCCAGAGCGACAAAACTCTTCTTCTGGAGATCGACCACCCCAGGGCCTCCGACTGCCGTCGCGCCATCGCGCCGTTCGCCGAGCTGGAGCGCGCGCCCGAGCACGTGCACACCTACCGGGTCACCCCGCTCGGGCTGTGGAACGCGCGCGCCGCCGGGCACGACGCCGAGCAGGTGGTCGACGCCCTGGTCACGTACTCCCGCTACCCGGTGCCGCACGCACTGCTGGTGGACGTGGCCGACACCATGGCCCGCTACGGCCGGCTCAAGCTCACCAAGCACCCCGTCCACGGGCTGGTGCTCTCCACCACCGACCGGCCCGTGCTGGAGGAGGTGCTGCGCTCCAAGAAGGTCGCCCCGCTGGTCGGCGCCCGGGTCGATCCGGACACCGTCGTCGTGCACCCCTCCGAGCGCGGCCAGATCAAGCAGGTGCTGCTCAAACTCGGCTGGCCCGCCGAGGACTTCGCCGGGTACGTGGACGGCGAGGCGCACCCGATCGAGCTGGACCAGAACGGCTGGCAGCTGCGCCCCTACCAGGCCCAGGCCGTCGAGGGGTTCTGGCACGGCGGTTCGGGCGTGGTGGTGCTGCCCTGCGGCGCCGGCAAGACGCTGGTCGGCGCCGCGGCGATGGCCGAGGCCAAGTCGACCACGCTGATCCTGGTCACCAACACCGTCTCGGCGCGCCAGTGGAAGCACGAACTGGTCAAGCGCACCTCGCTCACCGAGGACGAGATCGGCGAGTACAGCGGGACGCGCAAGGAGATCCGCCCGGTCACCATCGCCACCTACCAGGTGATGACCACCAAGCGGAAGGGCGTCTACGCCCACTTGGAGCTCTTCGACGCCCGCAACTGGGGCCTGGTCGTCTACGACGAGGTCCACCTGCTGCCCGCGCCGGTCTTCAAGTTCACCGCCGACCTCCAGGCGCGCCGCCGGCTCGGCCTGACCGCCACCCTGGTCCGCGAGGACGGCCGCGAGGGCGACGTCTTCTCGCTCATCGGCCCCAAGCGCTTCGACGCCCCCTGGAAGGAGATCGAGGCGCAGGGCTACATCGCGCCCGCCGACTGCTGCGAGGTCCGGGTCACCCTCACCGACTCCGAGCGGCTCGCCTACGCGACCGCGGAGCCCGAGGAGCGGTACCGGTTCTGCGCCACCACCGCGACCAAGCGCCGGGTGGTGGAGGCGCTGGTCAAGAAGCACGAGAAGGACCAGACGCTGATCATCGGGCAGTACATCGACCAGCTCGACGAGCTCGGCGAGGTGCTGAACGCGCCGGTGATCAAGGGCGAGACCAGCAACGCCCAGCGCGAGAAGCTGTTCGAGGCCTTCCGGACCAAGGAGATCAGCGTGCTGGTCGTCTCCAAGGTCGCCAACTTCTCCATCGACCTGCCCGAGGCGACCGTCGCCATCCAGGTCTCCGGGACGTTCGGCTCCCGCCAGGAGGAGGCCCAGCGGCTCGGCCGCGTCCTGCGCCCCAAGGCGGACGGCCACTCGGCGCACTTCTACTCGGTGGTGGCCCGCGACACCGTCGACCAGGACTTCGCCGCGCACCGCCAGCGCTTCCTGGCGGAGCAGGGCTACGCCTACCGCATCATCGACGCGGACGACGTGCTCTGACCGGGCCCTGACCGGGAGCGCCCCGACGGGGGATCGCTCAGTACTTGACGCCGTCGCGCCCGAGGAAGACCACGCGCGCGGCGGTGTCGAGGACGATGCCGACGTTGCGGACGGCCGTGGTCAGCGGGGAGCGGCGGCGGCCGGGGCCGGCCGCGGCGGTGGCCCCGGCCGGGCGGGCGGGGGCGGACTTCTGGGACGGCACTCGCGGCGCCGTGATGTGTACGGTGCTCATGTCTTCCACGGTAGTTTCCGGGCGCCCCGGACACATCACCCCAAAGGCCGTACCGGGCAGGACGTAGGTCGTCCTCCAGGTGTACGGGGCCCTGACGGCCACCCCCCGGGTATCGGGGTGGAACCCCGAGGCCGCCGGGTCTAGGATCATCCGTCTGCCCCCTCCCGAACCGTGGTACCTGCTGAGTCGCGCAGGCAGCCGGGGGAGGCGCCGACCGTTCGGCAACCGGTCGGCTGTACCCACCGTGAGCTCCAACGATCCGCTGCGCCCGTCTCCGGGGCAGCCGGGAAGGTTCGCTGTGCCCGCCACCCCCACCACCGACCCCCTCCAGCGCGAACGCGACCACCTGGCCGCCTCCCGCTCCGCGCTGCGTGCGATGCGCGAGGACGTCGAGTCCCTGGACATCAGCGACGTGACCGGCACCTGGGTCACCGCCGTCGTGCTCCACAACCAGATCGAGGCCCGGATCGCCGCCCTGGCCGACCTCTCGCACACCCCGCTCTTCTTCGGCCGCCTCGACTACGCGCACGCGATCAGCGAGGGACTCTCCGAGGGGGCCGGCGGGGAGAACTTCTACATCGGCCGCCGGCACGTCCACGACGCCGACGGCGACCCGATGGTGATCGACTGGCGCGCGCCGGTCTCCCAGCCGTTCTACCGGGCCAGCCGCACCGAGCCGATGGACGTCGAGCGCCGCCGCCGCTTCGGCTACACCGGCGGCGAGCTGACCGCCTACGAGGACGAGCACCTCACCGACCCGGCCGAGACGGAGACCTCCTCCGCGCTGCTCGCCGCCGAGATCGAGAAGCCCCGCGTCGGCCCGATGCGCGACATCGTCGCCACCATCCAGCCCGAGCAGGACGAGATCGTCCGCGCCGACATCACCGGCACGGTCTGCGTCCAGGGCGCCCCCGGCACCGGGAAGACCGCCGTCGGCCTGCACCGCGTCGCGTACCTGCTGTACGCGCACCGCGAGCGGCTCGCCCGCACCGGCACCCTGGTGATCGGCCCGAACAACGCCTTCCTCTCCTACATCGAGCAGGTGCTGCCCGCCCTCGGCGAGCTGGAGGTGGCCCAGGCCACCGTGCAGCAGTTGGTGGCGCACGTGGAGGTGCGCGGCGAGGACGACGCGGAGGCGGCCCGGCTGAAGGGCGACGCGCGGATGGCCGAGGTGCTGCGCCGGGCCGTGCGCGCGGGCATCACCGCGCCCACCGAGCCCTGCGTGGTGGTCCGCGGCTCCCGCCGCTGGCGCGTGCCGGTGTACGAGCTGGCGGAGATCGTCGAGGAGCTGAAGGGCCGTGACATCCGCTACGGCGCGGCCAGGGACGCCCTGCCGCAGCGGATCTCGCACGCCGTGCTGCTGAAGATGGAGCAGGGCGGCGAGGCCCCGGACGACCGGGTGCAGGACGCGGTGGCCCGCAACGCGGCGGTCAAGGCGGTGGTCAAGGAGTGCTGGCCGGCGGTCGAGCCGGCCAAGCTGGTGCACCGGCTGCTCTCCGACCCGGAGTTCCTGGCGCGGTGCGCGGAGGGCGTCCTCACCCCCGAGGAGCAGCGGACCGTCCTCTGGCCCAAGCCCGGCCGCTCGGTGCGGACCGCCCGCTGGACGCCGGCCGACGCCGTCCTGGTGGACGAGGCGACCGACCTGGTGCAGCGCACGGCCTCGCTCGGCCACGTGGTGCTGGACGAGGCCCAGGACCTCTCGCCGATGCAGTACCGCGCGGTCGGCCGCCGCTGCACGACCGGCTCGGCGACCGTCCTCGGCGACCTCGCCCAGGGCACCACCCCCTGGGCCACGGCGAGCTGGCCGGACGCCCTGCACCACCTGGGCAAGCCGGCCGCCCACATCGAGGAGCTGACCAAGGGCTTCCGCGTCCCCGAGGAGGTCATCGCCTACGCCTCCCGGCTGCTGCCCGCGATCGCCCCCGGCCTCGCCCCGGCGACGTCCGTCCGTACGGCGCCCGGCTCGCTGACGATCACCCCCGTCCCGGCCGAGGGGCTGGAGAAGGCGGTGGTCGAGGCCTGCCACCGGGCGCTGGAGCACGAGGGCTCGACGGGTCTGATCGCCGCCGACGCGCGCGTCCCGCTGCTCGCCGAGGCCCTGACCGCGGCCGGCCTGCCGTACCTCTCCCCCGGCGCCGAGACCAGCGCCGAGGCCCGGCTGACCCTCGTCCCGGCCTCGCTGGCCAAGGGTCTGGAGTACGACCACGTGGTGCTGGACGAACCGGCCGCGGTGGTGGCCGGCGAGCCGGACGAGCGGACCGGTCTGCGCCGCCTGTACGTGTCGCTCACCCGCGCCGTCTCCGGGCTGGCGGTGCTGCACGCCGAGCCGCTGCCCGCGCAACTGGGCTGAGCAGCGCGAAGGGGACCGGCGGATACCGCCGGTCCCCTTCTTCGCACCGAGCTGCCGGCCACCGATCGCTCAGCCGTCGGCGCTCTCACGCTCAGCCATCGATCAGCGACCGCCACTCGGCGACCTTGGAGGCGTCCACCGGGGACTGCCAACCGTCGACCCGCACCGCGCCGCCGACGTGGAAGCCGTTGAAGCCGGCCGCCCGCAGACCCGGCAGGTGCTCGGCCCGCAGGCCGCCGCCGATCAGGATCCGCTGCCCGTACCCGGGCTCGCCGGCCCTGGCCAGCTCGGCCAGCAGGACGTCCCGGCCCGCGTCCACGCCACCGGCGGCGCCCGAGGTGAGGAAGGTGTCCAGCCCGGGCAGCGCGCCCACGGCCGCGCGGAGGGCGGCCCGGTCGGCGCTGTGGTCGATCGCCCGGTGGAACGTCCAGCGGCAGCCCGCCACCGCGTCGGCGACGGCCGCGGTGGCGGCGAGGTCGACGGCGCCGTCGGCGGTCAGGAAGCCGAAGACGAACTCGTCGGCGCCCTCGGCCCGCAGCGCGGCGGCGCGGGCCCGCAGCTCGTCCAGGTCACCCGGCCCGAAGCCGTCCCGCACGCGCAGCATGACGCGCAGCGGCAGCTCCACGGCGGCGCGGATCTTGGCGAAGTCCTCGACCGACGGGGTGAGCCCGTCGGCGGCCATGTCCGTGACCAGTTCGAGGCGGTCGGCGCCGCCCGACTCGGCGGCCTGGGCGTCCTGGGGCGTCAGCGCGATGACTTCGAAAATTGGTCTAGACATATCAGACAGCCTGCCACATCCCGAAGCCCCCGGCGAGACCCGTACGGCCGATCGGTCACGCCTCCGAGCGGCGCATGCCTTCGAGACCCCGCCAGCCGAGCCCGGCCACCGCCACGAACGAAGCGCCGGCCCCGCCGATCGCCAACAGGTTCCAGATCCCACCGGCCGACTCCCAGAGGCTGAAGAGGCTGAACGAGACGGTCAGCGGCAGCACCGCCAGGCCGATCGCCGCCGGCACCAGCAGGCCGCGCGCCGCGAAGGACACCAGCAGCAGTGGAGCCAGCAGCAGCAGGGCGGCCCACGGGTCGTTCATCAGGTAGTGGGTGTCGTACCCGCCCTGGGCGGTGACGACCAGCAGGCCGACGGCCGCCCCCAGCGGCACCAGGGCCCGGTTCTGCCAGCTCGGCCGGCCCAGCAGGTCCCCCGGCGCGGCGAGCACCAGCAGACCGGACAGCACGAACGGCAACGCGGAGGTGGAGCTGTAGAGGACCCACCACCCGTCGAGGTGCCCCAGCGCGAGGGAGTCCGCCAGGCCCACCAGACCGGTGCCGATCACCGCCACCGAGAGGACCCTGGCCGCCGCCCAGTGCCCCAGCACCGCCGCCACGGCCAGCAGCATCGTGGCCACCGGCGGCCCGAAGACGGCCAGCACCATGAGCGGCGAGGAGAGCGGCGAGTCGAGCTTCCAGGCGATCAGGTCCGGGTCGTTGACCCACGGGTACAGGCCGGCCCCCGCGGCGGTACCGGCGACCAGCGGCACGGCCAGCGCCAGCAGCCGCCCGGCCGCCGAGGCCGCGGTCAGCCGGGCGCGCATCCGCAGCCCGTAGGCGGCGAGGTCCAGCGCCTCCCGCAGCAGGGTGGGCCGGTCCGCCTCCGCCGTGCTGTCGGCGAACACCGCGGCCAGCTCGTCGCCGCGCTCGCGGCGGTAGCGGGCCGGGTAGAGCTGGAGCGCCGCCCGCAGGGCGATCGGCCGGTCGATGGTCTGCATGCTCACGCGAGGTTCCCCCTGACCCTGGAGAGGACGACGGACAGCCGGCGTTCGGCCTCGGAGGCGACGGCGCGCAGCCGCTCCGCCTCGGCCGAGAGCGCGGCTCGGCCGCCCGCGGTCAGCGCGTAGGTGCGCCGGGCCCGGCCGTCCACGACCTCCTCGGCGGCGACCTCGATCAGGCCCTGCTGGAGCAGCCGGTCGAGCGCGCCGTAGAGCGTGCCGGTGCGCATCTTGACCCGGCCGTCGGAGATCGCGGCGACCTCCTGGATGAGCGCGTAGCCGTGTCTGGGCGCATCGGCCAGCGCGGTGAGCAGAAGCAGCGTCGGCTCCTGCATGGCTCGTTCTGTCATGGAACTACATATATCGTCAAACTACCTATGCGGTCCAGTGGGCCCACCGGATTCCCGGCCCCACCACGGCCGGCACCCGCCAGAATGAGCCCATGCCGAACCAGCCCGCCGCCCCCGTCCCGGCCGACCTGCTCGCCGACTGGACCGCCCTGCTCCAGCGCTGCGGCGCCGCCGTGGACCCCCTGCCGTACGGTCTCGACCTGCTGGGCCGCTGGGCCGAACCGCAGCGCCGCTACCACACCACCGACCACCTGCGGGCGGTGCTCGGCCACGTGGACGCGCTCGCCGCGCACGCCGACGACCCGGACACCGTCCGGCTGGCCGCCTGGTTCCACGACGCGGTCTACCGCCCGGACCGCTCCGAGAACGAGGAGCGCAGCGCCGCCCTCGCCGTCCGGGCGCTCGGCGAGGCGGGGCTGTCCGAGCGGCGGACCGCCGAGGTCGCCCGGCTGGTCCGGCTCACCGTCACGCACCACCCCGAGCCCGGCGACCGCGGCGGCGAGGTGCTCTGCGACGCGGACCTCGCCGTCCTGGGCGGCGACCCGCAGGCGTACACCGCCTACGCGGCCGCGGTCCGCGAGGAGTACGCCTTCGTCCCGGAGCCGGACTTCCGCGCCGGGCGCGCCGGGGTCCTGCGCGGGCTCCTGGCGCTGCCCGCGCTCTACCGCACCCCCGTCGCCCGCGAGCGCTTCGACGCCGCCGCCCGCGCCAACCTGGCGGCCGAACTCGGCCGGCTCGAAGGCTGACCGGACGCGCCGGGCACACCGGACGCGCCTGGCGTACCCGGCGCACCGCACGCAAAGGCCCGGCGCACCGCACGCAAAGGCCCGGCGCACCGCACGCAAAGGCCCGGCCCGGCGCACGGAGCGCCGGAGCCGGGCCGGTCACGATCAGGAGAGCTCCCCGACGGGCGCCACCACCACCCCCGCCTTGCCGCAGACCCAGTGCGGCTCCGGCCCCAGCTCGGGCTCGACACCGAGCGCGTGCGGATCCCCGTCGGCCGCGCAGGAGGTGCAGAGCGGCCAGCGCCCGTACGCCTCCAGCAGCGCGTCCTGGACGTCCTGGGCGACCAGCCCGAGCACGTAGTCGGCGCCGTCCGGCCACTGTTCGAGCCACCAGCGGCGGTGCGTCACGGCGTTCTCCACCAGGGACACCACGGCGGCGTCCGCCACGTCCCGCGCGGTCAGGTCGGCCAGGATCAGCGCCCGCGCGTTGTGCAGGGCGGTCTCGATGTCGTCAGCGGTGGCAGCCATCCGCCCATTGTCCCAAAACGGAGCCGGACACAACGCCGCACGGGCGGCTCCCCGAGGGGAACCGCCCGTGCGATCGGGAGTCGACCGATCCGGAAGGATCAGAAGTCCATGTCACCGCCCGGCATGCCGCCGCCGGCGGCCGCGGCGGCCTTCTCCGGCTTGTCGGCGATGACGGCCTCGGTGGTGAGGAACAGCGCCGCGATGGAGGCGGCGTTCTGCAGCGCGGAACGGGTGACCTTCGCCGGGTCGATGATGCCCTCGGCGATGAGGTCGACGTAGGTGTTGGTGGCGGCGTTCAGGCCGTGACCGGCGGGGAGGTTGCGCACCTTCTCCACCACGACACCGCCCTCGAGGCCGGCGTTGGTCGCGATCTGCTTGATCGGGGCCTCCAGCGCCACGCGGACGATGTTGGCACCGGTGGCCTCGTCGCCCTCCAGCTCCAGCTTGTCGAACGCGACACCGGCCTGCAGCAGCGCGACGCCACCACCGGCGACGATGCCCTCCTCGACGGCGGCCTTCGCGTTGCGGACGGCGTCCTCGATGCGGTGCTTGCGCTCCTTGAGCTCCACCTCGGTGGCCGCGCCGGCCTTGATGACGGCCACGCCGCCGGCCAGCTTGGCGAGGCGCTCCTGGAGCTTCTCGCGGTCGTAGTCCGAGTCGCTGTTCTCGATCTCGGCACGGATCTGGTTCACGCGGCCGGCGACCTGGTCGCTGTCGCCGCCACCGTCGACGATGGTGGTCTCGTCCTTGGTGATGACCACCTTGCGGGCGGTGCCCAGCAGGTCGATGCCGGCGTTCTCCAGCTTGAGGCCGACCTCCTCGGAGATCACGGTGCCACCGGTGAGGATGGCGATGTCGCCGAGCATGGCCTTGCGGCGGTCGCCGAAGCCCGGGGCCTTGACGGCGACGGACTTGAAGGTGCCGCGGATCTTGTTCACGACCAGGGTCGACAGGGCCTCGCCCTCGACGTCCTCGGCGATGATGACGAGCGGCTTGCCGCTCTGCATGACCTTCTCCAGCAGCGGGAGCAGGTCCTTGACCGAGCCGATCTTGGAGTTGGCGATGAGGATGTACGGGTCCTCGAACGTCGCCTCCATCCGCTCCAGGTCGGTGGCGAAGTAGGCGGAGATGTAGCCCTTGTCGAAGCGCATGCCCTCGGTGAGCTCGAGCTCCAGGCCGAAGGTGTTGCTCTCCTCGACGGTGATGACGCCTTCCTTGCCGACCTTGTCCATGGCCTCGGCGATGAGCTCGCCGATCTGGGTGTCGGCGGCCGAGATGGAGGCGGTGGAGGCGATCTGCTCCTTGGTCTCCACGTCCTTGGCCTGGGCCAGCAGCTGGTCGGAGACGGCCGCGACGGCCTTCTCGATACCGCGCTTCAGGGCCATCGGGTTGGCGCCGGCGGCGACGTTGCGCAGACCCTCGCGAACGAGCGCCTGGGCCAGCACGGTGGCGGTGGTGGTGCCGTCACCCGCGACGTCGTCGGTCTTCTTGGCGACCTCCTTGACGAGCTCCGCGCCGATCTTCTCGTAGGGGTCCTCGAGCTCGATCTCCTTGGCGATGGAGACACCGTCGTTGGTGATCGTGGGAGCGCCCCACTTCTTCTCCAGCACGACGTTGCGGCCCTTGGGGCCGAGCGTGACCTTCACCGCGTCGGCGAGCTGGTTCATGCCACGCTCAAGGCCGCGGCGAGCTTCCTCATCAAAGGCGATGATCTTGGCCATCAGAAGTGGTCCTCCGGGACACGGTCGACTGCTCGGACCAAGGGGTGCCCGCGACGGACGGCCCTGGTGTGCGGGGGTCCTTTCCCCTACCGCTCCCGGGGGCCTCACCGACCCGGTCCGCTGTCACTCTCACACTGTGAGTGCTAACGCCAATGATTAGCACTCCGGGTAGGCGAGTGCAAGCCCAATCGCCCAACCCGCGAGCCGCGCACGCCCCCGCGGACCGCCCTCGCCGGGCCCCCGCCGGGCCGCCGGCGGCCTCTCGCCGACCGCCGCGCCGGCCCGTGCGCCGGCCCGTGCGCCGGACATGCCGACGGGCCCGTACGACATGTGTCGTACGGGCCCGTCGTGAAGCAAGAGGTGCACCAGCCGATTGGGCCGAGCCGAACTCCTGGGGTCGGAAAGGTCAGACCGCGGCGCGGACCATGTCCGCCTGCGGGCCCTTCTGCCCCTGAGAGATCTCGAACTCGACCCGCTGGCCCTCCTCAAGGGTGCGGTAGCCGTCCATCTGGATCGCGCTGTAGTGGACGAAGACGTCCGCACCACCGTCGACCGCGATGAAGCCGTAGCCCTTCTCCGCGTTGAACCACTTGACGGTGCCCTGAGCCATTCCGAACTCCCCTAGTGCTGTGCTGGCCCTTCACGCGCCCGCAGGTCGCGGGCCCGGGTCTGGTTTGAGGCCGGCCCGGGGAACCCCCCCTGGGCGCAGCCGTGCACGCCACAATCGTCCGCGGAGACCACCGGAAGGCATCCGGTGAGCGGGTGATTGCGTCGACCGCGGCTGAATGTATCCGGATCGACGCCCTCTGCAACAGGGTCAACCGCCGGGAATTCACCCGGCCCGTCAAGGGACAGCCCAGGCCAAAGCGGGAGGAAATCGGCATTTCACGCCGGACATAGCGGACGAATTACCCAAATGCCTTCGAGAATTCTGACATCGGCCTGACATGTTTCACGGTCACGGCCCCGGCGCCGGTCTCAGCGGCCGGACAGACACCGGCGGTACGGGCGCGGACGGATTCGAGTACCGGGGCGAGGGGGGAGGGGAGGCCCTCTTCCCGGACGAGCGACACTCTACTCCCCCGGACCGCGAAATATTCCCGCCGGAATGCGACGGGCCGCCCGCGCGTACGGAGATCGGAATTCCGTACGCACGAACGGCCCGGTCGGAAACGGCCCGGCCGATAAACGGCCTGGTCGGAAAGGGGCGGATCAGCAGCCGCCGGCCACCGCCGGAATGATCGAGACGCTCGCGCCGTCCTTGATCTCGGTGGCCAGACCCTCCGCGAAGCGCACGTCGTCGTCGTTGACGTAGACGTTCACGAACCGGCGCAGCTTGCCGGCGTCGTCCAGGATCCGGGCGGCGATCCCGGCGTGGTTCTTCTCCAGGTCGGCGATGACGTCGCCCAGGGTGGCGCCCTCGGCGGTCACCTCGGCGGTGCCGCCGGTGTAGGTGCGCAGGATGGTCGGGATGCGGACGGTGGCGCTCATGGGGGTCTCCTCGGGCAGAACGGCGGAACGGCGGTGCGGCGGGGCTGCGGGCGGGTCAGGCGGTCGCGAGGCCGGCGTCGCGGAACGAGGCCAGCGTCGGGCGGATGACGGCGGTCATCCCGGAGTCGGAGACGGCGTCCAGCGTCTTCAGGCCGTCACCGGTGTTGATCGCGACGGTCTCCTTGGCCGGATCCAGCTGCCCCGTCTCGACCAGCTTCTTCAGCACGCCGACGGTCACCCCGCCCGCGGTCTCGGCGAAGATGCCCTCGGTGCGGGCCAGCAGCTTGATCGCGGCCACCACCTCGGCGTCGGTGACGTCCTCGACGGCCCCGCCGGTGCGGCGGGCGATGTCCAGCACGTACGGGCCGTCGGCCGGGTTGCCGATCGCCAGCGACTTGGCGATGGTGTCCGGCTTGACCGGCCGGATGACGTCCTGGCCGGCCTTGAAGGCCGCCGACACCGGCGAGCAGCCCGCCGCCTGGGCGCCGAAGATCCGGTACGGCCGGTCCTCGACCAGGCCCAGCTTGATCAGCTCCTGCAGACCCTTGTCGATCTTCGTCAGCTGCGAGCCCGAGGCGATCGGGATGACGATCTGCTCCGGCAGCCGCCAGCCGAGCTGCTCGCAGATCTCGTAGGCCAGCGTCTTGGAGCCCTCGCCGTAGTACGGGCGCAGATTGACGTTCACGAAGCCCCAGCCCTCACCGGCCGGGTCCCCGATCAGCTCCGAGCAGAAGCGGTTCACGTCGTCGTAGTTGCCCTCGATGCCGACCAGCTCGCCGCCGTAGACACCGGCCATCACGACCTTGCCCTGCTCCAGGTCGTGCGGGATGAACACGCAGGACTTGAACCCGGCCCGGGCCGCCGCCGCGCCCACCGCACCGGCCAGGTTGCCGGTCGAGGAGCAGGAGAGGGTCGTGAAGTCGAACGCCCGCGCCGCCTCGATCGCGCAGGCGACCACGCGGTCCTTGAACGAGTGCGTCGGGTTGCCCGAGTCGTCCTTGACGTGCAGCTGGGCGGTGAAGCCGAGCTCGCGGCCCAGGTTGTCCGCCTTCACCAGCGGGGTCCACCCCGGGTTGAGGTTCGGCTTGCCGGCGACGTCGGCCGGGACGGGCAGCAGCGGGGCGTAGCGCCAGATCGACGCCGGACCGGCCTCGATCCGCTTGCGGAGCTCCTCCGCGCCCTCGCTGCCGAAGTCGTAGGCGATCTCCAGCGGCCCGAAGCACTCCAGGCAGGCGAAGCTGGGACCGAGCGGGAACCGGGTGCCGCACTCCCGACAGGACAGTGCGACGGCAGGGCCGAGATCAACGGTTGCGGGTGCGGGTGCGGCGGTGTCGACAGCCATGATGGCGGAGGCCTCTCTCCTCATCTTCCCCGTGACGCGGGCGCGCCACAGGACGGAATTGGCACCTGTCCCGCCGGGGCCGAAGCCTGCCGTGCGAGAAGGTTGCCGGGACGTCAACGGGCCGTTCCCTCAGTCCCTCTGGATGAGCTCTGTGAAGTTGTGGTCCTGCTCAGCGGTGACCCCGGCGTGCGAAGGTCCGATCGCTGTACGAAGACTGTATCCGAAGGCGTCAACCCTGAACGGGACCGTCCGCCACGCGAGATGCCCCGTCCCACCCCGATCCGCCGAGGAGAGTTCCGTGCCCGCCGAACCGACACCCGCGCTCCTCCCGAAGGCGGCGTCCTGGCTGCGCCGCCGCTCGTGGAGCGCGGCCGACCGCCCGGTGCACGCCCTGCTGGAGGCCAAGCAGGCGGCGGGCCCGGCCGGCACCGTCAGCGTGGTGCTGCCCGCCCTGGACGAGGAGGCCACCGTCGGCGACATCGTCCGCACGGTGCGCCGCGAGCTGATGGAGAAGCTGCCCCTGGTCGACGAGCTCGTCGTCGTCGACTCCGGCTCCGTCGACGGCACCGCCGCCGCGGCCGCCGCGGCCGGCGCCCGGGTGGTCCACCGCGACGACATCCTGCCCCGGCTGCCCGCCGCCCCCGGCAAGGGCGAGGTGCTCTGGCGCTCGCTGCTGGTCACCACCGGCGAGATCGTCTGCTTCGTCGACGCCGACCTGCGGGCCTTCGACCCCACCTTCGTCTCCGGCATCATCGGCCCGCTGCTCACCGAGCCGGACATCCAGCTGGTCAAGGCCATGTACGACCGCCCGCTCGAAGTGGCGTCGAGCGGCTCCGCCACCGGCGACGCCGCCGTCGTCCCCTCCGGCGGCGGGCGGGTCACCGAGCTGGTCGCCCGCCCGCTGCTCAACCTGCACTGGCCGGAACTCGCCGGTTTCGTGCAGCCGCTCGGCGGCGAGTACGCGGCGCGCCGCTCGCTGCTGGAACGGCTGCCGTTCCCCACCGGCTACGGCGTCGAGCTCGGCCTCCTGGTGGACGCCCTGGAGTTCGCCGGCCTGGACGCCCTCGCCCAGGTGGACGTCGGCGTACGCCACCACCGCCACCAGGACGGCCAGGCACTCGGCCGGATGGCCGCCACCATCTACCGCACCGCGCTGGAGCGCCTCGACCGCACCCACCGGCTGAAGGCCTCGGCCGACCTCGTCCACCCGCTGCTCACCCAGTTCACCCGCGACCCGCAGACCCGCGCCTTCACCGCGCACACCCACCCGGTCACCGCGGTGGAGCGGCCCCCGATGCACACCGTCGCCGAGTACGCGAACCGCCACGGCGGTTAGGTCCGGGGGCCGGGCGGGGGTTTGCCGACCCGGGCCCACGGCAACATGCCAACCATGGGCGATCTCACGACCGAACGTTCGAGTGCGACCGGTTCCGCCGCCGTCCTGGTGGCCTCCAACCGGGGACCGGTGTCCTTCAGCACGGCGGACGACGGCACCCTGACCCTGCGCCGAGGCGGCGGCGGGCTGGTGTCGGGGCTCTCCGCGATCGACGACCCGCACGCCGTCTGGGTCTGCGCGGCGCTCGGCGACGCCGACCGCCGGGCCGCCCGGGAGGCCCCGGACGGCCGCCTCGACCGCGCCGGCCACGAGGTCGGCGGGCAGGCCGTCCGGATGCTCGACATAGATCCGGAGACCTTCGCCGACGCCTACAACGGCGTCGCCAACTCCACCCTCTGGTTCGTCCACCACCTGCTCTACGCCACCCCGACGGCCCCCTCCTTCGGCGCGGAGTTCCGCACCGAGTGGCAGTCCTACACCGCCTACAACGCCGCCTTCGCCGACGCCCTCGCCGCCGAGGCCGCGCCCGGGGCCGCGGTGCTGATCCAGGACTACCACCTCTCGCTGGCCCCGGCCCTGCTCCGGGCCGCCCGCCCCGACCTGCGCATCGGCCACTTCTCGCACACCCCGTGGGCCCCGCCCGAGTACTTCCGGCTGCTGCCGGACGACGTCGCCGAGAGCGTCCTCACCGGCATCCTCGGCGCCGACCGGGCCGGCTTCCTCACCCGCCGCTGGGCCCTCGCCTTCGCCGACTGCTGCGCGGCCGTCCTCGGCGCCACCGTCGACCGCGACGCCCTCACCGTCACCCACGCGGGCCGCACCACCCGGCTCGGCGTGCACGCCCTGGGGGCCGACGCCGACTTCCTGCGCGAGCGGTCCCACCGCCCGGACGTCGACGAGCGGCTCGCCACCCTGCGCACGGCCGTCGGCGGGCGCCGCACCGTCGTCCGGGTCGACCGCACCGAGCTGAGCAAGAACATCGTCCGGGGCTTCCAGGCCTACCGGCACCTGCTCCGCACCCGCCCCGAGTGGCTGGACCGCGTCGTCCACATCGCCTTCGCCTACCCGTCCCGCACCGACCTGGCCGAGTACCGCGCCTACACCGCCGAGGTCGAGCGGCTCGCCGCCGAGATCAACGCGGAGTTCGCCACCGCCGACTGGCAGCCACTGATCCTGCACGTCAACGACGACTTCCCGCGCTCGCTCGCGGCCTACCGGCTGGCCGACGTCGCGCTGGTCAACCCGATCCGCGACGGGATGAACCTGGTCGCCAAGGAAGTCCCGGTGGTCTCCGACCACGGCTGCGCCCTGGTGCTCTCCCGCGAGGCCGGCGCCCACGCCGAGCTGGCCGACGACGCCCTGAGCGTCAACCCGTACGACGTCATCGCCACCGCCGAGGCCCTGCACGCGGCGCTCACCATGCCCGCCGACGAGCGCGCCGACCGGACCAAGCGGCTCGCCGCCGCCGCGACGGCGCTGCCGCCGCAGCAGTGGTTCCTCGACCAGCTGGCGGCGCTGGGCTGACGGCCGCCGCGGCGTCACCGACGGGCGAGCGCCGCCCCCAGCTCCGTCAGCAGCTCCACCACGCCGGCCGGGCCCGCGACCACCAGGTCCGCCCGGTCGGCGAGCTCCCGCACCGGCGCGTCGCCGTCGACCGTCCCGCTGCACACCAGCAGCCCGGCCAGCCCCTCGCCGCGCAGCTTCTCCACCGCCGCGAAGGCCGCCACGTCCCCCAGGTCGTCCCCCGCGTACAGCACCGCCCGGGCGCCCCGCTCGCGCAGGAACCCGGTCAGCGCGGCCCCCTTGTCGACCCCCGGCGGGCGCAGCTCCAGCACCAGCCGCCCCGGCTCCACCACCAGCCCGTGCTCGGCGGCCAGCGCCTCCACCGGCGCGCGCAGCAGCTCGAACGCCTGCTCCGGTGCCGCCGTCCGCCGGGTGTGGACGGCCAGCGAGCGCCCCTTGTCCTCCACCCACGTCCCGGCGGGCGCCCCGGCCCGCGCCAGTACGCCGTCCAGCGCGGCCCGCGCCGCCGCCACTCCGGGGTGCGCCGGCGGCGCCGTCAGCTCGCCGCCCTCCCAGCGCTCGGCGCCGTAGTGCCCGAGCACCACCACGCCCTCGACCGCGCCGAACCCGCCGTACTCCACCGCCAGGGCCGCCGGCCGACCGGTCACCACCACGATCGACCCGACCAGCGGCGCCAGCCCCGCCAGCGCACCGGCCGCCCCCGGATGCGCCCGTGCCGCACTCGGATCCGCCACGATCGGTGCCAGCGTCCCGTCGAAGTCGAGCGCCACCACCGCCTCCCGGGGCGCCCGCAGGATCGCCTCCAGCCCCGTCCGCCCGGCCTCGGTCCCCGGCTTCGCCATCTCCTCAAGAGCCATGTCCGGACCCTACCCAGCCTCCCGGGCCCGACCCTCCCGCACGCGCCCGAATGCCCGCGCGCCCCGCACGGCCCACGCCGGCCCCGTCCCCGTACCGGCTACCGGGCCGCATCCCGGCCTACCTGGCCGCGCGCCGCGCCTCCCGCACCCGCCGCAGCCGGTTCACCAGCACCGGCGCGTGCGCCAGCGCCTCCGGCCGGTCCAGCAGGGCGTTCAGCAGCTGGTAGTAGCGCGTACTGGAGAGCCCCAGCTCCTCCCGGATCGCCCGCTCCTTGGCCCCGGCCGTCCGCCACTGCCGTCCTTCGAGCTCCAGCACCGCCGTGTCCCGCTCGTCGAGCCCACCCGTGCCCGCACCCATCCGCGACCCACCTCCGTCCACCACTACGGAGTGTCATTCTCCCCCGGGGTCCGGACACACCTTGCGCCCCCCGCCGGGCTCCCGCCCGGGTTAGCGTCAGCCCCATGACGCCCAGCTTCGCCCTGCACATCCCGACCGCCGAGCTCGAACCCGACCCGCTCGACCCGGCCCAGATCGTCTCCGGCACCCCCGAGGTCTCCGGCCGGGTGCTCTCCGAGTCCCCCGACGGCCGCCAGCTGCGCGGCCTCTGGCAGATCACCCCCGGCGTGGTCACCGATGTCGAGGCCGACGAGATGTTCGTGGTGCTCAGCGGCCGGGCCACCATCGAGATCGACGGCGGCCCGACCCTGGAGGTCGGTCCGGGCGACTGCGCCGTCCTGCGGGCCGGCGACCGCACCACCTGGACGGTCCACGAGACCCTCCGCAAGGCCTACGCCATCAGCCTCTGACGTCCGCGCCCGCCGGCCGGCCCGGGATCCGTCACTTGCGGACCCGGGCCGCCTCCTTGACCGCGGCCGTCTGGAGCCCCTCCAGCACCTGCTTGGCGTCGCCCGTCACCGCCGCGCCGATCCCCGTCTTGATCCGGTTGCTGACGTCCGCCCAGGCCGGGTCCCCGAACGGGTAGAAGCTCGCGTTGGTCAGCCCCGCCGCGAACTGCTTCAGGTCCTCGTGCCGCCCGTCCTTGGTCACCTCGGTGAAGGCGTCCTGGGTGACCGGCAGCAGGTTGTACGTCTCGTCGAACTTGAGCTGGTTGTCCTTGGCGTACACGAAGCTCAGGAACTTCCGGATCTCGTTCCGGTGCCCGTTCGCCTTGAACGCCATCATCCAGTCGGCCACCCCGAGGCTGCCCGTCTTCGCCAGCCCGTCCTTCTTGGGGATCGGTGCCGTGCCGAAGTCGATCTTCCCCTTGGCGGCCATCCGCAGCAGCGTCGGGTGCCCGTTCAGCATCGCGACCTTGCCCGCCGCGAAGTCGGTGAACATCGGCGTGCGGTTGGTCTTCCCCGGGTCGGGGTTGGTCAGCTTGGTGTCGACCAGGTTGGTGCGCAGCCAGTTGAAGGTGGCCTGGTTCTCCGTGCTGTCGATGGTGTAGTTGCCGACGTCGTCGGAGAGGCTGCCGCCACCGCTCAGCGTCCACAGCATCGACTCGGCCGGGGCCTCCTCCGGGCCGAGCGGCAGCCCGTACGGCGTGACCCCGGGCACCTTGGCCTTGATCTTCTCGGCGGCCTGCCGGAGCTCGTTCCAGGTGGCCGGCGGCTGGGTGATCCCGGCCTTCTGGAAGACCGCCTTGTTGTAGAACAGCACCCGGGACGAGGAGACGAACGGAATGCCGTACTGCGTCCCGAGCACCTGCCCGGCGTGCGAGAACGACTCCATGATGTTGGCCTGGGTCTCCAGCGAGAGCACGTCCCCGGCCGGGTACAACCGGTCCGCCACGGCCTGGTCGGCGAAGCCGCCGGTCTGCAGCAGGTCGGGCGACTTCCCGGCGGCCACCAGGTCGTCGACCCGCTTGCCGATGTCGGTCCAGCTCACCACGTCGACGTTGATCTTTATGTCCGGGTTGGCGGCCTCGAAGCGCCGGGCGACGTCGTCCCAGTACAGCTTGGAGCTGGTGCCCGCGTCCTCGCCGTAGTCGGCCGCCACCAGCTTGAGGGTGACGGTCTTGTCGTCCTGGCCGCCGCAGCCGGTGAGCAGCAGCGCTCCGGCCAGCGCGGTGCCGAGCAGCCGGGTGGGGGCCTGAGCGCGCCTGATCAACGCGGGTACCGCCTTCGGGGGGTGAAAGGAAGCGGGGCGCCGGACGGGGGGATCCGGCAGGGGGAGGCGGCAACACTGCCAAAGACAGTGCACAGTGGTCCACACCTGTGGGCCCTCCCCGCCGGGTAGTTATCGAAGTGCGGAGGTCATTGCACGATGCGCAATGAAACGGCGCGAAAACCGCCCGCTCCGGGGCCGCGCAAAGTGCCGCACACCACATGGTTCTGCGACAAAGCTCACCTACTTTGGACCAGACCAATCCGACAACTGGACTAGACCTCTCCGACCCAGCCAAGGGAAACTGTCCTCCGTGAAGCACGTCATCGCACTCGATGTAGGCGGCACCGGCATGAAGGCCGCGCTGCTCGCCCAGGACGGCTCCGTGCTGTTCGAAGCACGCCGACCGACCGGGCGGGAGCACGGCACTGATGCCGTCGTCGCCGCCATCCTCGACTTCGCCGCCGATCTGGCGGACGAGGGCCGCAGCCGCTTCGGCGTCGCCCCGCTGGCGGCGGGCGTCGCCGTCCCGGGGACGATCGACGAGGAGAACGGCATCGCGGTCTTCTCCGCCAACCTCGGCTGGCGGGACCTGCCGCTGCGCAGGCTGCTGGGCGAGCGCCTGGCCGGGGCGGGCGGCACCGCGATGCCGGTCGCCCTCGGCCACGACGTGCGCTCGGGCGGCCTCGCCGAGGGCCGCCTCGGTGCCGGGCGGGGTGTGGAGCGCTTCCTGTTCATCGCGCTGGGCACCGGCATCGCCGGCGCCATCGGCATCGGCGGCCGGATCGAGGCCGGCGCCCACGGCTACGGCGGCGAGATCGGCCACGTCGTGGTCCGCCCGGGCGGCCCGCAGTGCGGCTGCGGCGCCCGGGGCTGCCTGGAGACCCTCGCCTCCGCCTCCGCCGTCTCCCGCGCCTGGGCCGGGGCCAGCGGGGACCCCGACGCCGACGCGGCATCCTGCGCCGTCGCGGTGGACGCCGGGGACCCCCGCGCGGTCGCGGTCTGGCAGCACGCGGTGGACGCCCTCGCCGACGGCATCGTGCTCGCCCAGAGCCTGCTCGACCCGTCCACGGTGATCGTCGGCGGCGGGCTCGCCGAGGCCGGCGACACCCTCTTCGCTCCGCTGCGCGCAGCGGTTTCCGAGCGGCTGACCTTCCAGATGCCCCCCGAGGTCGTACCGGCCATGCTCAAAGACACCGCCGCGTCCCTGGGCGCGGGCCTGCTCGCCTGGGATCTGCTCTCCATGGAGGTGACCGCGTGACCACCGCGCGAATCGAATCGGCGGCCCGGCCCGAGGGCATCGCACTGGCCGGCGCCCGGCTGGTCCTGTCGGGCGGAGTCGTCGAGGGCGACCGCCTCACCGTCACGGGCGACCGCATCGCCGGCGTCGGTGGTGACCCCGAGCCGGGTGACCTCGACCTGACCGGGTACACCGTGGTGCCCGGCTTCGTCGACCTGCACGTGCACGGCGGCGGCGGCGCCTCCTACGCCTC
>NZ_JBSFNM010000016.1:0-183128 GCF_053587085.1 Kitasatospora sp. NPDC003701
TGAAGAACGTCAACGTCGAGAAGGCCGGCGACGACCAGGCCGCCGTCCTGGAGGCCCAGCGCAAGACCCTGGGCCGCAAGATCCAGGAGCTGAAGGTCGCGATCAAGCTGGAGGAGGACCTGACCAAGGACCAGATCCTCACCAACTACCTCAACATCACCTTCTACGGCCACCAGGCCTACGGGGTCGAGGCCGCCGCCCAGCGCTACTTCAGCAAGAGCAACAAGGACCTCACCATCGCCGAGGCCGCCACCCTGGCCGGCATGGTGCAGAACCCCTCGTCGTTCGACCCGGTGCGCTACCCGGAGAACACGGTCAAGCGCCGCAACGTCGTGCTCGACAAGATGGTCGAGAACAAGCACATCACCCCGGAGCAGGCCAAGGAGGCCAAGGCCGCCCCGCTGGGTCTGAAGTACAAGGACCCGCAGAACGGCTGCATCACCGCCCAGGCGGGCATGGGCTTCTTCTGCGACTACGTCCGCCACGTGGTCAAGCAGGACCCGGCGTTCGGCAAGAGCACCGCCGAGCGCAAGAAGTTCTGGGACCAGGGCGGCCTGAACATCTACACCACCCTGGACCCGGACAAGCAGGCCGCCGCCCAGAACGCGGTGACCTCCAAGGTGAAGGTCACCGACCCGGTGTCGGCCGCCGCCACCATGATGGAGCCCGGCAGCGGCAAGATCCTGGCGATGGCCCAGACCCGCCCCTACGGCCTGGACCCGAACAAGAACCAGACCGTCGTCAACCTCAACGTCGACGCGGCGATGGGCGGCGGCAACGGCTTCCAGACCGGTTCGACGTTCAAGCCGGTCCTGGCCGCGGCCGCGCTGGAGTCGGGCATGTCGCCCACCCAGCCGTTCCCGTCCGAGAACCGGATCGACTACCCGACGATGTCCACCTGCTCGGGCACCTGGAAGAACACCGCCAAGGGCAAGGACCGCAGCGTCGGCAACGAGTCGCCCAGCGAGGTCGGCCCGTACGAGCTGAAGCAGGCGATGGCGCTCTCGGTCAACACCTACTTCGTGCAGATGGAGCAGCAGGTCGGCCTCTGCGCGATGAAGCAGATGGCCAACAAGCTCGGCATCAGCCAGACGGCCAAGGGCGACCCGTTCGTCGAGGTGCCCTCGATGGTCCTCGGCACCCTGGAGCTCTCCCCGCTGACCATGGCGAACGTCTACGCGACCTTCGCCGCCCGCGGCAAGTACTGCACCCCGATCGCCATCAACAAGATCACCACGGTGGACGGCAAGGACGTCCCGGTCCCGCAGTCGACCTGCAGCCAGGCCTACTCCGAGACCACCGCGGACAACCTCAACACCGTCCTGCTCAACGTGACCGAGAAGGGCACCGGTGCCTCCCTCGGCCTGGAGGGCGGCCGGCAGATCGCCGGCAAGACCGGTACCACCGACGAGAAGAAGGCCGCCTGGTTCAGCGGCTACACCCCGCAGGTCGCCACCTCCGTCTGGCTCGGCGGCCCGGCCGGCGGCGTGAAGATGAAGAACATCAAGATCGGTGACACCTACTACGGCAGCGACGGCGTCTTCGGCGCCACCGGCCCGGGCCCGATCTGGCAGCTGGCGATGAACCAGGCCCTGCGCGGCGCTCCCATGGAGAAGCTGCCCACCCTCGACATCCCGGACCCGGCGCCCAAGCCGGACCCGAACGCCAACCCGTCGGGCACGGCCACACCGCCGAGCGGCGACGCGGCCGCGGCGGGCGGGAACCCGGGCGGCAACCCGGGTGGGAACCCCGGCGGCAACCCGGGTGGCGCCAACAACGCCGGCGGGATGATCGGCGGGGGCTTCACCCTCCCGCCGGGGATCATCGGCGGCGGGAACGGCAACGGGAACGGCGGCGGCCACCACTGACCGGCCCGCACAGCGCACGGCGAGAGGGGCGCCCTCCGAGCGATCTGCTCGGGGGGCGCCCCTCTCGCTGCGTGCGCGGCACTGCGCCGATGCGTGCGCGGCGGCGCGTGCGCGGCGGCGCGTGGGCAGGACGTCAGCCGGTGAGCGCGGCCTTGACCGCAGCGGCCACCCGGCCGCCCTCGGCCAGACCGTCCACCTTCGGCTTCACCAGCTTCATCACGGCGCCCATACCCTGCGGGCCGGTCGCACCGCTCTCGGCGACGGCGGCGGCCACGATCGCCGTCAGCTCCTCGTCGGAGAGCTGCTTGGGCAGGTAGCCGGCCAGCAGCTCGCCCTCGGCCCGCTCCCGGGCGGCCTGCTCCGTCCGGCCCGCGGCGTCGAACGCCTCGGCCGCCTCCCGGCGCTTCTTCGCCTCGCGAGCCAGCACCTTCAGCACCTCGGCGTCCGAAAGCTCCCGCTTCGCCTTGCCGGCGACCTCCTCGCTGGTGATGGCGGAGAGCGTCAGCCGGATGGTGGCCGAGCGCAGCTCGTCCCGATCCCTGATGGCAGCCGTGAGGTCCTCGTGCAACTGCTCCTTGAGCGTGGTCATGGCCCAGAGTCTCCCACCTGCGGCGTTCGACTGCCCGGCATTAAGCACGGAGCCCGCGCGCGCTGCGGCCGCCACGGGAGGGTTCCGCCCCGACCCGGCGACCCCTCGCCGCGGTGACCCGGCCGGTGAACGGGCGATCGGGCCGCCCCCCGGAGTGCGCGCCACGCCCAGCGGCGGCGCCACGGTGCCCCGGTTCCGCCGGGAGCGCCGCAACGGCCCCGGGGAACGCGCCCGGCGGCCCGGCCACCGGCGGGTGGCACCGGGGGCCGTGGTGGCCGGGCCGGCCCCGCACCGGGGGTGCAGATGGACCACAGCAGCGTGTCCCCCCGCACCCACCGGACGTTCACCGGCTGATCCACCGTCTGAGAGCATGGAGCGATGCGACCGCTGTACTCCGTCCCCCTCGGAATCGCCGCCACCGGCGCCGCCTGCCTCGCCTACTCCGCCGGGTACGAGGTCCGTTCCTTCCGGCTCCGCCGGGTCGAGGTCCCCGTCCTGCCCAAGGGCGCCCGCCCCCTCCGGGTGCTGCAGGTCTCGGACATCCACATGGTGAGCGGCCAGGGCAAGAAGCAGCGCTGGCTGCAGAGCCTCGCCGGACTCCGCCCCGACCTGGTGGTCAACACCGGCGACAACCTCTCCGACCCGCTCGGCGTCCCCGCCACGCTCGACGCGCTCGGGCCGCTGATGGACTTCCCCGGCGTCTACGTCTTCGGGTCGAACGACTACTACGGCCCGGCCCGCAAGAACCCGGCCCGCTACCTCCAGGCGATGCGCAGCGGCGTCCACGGGATGAACAACCCCGACGGCACCGCGCGGCGCGGCATCAGCGGCGCCGTGCACAACCCGTGGGAGAAGCTGCGCGACGGCTTCGACGCGGCCGGCTGGCTCGACCTCACCAACACCCGGGGCCGGCTGAACATCGGCGGCCTCGACCTCGAGTTCACCGGCCTGGACGACCCGCACATCCGCCGCGACCGCTACAGCGAGGTCACCGGCGGCCCGTCCGCCGACGCCGACCTCTCGCTCGCCGTCGTGCACGCGCCCTACCTGCGCGTCCTGGACGCCTTCACCGCCGACCGCTACCCGCTGATCCTGGCCGGCCACACCCACGGCGGCCAGCTCTGCGTCCCCTTCTACGGCGCCCTGGTCACCAACTGCGACATCGACTCCAAGCGGGTCAAGGGCCTCTCCACCCACCAGGCCGGCGGCCGCCGCGCCTTCCTCCACGTGTCGGCCGGCTGCGGCACCAACCGCTACACCCCGGTCCGCTTCGCCTGCCCGCCCGAGGCCACCCTCCTCACCCTCACCCCCTCCCGCTGACCTGCGGCGGAGGCCCGCCGGGAATCGGATTTCGTCTCTCGGCAAGCGTCCGGTAGAGTTCTACTCGTTGCGAAGGAGACGGAGCAACAAACCGCAGGACCGGGGTGTGGCGCAGCTTGGTAGCGCGCTTCGTTCGGGACGAAGAGGCCGTGGGTTCAAATCCCGCCACCCCGACCCAGTAAGACCAGCTCAGGGCCGGTCTCCCGCAAGGGAGACCGGCCCTGACTGGTTCTCCCGGTCCGCCAGGGAAATCCTGGGAGGACCGGCCGCAGAGCGGAACTCCCGGCCTCCTGCTGAGGCACCCTCAGCAGGGCGGCCGGAACCGCGACCGGCGAGCCCGGCGACATCCGTCGGCGGACTTCGAGTGACGTGAGCCACATCCGGGTCGACCCCAGGGCCCTGGCGGCTCCGGAGCACAGCAGGATCACGCCGATCCACCGACACGAGGGCTGACATGCGTGTTTCCATCGCCACCGCACCCGGCGGCCCGAACCCCAACGAAGACTGGGTCGGGGCCACGCCGTCGCTCGCTGTCGTACTGGACGGCCTGAGCACGGTCGGCCTGGACACCGGCTGCCGGCACGGTGTGCCGTGGTACGTCGGCCGGCTCGGAGGCCACCTGATGGCCGCGCTGGCCGATCCCGGCCGGACGCTCGCCAACGGGCTCGCCCAGGCCCTCGACCAGGTGGCGGCCCTGCACTCCGACTGCGACCTGGCCAATCCCGGGACACCGTCGGCAACGGTCTCGATCCTCCGCGCCGGCGCCGGGCGATTCGACTACCTGGTGCTCGCCGACTCGCCGATCGTCTTCGAGCGGGGCGGCGAGTACCTGGTGAAGACCGACCTGCGGGTGGACACCGTCGTGCCGGACCTCCGCGCGGAGACCGAGCGCTTTGCCACCGGCACGCCGGAGCACACGGAGAGTGTCCGGCGCATGGTCACGGCTCAACGGCTCACCCGCAACACACCCGGTGGCTACTGGGTGGCCGCCTCCAGCGGCGAAGCGGCCGGCCACGCGCTCACGGGGGCGATCCCACAGGTCGGCGTCAGCGCAGCCGCTGTGATGTCGGACGGCGTGTCGGGGCTGGTCACCGACTACGGCGCGGCGTCCTGGCCGGAGGTCTTCGCGACGCTGAGGACGGCCGGTGCCGACGGGTTGATCTCCCACGTCCGCGACGTGGAAGCCACGGATCCGGACGGCGTGCGCTGGCCCCGCTACAAGGTGAGCGATGATGCGGCTGTCGCGTTCTGCCGGATGCCGTGAACCGGGCCCAGCCCCTGGCCTGCACCTGAGGCAGGCTCACCACGACATCGGTCGCCCACTCCTACCGATCAGAAGCGGTTCGGACTCCCGTCAGCAGGAGAGGCCTTCACCGAGGCCGCCTGATCCACCTCGGTGATCCCGGCAGCCTCGGCCGCTTCCCGGAAGGTGACGACCGCCTCGCCGTTCTCCCGTGCCCATGCGGTGAGCATTCTGATGGGCTCCTCCAGGGTTCGCCCGAGTTCGGTCAGGCAGTACTCCACGCGCGGCGGCGCCTCGGCGTACGCGTGCCGCTCGACGAGCCCGTTGGCCTGGAGCCGGCGCAGCGTCTGGGTCAGCACCTTGCGCGAGATGCCACCGCTCAGCTCGACCAACTCACCGTGGCGCAACGGGCCTTCGGTCAGCGCGAAGAGCGTGACCATCGACCACTTGCTGGCGATGATCTCCATGGCCAGGAGAGCGGGGCAGTCGGCGAGGAAGGAGATTCCGGGTCGCAGGCTCATGCTCGAAAGTTACCTGAAGGTACCTGTCGACTGCCTATCGTCATCGAGGTGCGCACCCCCCTCTACTCGCATCTCGCATGATTGAGGTTCAGCCGTGTTCATCTCCCTTGCCGTCGTCACCGTGGTCATGTCGGCGCTTCTCCTGATATCGGCCGGGGCCAAGTCTCTGCGGACGCGGCACATCACCGAGCAGATGTCCACGCTCGGAGTGCCGCAGAGCATGATGGCTCTCCTGATCGGCGCTCAGGTCGCCGGCGCGGCCGGTGCGATCGCCGGCCTCCGGTGGGGACCCGTCGGAATCGCCGCCGCGATCGGCCTGACGCTCTACTTCGCCGGGGCGGTCGCCTTCCACCTGCGCGTCGGCGACCGCAAGGGCGCGTCCCCGGCGGCGGTCCTCACGCTGGCCTCCGTCGCCCTGATCGCGCTGCACGCTGCCACCCTCTGATCCGCCGGGACGACGCGGACCGGGCGGCATGGACCAGCGGCCGCACCCGCTGCCGAGCGGCTGATGGCGCCTCATGGTCGTCCGTCGGCGCCGTCGTCCTGATCCCTTCCCGCCGCCCGCACCCGCCCGCCCGCCGGCTGCGGGGCCGGATCGCGCACCGGGTGGGGGCGGCGGGGCGGTCGGTGTCCCGTCGTGCGGGAACCGGTGGTCGCGACCGTGCCGGGCCCGGGCGGGACGGGGAGTAGCCTGGACATCACCGAAGGCACTTCGCATGCCGGCACCGGACACTGGCGTCGTCTCCGGCGAACGCTGTGCCGGACCCGGCCCCAGGGTCGGGCCCGGGGACGGGCCCCTGGCCATGACTGTGACCCTCGATCGTGCGACGACCACCACCCCCCTGGAATCCACCGCGCGGCTGCTGCTCGCGCCCGGTGGCGTGCGGCCCGGCCGGCTGGACGGAGCCTGGTGGCCCCGCTCGCGCGATCTTCTCCTCGAACTCCCCGCCCTGGCCGCCGAACTCGACGGGCGGTGGGGCCGGATCATCCGGATCACCGTGAACCCCGCCCAGTGGCCGGTCGTCCCTGCGCGCATCCCCGTCACGGGGCACACCGTCCATGCGGGCTGGTTCGGCATCGAGCAGGACGAGCACACGATCGCGCTGTACTCGTACGCCCCGCTGAGGCTGAGCCTGCTGGTCGTCCCGCCCGGGACGGATGCCGTCGACGCCGCCCGCCTGATGTCCGAGGCGGCCGGTCCCGCCAACGGCCGGACCGCGAGTGAACTGATCGCCGCGTACGGGGACGCCGTGCACGGGGAGGGTGGCGCGGCGGACGGGCAGGACGGTTCGGACTTCCTGCCGTCGGCCCTGACCCCCGCCGACGGCCCCGGCGAGGCCGGCCGGCGCGCGGCCGTCGCCCGGGACCGGGCCGGGTCCTGGCCCGTACCCGCGTAGCCGCGCAGCCGGTGGGCGGACGAGCCGCCGAGCCGGTGGCGGCTCAGCGCCACTCGATCAGGAACAGGGTGGCGTCGTCGCTCGTCAGCCCGCCCCGCTTCTCCTTCAGGAGGTGGGAGAGCGCGCGCACGACCGCCCGCACGCCGTCCTCGGAGCGCTCGGCGCGGTTGACCCAGTCGATCAGTTGCTCCTCGCCGAACTGCTCCCCGCCCGCCTCCCGCTCCTCGACCAGGCCGTCGGTGAAGCAGAGGACCCGGTCCCCGTGCCGCAGCACCCGCTCGCTGATCACCGGCTCCTCGCCGCCGAACCCGACCGGCAGCGTGGTCGCGCTCTCCAGGCGCTCGACGACGACGTGGTCCCGGACGAGGAGCGGAGCGGGATGCCCGGCGTTCACCCACTGCAGGTGGCCGGTGGCGGTGTCCAGGCGCATCATCTGCGCGGTGACGAAGTGGTCGGGCCCGAACTGCTCGGCGATGGCCCGGTCCATGAACGCGTAGATCTCGGCCAGTCCGATGTCGGCGCGCCTGGCGTGCCGGTACGCGCCGATGGCCACGGTCGCCATCGTGGCGGCGTCCAGACCGTGGCCCATCGCGTCGATCGTGGCCACGTGCAGGACGTCGTCGTTGAGCGCGTAGTCGAAGCTGTCGCCGGCCACCTGGTAGGCGGGTTCGAGGATGCCGGCCACGGCGACCTGCGGGAGGGTCATCGCCAGCGGGGGCAGCAGGGACCACTGGATCTCGGCGGCCACGCTCATCGGTTCGAGGCGCCGGGCCTGGACGATCCGGTCGGTGTAGCCGGTCCCGGTCGTCAGCAGCTCCGCGACCAGCCGGGCGAACCGGCGCAGGATCCGGCGGTCGTGGTCGTCGACGGCGTCCAGGGTGAGCACCAGCACGCCCGAGACGTCGCCGCCGCCCAGCAACGGCAGGTGCAGTCGCACCCCGTCGGCCCGCGGCACCTCGACGGGGGCGCCGCTCAGGAAGGCCGCACCCGCGGCGGAGCCGGCGATCGGCTCCGGCTCCCCGGCGAGCAGCCCCGGGCCGGGCAGCGGCATGAGCATCAGCTGGCCGTAGTCCGGCAGGAGGACGGAGACGTCACGGCCGCCGAGCCCGGCCAGCTCCCCGGCGATCGACGGAGCGATCAGCCGGGGCGGCAGTCGGTGGGCCAGGTCCAGCAGCCGCCCCAGGACTCCTTCGCCGAAGCCCTCCGTCCGGTCCGGCTCCGCCGCGTCGGACCGCCGCTCATCCGCGCTCACCGCCGCACCTCTCCCCACCGCGCGGGGAGCACGCGGCGGACCTCGATCGGCCGCGGCGATCACCGTGCGGTTCGCCGGGCCGGTCCCTCCATTACGCCCGACACCGGCGCGGTTCGCTCTCCGCCGGCCCGGACGGCGGGTGCGGGGCGGCGGGTGTGTGCGGCCGGAGCGTGGGGCAGGCGCGGGCGTCCGGGGCGGCCGGCCGTCACCGGCCGGTGGGAGCCGGCCGGGCGCCGGCGGTCACCGGACGGGGTTGTCGGGGTGGGGCACGACGGTGACGACGGTGGAGCAGGACACGGTCTCCGGGCCCTGGTGGAGGGTCACGCCGATGCGGTCGCGGCCGGCCGGGTCGCGGGGCAGCCGGGCGGCCTCGACCAGGCAGGGCTCGTCGAGCTCGACGTAGCTGGTGAAGACGCACTCCATGGCGACCGCCAGGACGGGGGCCGGAGGGCAGAGGGCCTGGGCAGCCTGACGGCAGGCGTCGAGGAGCAGCGCGCCGGGCACGTGGTCGACGGGGTGGTCGAAGTAGACGGGGTGGGACGTGTCGACCCGCAGCTGCCAGCGCCGGGCGTGCTCGGTGGCGGAGAGGGCGACGTCCTGCGAGGTGGCGGCGCCGGGTCTCGCGGCGCGTATCGGGGGCCCCGGCGGCACGGCGCGCGCCATCATCCCGGCGGCGTCGGCACGCTCGCCGCGCAGCCGCCGGTAGATGGCCGGGGCCTGGACGGTGAAGCGGGTCTGGGCGGTGGCGAGCGGCTCGCCGGCCCGGCTGACCATGTAGGACAGGCTGAGGGCGCTGACCCGGTTGCCGCGGCGGACCACGTCCTGGCAGACCACGTCCAGCCGGACGTCGTCCCAGCCCTGCTCCGAGGGCCGGTCGACCAGGAGCAGCTCGGGGACCAGCGCGAAGCTGAAGCGGTCCCAGACGAGGTGGTGCCCCAGCGGGACGTCGAAGGCGGCGTGGGACAGCAACGGGAAGCTCTGCCGGATCGTCTCCACCAGGAGCATCGGGTCGTAGAGCCCGGTTCCACCGCCGAGGGCGGCGCGGACGCGGGGCCAGCGGGCGGTCACCCGGTAGGTGTCCGGCCCGGTGGGCTCCCAGCCCGTGAGCAACACCTCCTCGACCGCGCGCTTGTGGACGAGTTCCTTGGGCACGGTGGTCGCAGCGGTGATGGTGCTGCCGTGGTCTGTGCGATACATGTGTGTACTCCCCCAGAATGGCCACTGGCGTGGTTGGTGGAGCCTCCGTTGTGTACGCCGGGCCCCGCTGCAAATAACGTAGAGGTCGTTCTTTTTGTTTGTCGAGGAGTTTGGAGTCACTGTGACGCGAGCGAAGCAGGACCGAGCCGTACGCACCCGCGGGACGATCCTGCGCGCCGCCGCACACGTCTTCGACGAGTACGGGTTCAGCGGTTCGAGCGTCAACAAGATCATCACACAGGCGGGCACCACCCAGGGGGCAATGTACTTCCACTTCCGGTCCAAGGAGGAGTTGGCCAAGGCGGTGATGGACGAGCAGGCCGCCGACCTCGAACTCCCGGACCGGCCGGCCGGTCTTCGGCAGCTGCTCGACCTCAATCTGTACCTGGCCGACGAACTGCGGGACAACGTCCTGCTGCGCGCGGGCGTCACCCTCGCCGTCGAGCAGGGCCAGCTCGGCCTGCGCGACTTCCGCCCGTACGAGATGTGGGCCGAGCAGTTCTGCGCCGAGCTGGAGGAGGCCCGGAAGGCCGGTGAACTGCTGCCCGACGTCGACTCGGCGGAGTTCTCCCAGGTCCTGGTCGGGGCGTACACCGGCACGCAGGTCATGTCGCACCTGCGCAGCAACCGCGCCGACCTGCCGGAGCGGATCTCCCGGCTCTGGTGGTACCTGCTGCCCGGCATCGCGACCCCGCCGGTCGTGGAGTCGCTGCGGGCCGTCCTCGCGGAGCGCGGACACCGCGCATGACCGGACCGCGCATCCTGCTGACCGGAGCCGGCGGCTTCATCGGCTCGGCGGTGCTCGCCGCGCTGCGCGAGCTGCCCGGGACCGGCCCGGTCCGGGCCCTCGCCCGCTCCGCCGCACCGGCCGGGACGGTCCGGGTCGCCGGGGACCTCGCCGACCCGGCGACGCTGCGCGGCGTGGCCGACGGCACCGACGTCCTGGTCCACCTCGCCGCCGCGGTCTCCGGCGACGAGGAGTCCTGCGCGGCGGTCAACGTGCACGGCACCCGGGCGCTGCTCGCGGAGGCCGCCCGGGCGGGCGTGGGCCGGATCGTCCACCTCTCCACCACCGCCGTGTACGGCCCCGGCCCGCACCGCGGCATCGGCGTGGACGCGGTGACGCCGGCCCCCGTCTCCGCGGCCAGCCGGACCAGGCTGACCGGGGAGCGGGCGGCGCTCGACGCCGGCGCGGTGGTGCTGCGCGCGCCGCTGGTGCTGGGCGCGGGGGACCGCTGGGTGGTGCCCTGCCTGGCCGAACTCACCCGCCGGGTGCCGGCCCGGTGGGACGGCGGCGCCGCCCTGCTCTCGCTGGTCGCGGTGGAGGACCTGGCCCGGCTCGTCGCCGGGCTGGCCGTCGGCCCGGACCCGGCCCCCGGCGGCATCCACCACGCCGGCCACCCCGAACCCGTGAGCAGCGGAGCACTGTTGGACACCCTCGCCGACCACGGGGTACTGGCGCCCGTCTCCGGCCCGGACTGGCCCTGGGAGCGCTGCGTGGCCGAACTGCGGCGGGTGCCCGGGGTGTTCAGCGAGCGGCAGTTCGCGCTGCTGGCGCAGGACCACTGGTACCGCAGCGCGGAGATCTGGCAGCTGGCCGGCACCGACCCCGGACCGGGCCCGCTGCACCGGCTCGCCGCGGCCGCCCCCTGGTACCGGGAGCACCTCGCGCGGACCGGCGCCCCGGCCACCGAACAGACTTCCGGGGAAGTTGCCAAAGCTGCAAGCGGATGACGTGCGTGCAGTGCGTATGCGGCCCGCTCCGCGTAGCGTCGGGACTCCGTCGGATCGGCTCGGACCGACGCAGGGGTCCCGGCCTTTCCGCCCACCCCGCTCCGTCCGCCCGAAGGAGCCACTCCCGCTCATGCGGTTCGTCAGTCCCTCGCTCCAGGCCGTGGAGCCGGTGCCGACGCTCGGCCGGTGTGCCCGAGCGGCCCGCCCCAGCGGCGGTGGGCGATGAAACAGGAACGGGCCCAGCACACCCGACGGGCCCTGCTGCGGGCCGCCGCCGGTGAGTTCGACCGGCACGGCTACGCGGGCACCTCGCTCTCCCGGGTCAGCCGGGCGGCCGGGGTCACGATGGGCGCGCTGACCTTCCACTTCCCCACCAAGGCCAGCCTGGCGGACGCGGTGCGCGCGGACGCCGTCGAGCTCACCCGGGCGGCGGTCGGGGCCCCGGCGTGCGGGGTCCCGGCGGGCGGGGTCCCGGCGGGCGGCGGAGGTGCGGGCAGCGGGGGTACGAGCGGCGGAGATACGGACGGCGCGGACGGCGGCTTCGGCGCCGGGCTCGGCCCCGGCTTCGGCCCCGGCGAAGTGGCGCGGCTGACCGACGTGCTCACCCGGCTGCTCCAGGAGGAGCCCAGCGTCAGCGCGGCGGCCAGGCTCGCCTGGGAACAGCCCGGAGCGGCCGACAACTGGTACGCCAGCTGGATCCCCGTCCTGCGCCGGCACCTGGCGCAGGAGCAGTCCCACGTCCCCTCCCGGCGGGGCGACGGGCCGGGCCCCGAGGCGCACGGCGCGGTCGGACCGGTCTCCGGGGGGTGGGAGGCCTGCGCGTCGGCGGCCGCCGACGCGCAGGACCTCGAAATCCTGGTGCACTGCCTCGTGGTGGGCTCGGAGGCGCTGCGGCGCGGGGTCGTCCCGGTGGGCGGGGAGACCGCCCCCAGCGGGGAGGAGCTCCGGCAGCGGCTGCGCCGGCTCTGGCACCGCACCCTGGCCGGGCCCTCGGCCTGACGCAGGCCGGCCGGCGCCGCGTCTCCCCCTCCGGCCCCGCCGACCCCTCGTAACCCGCCGGTCCTCCCCCGTACCGCGCGGTCGGGCCCGGCACGGGCGCGCGGGGCGGCGCTCCCCGGTGGCGCGCGCTCTGCGATGGCAGGTGCGCGCCGGGGCGTACGCACCCCGGCACACGAACTTGTCAGAATCTTGCCAGGGCCCGCCTCGGAGTCCAAAACAAAGCGATCGTTCGCTATTCTTCTCGGGACGGCCTCGCACGGCACCTCACGATCCCGGGGAGCTCACATGGACGCGCAACACCTGCCGCCGGCCGGCGAAGCAACGGTCTCCCGGTTCGCCGAGCAGGTCTTCGCCCACCTGCCCCGGATAGACCAACGCCGCTGGGCCCACGCGTACCTGCGCGGCCTGCTCGCCGCACCGGGCCGCAAATCGCTGTCGAACATGGCCACCAGCCTGACCACGAGCCGCACGGCCGCGCTCTCGCTCCAGCAGTTCATCAACGGCAGCCCCTGGGACTGGCGTCCGGCCCGCCGCGCGCTGGCCCGCCTCACCACCACCGGGGCGCGGCCGGTGCGGGCCTGGACCGCCACCCTGGCGGTCATCCCCAAACGCGGCGACCAGGCGGTGGGCGTCCACCGCCGCTTCGTCCCG
The DNA here is from genome assembly GCF_053587085.1 of Kitasatospora sp. NPDC003701. Taxonomy (NCBI): domain Bacteria; kingdom Bacillati; phylum Actinomycetota; class Actinomycetes; order Kitasatosporales; family Streptomycetaceae; genus Kitasatospora; species Kitasatospora sp. NPDC003701. The sequence goes on from NZ_JBSFNM010000016.1 coordinate 12,772, forward strand.
GAGTTCGGCCGGACCATCAAGTGCCAGGCCGCGGCCGGGATGTTCATCGCCACCGACCGGCACGCCGTACCGGTGGACTGGTCGCTGCTGCTGGACGCCGACTGGACGGAGGACCAGGGCCGGCGCGCCCGTGCCCGGATCCCGGACTCCGTCACCCCGCGCCCGGCGGACCGGACGGTGCTCGACATGGTCGACCGGCTGGCCGCCCACCTCCCGGTCGCCCCGCTGGTCGCGGACCTCACGGTGGTCGAGGACCTGCCGCCCCTGATGTCGGCGCTCGCCCGCCGGGGGGTCCCGTACCTGCTGGAGGCCCGGCCCCACCAGGCCGTCCGCCCCGTCCTCCAGGCGACCACCGGGCGGTTCGGCCGGATCCAGCAGGACGCGGTACCGGTCGAGACGCTGTTCCCGCGCCAGCGGCCGCGCACGCCCGGCAGTCCGCAGCCGACGCTGCGCTGCGTCCCGGTCCTGACGCCCGGCGCCCAGGGCGCGTCCGTCCACCGGCTCTGGGTGCAGGACACCCGCGGCGGCAGGCCCCGGCGCTACTGGCTGACCAACCTCACCGAGGACGCGCCCGGCGTCCTCGCCCTGCTCGGCACCGCGACGACCACCCGGGACGCCGTGGACCGGCTGGGCGCCGACTTCGGCCTGCTGGACTTCTCCGGCCGCTCCTACCTCGGCTGGCACCACCACATGACGATGGTCTCGGCCGCGTACGCGCTCGGCCACGACCGGCCGGACCTGACCGGGACGCCGGCGCGGGAGGTCTTCCGGACCTCCGCCTGACCGGCCGGGGCGGCGGGGGGCGGGCCTCAGGCCACCAGGGCCGAGGCCTCCGCCTCCCGTGCCGCCGCGACCATGCCGGCCAGCGCGGCCCGGCTCGCCCCGAGGACCAGCATCTGCCGGTCCAACACGGCCAGCCGGCGTTCGAGCACCTCCAGCACGCACGAGTCCACCGTGGACTCGCCGCTCACACAGGGCAGCACGTCGCGGATGGCACTGGTCGAGAGCCCCGCCCCCAGCAGGGCCCGGATCCGGCGCACGACCACCGGCGCCTCGGCGCCGTACCGGCGGTGCCCGCCGTCGCGCCGCCGGCTCTCCAGCAGCCCCTGCTCCTCGTAGTACCGCAGCAGGCGCACGCTGACCCCGGTCTGCGCCGACAGTTCACCGATCCTCATGTGACCCTCCGAACGCGCGCCCGCGCATCGCACATCGACGGCGATTGTAACGCGACGGGCACGACCGACCACGGGACCGCACTCGGATGCGGCGGCCGATCCCCGTCCACGGGAGGCGATCTGACGATCCGTCCGTCCGGATCCGTGGGCCCGGACGGCGAAGGGCCGGTCGGCCGGCAAGGGACGTCGCTGCCCCTTCCCGGCCGCCCGAAGCCCCGCCGGTCGAGGCGGTCGAGGCGGTCGAGGACCCGTCAGCCGAGGATCTGGAACACCGAATCCGCCTGCCCCGCGTACGCGTTGCTCAGGGCGAAGGTCCGGCTGCTCGGGCGGAAGATCCCGAAGGTCGCCCGGCCCTGGCGGAGCCAGTCGCCGACCACCGGCAGGTCGCCCTTGACGCCGTAGGAGGCGGTGGAGACCGTCCCGTTGTCGTGGCGGAGGATGAACAGGTTCGGGTCACCCGGGTTGCGGCCCGGCCGGAAGACGCCGAACTGGGCGTGGCCCGTGCGGTCCCAGTCGCCGACCAGCGGGATGTCGGTCGGGTCACCGAAGCGCAGCGTGGTCACGCTGCCGTTGTCGTGCCGGACCGCCAGCAGGCTGCTGCTCGGACGGTAGACCGCCAGCTGGTCATGGCCGTTGTGGTCCCACGCACCCACCGCCGGGAGGTCGCCGGGCTCGCCGAACGGCACCGCGGTCACCGAGTAGTCGGCGTGCTTGAGGCCGAAGGTGGCGGTGCTCGACCGGTAGATGCCCGCCTGCTCCGGGTTGCCGGCGTCCCACTGACCGACGGTCGGCAGGTCACCGGGCTCGCCGAAGAGGTAGCTCATGGACGCCCGGCCGGTCGTCTTCTGGTAGGAGACGGCCCACTGGCCGTTGTAGAAGAGACCGACCTGGGAGTTGGGCGCACCGAAGCGACCGGCGACCGGGACCCCGTTGGTCGGGCCGAGGACGTACGGCCTGGTCGTCGCGGCCGCCGAGCGCCCGTGGTCGTCGAGGATGGCCAGGGTGACGTTGAAGAAGCCCGAGGTCGGGTACTCGTGCGTCAGACCGGTCGGCAGGGAGCCGTAGCCGACCGAGGCAGGCGAGCCGTCGCCCCAGTCGACGGTGTACCGGTCCACCGGCCAGGGGCTGCGGCTGCCGTCCGCGATCCCCACCGTGGTGGTGCTGGAGTCCGCCTGCGTGACCCAGAAGGCGGCGTAGAGGTCGTCCACCCGTCGGGTGGTCACGGTGCTGGTGGCCGTGCGGACGACTCCGGCGGTGCTGGTGACGGTGAGCGTCACGGTGTAGGTGCCGACCCCCGCGAAGTCGTGGTCGACCGTGAAGTTGCCCGCACCGAGCGAGGTCAGCGGGGCGCTGCCGTCGCCGAAGTCCAGGGTGGCGCCGGCCAGCGACCACCCCGGGGTGACCGAGCCGGTGACCTGACCGCGCAGCGGGCGGCCGGCCACCGGGGTGTCCGTCGCGTGGACCGAGGCCGAGATCAGGTCGTGCGTGTCGACCGCGCCACGGTCGTGGTACCCGACGCCGGTGCCCTGGTTGGCGATGTTCGGATCGTCGACCCTGGCCAGGCCCCACAGGTCGGTGTCCAGCTGCCCGGGTGCGTCGGCATCCGCCGCGTCCGTCACGCCCTCGGCGGCGGCCGGGACGAAGTACTCCCCGCTCTTCGCCAGCCTGGGGTCGACGGACAGGTCGTGCCCGCCCTGCCCGGTGGCCCGGAACTGGCTCGCGGACGGGTACGCCGTGCCGCCCCAGGAGTAACCGGCGGTGCCCGTCGCTGGGTAGACCACGTTGTAGTCGACGACGGTGCCCGCGACGGAGCCCGCGGAGACCACCAGACCCGTACCGGGAACCGGGCTGCCGCACGTCGTGCTGCGCACGGCGCCGGTGACGATGTTGTTCTCGACCGCGGCGCGCGGGGAGTCCCCGAGCAGGGCGACGCTGTCGCCCTGGCAGTTCAGCGTGACGGTGTTGCCGGTCACCACCGTGCCGGGGGCATCGGTGACGACCAGGCCGCCGGCCTTGTTCTCGGAGAGCTGGCTGGCCGTGACGACCGTGCCGGTCGCCCCGGCCTCGACCACGAGCCCGGCCGTTCCGCTCAGCCTGATCAGACTGCGGCTGACCGTGACGCCCTTGCTGGCCCCGGTGATCCGGACACCCGGCGCCGGGGCGGGGAAGTTCGGCACCCCGTCGGTGACCCGCGGCCGGCCCGCGGCGACGACGTGGTCGCGGTCCAGCACGACGCGCTCGGAGTCCTGGACGAGCACGGCCTCCTGCGGGGACCCGAGGTAGAGCTGGCTGAGCACGATGTCGTGCACGCCGGAGAGCACGAAGGCGTGCGGGAGGTCCCTGGTCTCGGGGGTCTGCCGGCTGGTGCCCACCATCACGCTCGGCTGCGAGATGCCCCAGGCCCCCTTGAAGGTGATCGGCCGGCCCTCCGTGCCCGAGCGCTTGACCGTCACCTGCTCCGAGTAGTCCCCGTTCCCGGCGATCTGCACCGTCTGACCGGGCTGGGCCACGTCGGCCGCGGCCTGGATGGTGCAGTACGGCTGCGCCTGGGTGCCCTCGCCGGCGTCCGAGCAGTGGGCGGAAGCCCGGTTGTCGACGTACAGCACCGACGCCTCGGCCTGGGCCACCGACGGCAGCGCGGTGCCGGCGACGACGGAGCTCACGATGGCAGCGGCGATGCCAACGCGACGGCTTATTGACACAGTTGATTCCTCATGGTCGCAAGGGGTGCCGATCGGAGCGCTCGCTCGCGAACGTCCGGACGATCCGTACCGGCAGAGCGGACAGCAGTATCCACGAGGCCTCCACGGCCCGGTGACGAGGGCGCCCCGGAATCTCCGCACGGGAGCCTCCGGGGCGCCCCGGTCCCACGGCCGCCGCCCGGGAAGGCGGCGGCCGCCGTCAGTACCTGGTGATCCTGAAGACGGAGTCGCCGGCCTGCGCGTAGGCGTTGCTGAGGCTGAAGACCGCCTCGCTCGGGCGGTAGACGCCGAAGGTCGTCCGCCCCCGGCCCAGCCAGTCGCCGACCACCGGGAGGTCGCCCTGGGCGCCGTAGGCGGCCGCGCTCACGCTGCCGTCGTCGTGGCGCAGCGCGAAGGTGCTGCTGCTCGGCCGGTAGATGCCCAACTGGAGGTGGCCGACGCCGTCCCAGTCCCCGACCAGCGGCCGGTCGCCCGGCTCGCCGAAGCGCGCGGTGGTGACACCGCCGTCGTCGTGGCGCACCGCGAAGGTGCCGGTGCTCGGCCGGTAGATCGCCAGCTGCGCGTGCCCGTTGCCGTCCCAGGGGCCGGGCACCGGGAGGTCGCCCTGCTCGCCGAAGGCCACCGCCGTCGCGCTGCCGTCGTCGTGGCGCAGGGCGAAGGTGCCGGTGCTCGGCCGGTAGACGCCCAACTGGTCGTGGCCGCCGTCCCAGTTGCCCGTGACCGGGATGTCGCCGTACTGGCCGAAGGCCGCCGTCACGGCCGGGCGACCGGTGGTGCTGCTCGTGGTGAGCGACCACTGGCCCTCGCGGAAGACCCCGACGTACGACGTCCGGCCGCCGGCCCAACGCCCCGCCACCGGTGTGCCGCTGACCAGTTCGGGCGCGTTGCCGCCGAACTGCCGCAGGCTCGTGTAGTCGAAGGTGCGGCCGTGGTCGTCCGTGAACACCGCGCGCAGCGTGTAGCCGCCACGGCTCGGGTAGTTGTGCTTGATTCCCGCGTTCAGGGTGGCGATGTCGGTGGCCAGCACGGGGGTGCCGTCACCGAAGTCGACCGTCACCCCGGCGAGCGGCCACGGGCTGTCGATTCCCCCCTGCAGGGTGTAGTGGAGCTCGGGGTCGCCCCCGATGAAGCCGAACGTCATCCAAGGACGCGCCATGTCGGGGACGGGGTCGACCCGGGCGTCGATCGCGACCGTCCGGGTGGTGCCGCGGCTGTTGACCGCGGTGACCTCCACCCGGTAGGTGCCCGGCCCCGGGAAGGTGTGGACGATCACGCCGCCGTCGACCGCCTGGCTGGTGCCGTCGCCGAAGGAGATGGTCCTGGTCACCGGCCCCCAGGAGGACAGGTAGCCCGAGTCGAACGCCAGGTCCAGCGGGTGGCCCTTCGGGAGGTACGCCGTGCCCTGGACCTGCCGCAGGTTGACGAAGAGCGGGTCCTGGAACTCGATCGCCCCGCGGTCCCGGTAGGTCACCGCACCGGGGCCGATGTTCGGCAACCACGGGTCGTCGGCGGGCGCGTTGCCCAGCAGGTCGGTGGCGAGTCGGCCGGGCGCGTCGTCGTCGGCGGAGTCCAGTTCGCCGTCCTCGCTCCGGGGCGCGAGGTCGTCGGTGGCGGAACCGGTCAGGTAGTACTGGGGATCGGCGTCGTTGTCGTGCCCGCCCTGGCCGGTCGCCGCCGCGAAGGCGGCGGGAGAGGCAGCGGCCGTCCCGCCCCAGCGGTAGCTCCCGCCGGTCGCCACCGGGCGCACGACGTTGTAGTCCGCCTTCGTGCCCGCGACCGACGCCGGCTCCACGACCAGCTCGACCGTCTCGCCGGGGGCGCAGCCGAGGGCCTTGAGGCCGGTGGCGGTGACGATGTTGTTCTCGATCACCGCGCCGGACGAGGCGCCCGCCAGGGTGATGCCGCTCCCGCAGTTCTCGACGACCGAGTTGCTCGTCACCACGGTGCCGGGGGCGTCGGTCACCAGGATGCCGCCGCCGCGGTTGGCGTTCACCGCGTTGGTGGTGAGGACGGCACCGGAGACACCGGCCTCGACGGCGATACCGGCACCGGCACTGCCGCCGATCCGGTTGCGGCTCACGGTGACCGCCGTGGTCCGGCCGGTCAGCCGGACGCCGGGCGTGGTCGCCCCGTCCGCCGCGACCAGCACGTTGCCGTCGAGGACGATCCGGTCGGCGTCCGCGACCAGCAACGCCTCCTGGTCGGTGGTGAACGCGAGGCCCTGGACGGTGACGTCGTGGACGTGGGCGAGCCGGAACGCGGGCGCCCCCCGGCCGGTCGAACCGACCTTGGCGGCCGGCCGCTTGTCGGCGCCGGGCAGGCCCCGGAAGGTGACGGGGTGGCCGGGGGTGCCGGAGCGGGTCACGGTGACCGCCTCCGGGTACGTCCCACCGGCGATCTGGACCGTCTGCCCCGGCAGTGCCGCGTCGGCGGCGGCCTGGACGGTGCAGTACGGCTGCGCCTGGGTGCCGGTGCCCGCGTCCGAGCACTGCGCCGACGCGTCGTTGTTCACGAAGAGCGTGGTGGTCTCGGCGTGCGCCGCGGCCACCGGCAGGGCTGCCCCGACGACCACGGAGCTCACCAGTGCTGCGGCGAGCCCGATCCGACGTCTTACGGCCATGCTGTGTCCCCCTGGGAGTCGTGCGCCGGAAGCCTGCCGGACGGTGTCGGGCACCGTCCGCGGAGCAGGCGATGAGCTGATGATCATGATGGCGCGCAGAGCAGTATCCACGAGCCCTCCCCACGGGCACCATCGAGTTCTCGGCGCCCTTCCGGCCGTCCGTGCCGCGGGCCCGGCCGCACCGTCGGAAGTGGCCCGGGAGGCCGGTGCGTGGGGCGGCGCCGAGCTCCGGGGCAGGCCTGGTGGAGGCGATGGCCGGACGGCCCGGGCGCGGGCCCGGCGGGGCGGGTGGGCCGGTCCCGGTCCGCCCGCCCGTTCCGTTCACTCCCCCCGATCGGGTTGGATGGGTGGATGAGCGAGGAGAAGAGCGCCGTACCGGCGTGGGAGCAGCGGTTCAGGGCGGCCCGGGTTTCCCTTCCGGACTGGGCGGAGGACGCCCCCGACCGGGCGCTGTACGTGTCCAACGCCACCGGTACCTACGAGGTGTACGCCTGGGACCGCGCCACCGACAGCCACCGGCAGGTGACCGACCGGCCGAACGGCACCACCGACGCGGAGCTGTCGCCCGACGGCGCGTGGGTCTGGTGGTTCGACGACAACGACGGCGACGAGTTCGGGATCTGGCGCCGCCAGCCGTTCGCGGGCCGCCCCGAGGGCGCCACCGGCCCCGACGAGGAGGCCGTGCCCGGCCTGGCCGCCTCCTACTCGGCGGGCCTCGCCCTCGGCCGGGACGGCACGATGGTGGTCGGCCGCTCCACCGACGAGCACGGCACCACCCTGCACCTGCGCCGCCCGGGCGCGGCCGAGGCGGTGGAGATCTACCGCCACGAGGAGTACGGCGGCGTCGGCGACCTCGGCTACGACGGTGCGCTGCTCGCCATCGACCACACCGAGCACGGCGACGCGATGCACTCGGCGATCCGGGTCGTCCGGCTCTCCGACGGCGCGACCGTCGCCGAGCTGGACGAGGTCACCGGCCGCCCGGAACCGCGCGGGGTCGCCTGCCTCGGCTTCGCGCCGGTCGACGGCGACACCCGGCTGCTCGTGGCCCACCAGCGGACCGGCCGCTGGGAGCCGATGATCTGGGACGTGGCCACCGGGACCGAGACCGCGCTGCCGCTGCGCGACGAGCAGGGCCGCGAGCTGCCCGGCGACGTCTCCGCGCAGTGGCGCCCCGGCGCCCGCGCACTGCTGGTCGAGCACGAGTACGAGGCGCGCAGCGAGCTGTTCTCGTACGCCCTGGACACCGGGGTGCTGACCCGGCTGGAGACCCCGCGCGGCACCGTCGGCGGCGCGACCGCCCGCCCGGACGGCACGGTGGAGTTCCTCTGGTCCTCCGCCGCCGAGCCGTCCGCCGTCCGCTCCACCGCCGGCACGGTCGTCCTGCGGGCGCCGGGCGCGGTGCCGCCGGGCTCGGTGCCGGTCGAGGACGTCTGGGTGGACGGCCCCGGCGGCCGGGTGCACGCGCTGGTCCAGCGCCCGGCCGGGGACGGCCCGTTCCCGACCGTCTTCGACATCCACGGCGGGCCGACCCACCACGACAGCGACTCCTTCGCCGCCGGCCCCGCCGCCTGGCTGGACCACGGCTTCGCGGTGGTCCGGGTCAACTACCGCGGCTCCACCGGCTACGGCCAGGCCTGGACGGACGCGCTGCGCGAGCGGGTCGGGCTGATCGAGCTGGAGGACATCGCCGCGGTCCGCGCGTGGGCGGTGGCGAGCGGGCTCGCCGATCCGGAGCGGCTGGTGCTCACCGGCGGCTCCTGGGGCGGCTACCTCACGCTGCTCGGCCTCGGCGTGCAGCCGGAGAACTGGACCCTCGGCGTCGCCGCCGTCCCGGTCGCCGACTACCTGACGGCGTACGACGACGAGATGGAGGCGCTGAAGTCGCTGGACCGCACGCTCTTCGGCGGCACGCCCGCCGAGGTGCCCGAGCGCTGGACCGCCTCCTCGCCGCTGACCTACGTCGAGCAGGTGCGGGTGCCGGTCTACATCAGCGCCGGGGTGAACGACCCGCGCTGCCCGATCCGGCAGATCGAGAACTACGTGGAGCGGCTGGAGCAGCTGGGCAGGCCGCACGAGGTCTACCGGTACGACGCCGGGCACGGCTCGCTGGTGGTGGAGGAGCGGATCAAGCAGCTCCGGCTGGAGATCGACTTCGTCCGGCGGCACCTGGGAGAGGCACCCGCCGGGCAGGACCGGGCCGACTCGGGCGACGGGGGGACCGGGTGAGACGACTGCTGACGCTCCTGGGGGTGGGGGTGGCCGGCGCACTCGTGCTCACCGGCTGCTCGGGTCAGGACAGCAGCGACGCGGCCTGCCCGCCGCCCCTGTCGCCGTCCACGCAGCCGACGGCCACGGCGACGACCACGTCGAGCCCGACGGGGGCGGGGAGCGGCGGCGCCGGCTCCGCCGCGGGGAGCCCGGCCGTCCGGGCGGGCCTGCGCACCACCGGGACGGCCGGGACCGCCGAGGTCATCGGGACCACCGGGGCCATCACGACCACCGAGGCCGTCGGGACCACCGAGGCCGTCGGGACCGCCGGGACCGTCGGGACCGCCGCGTTCGCGGAGACCGGTGACGGGGCGGCCCTGTTCGCCGCGTCCAAGTCGTCCGGGTCCAAGTCCTCCGGCTCCAAGTCCTCCGGGTCCAAGGGGTCGAAGGGCTCCAAGGGCGGGCGCACCACGCGCCACCACACCGACACCTACAACTCGGACGACGACGGCAGCGGGAACGGCGGCAGCCGGTGCGGCAACCCGCCGCCGACGGTCTCCCCGTCCCCGTCCGGTACGCCCCAACCGCTGCCGACGGCGACCGCCCCGGCGGTGCCGACGGCGCCCGCGCCGCCGTCCAAGCCGGCCGTCCCCCCGCCGGCGAAGCCGTCGCGCTGAGCCCCGGGGGCTACTCCAGGACCGGGTCCAGCCCGAGGGCCCGGTCCTGCTCGGCCTCCGCCTCGCGACGCACCAGGCGGAACCACATGAAGACGACGAAGCCGCCGAAGACGAACCACTCCAGGGTGTACCCGAGGTTCTGGAACGCGCGCAGGGTGAGGCCGTTGCCGCCCTGCGGCTGCACGGTCGGCACCGGGGTCAGCCCGGCCGGCACGGCGTCCGCGGACACCCAGCCGTCGTACCAGCCCTCGTAGGACAGCTTGTTGACGAGCGCGGCCCTGTTGATCGTGCCCAGCTGGCCGGCCGGCAGCCCGCCGGCCACCGCGCCGCCGCTGCCGCTGGTCTCGCCCGCCTGCAACCGCCCCGCCACCGTGACCTCACCGGCCGGCGGCAGCGCCGCGGCGGACGCGCCCTCGGCGGGCGCTCCGGGCGCCCAGCCGCGGACGACGGCGACGGTACGGCCGTCGTCGGTGCGCAGCGGGGTGAGTACGTAGTAGCCCTGCTTGCCGTCCAACTCGCGGTTGGGGACGAGCAGCTGGTGCTCCTGGTCGAAGGTCCCGGACACCGTCACGGCCCGGCCGACGGTGTCGGTGGTGACCTGGGGCCGGTCGGGGCCGAGCAGTTCACCGAGCGGCGCGGCCGCGCCGGCGTCGCCCACCGACCTGCTGATCTCCTGGTGCGAGGAGACCTTGTCCTCGAACCGGCCGAGCTGCCAGGAGCCGAGCCAGACGCACACCGCCACGGCCGCAACGGCCAGCGCGGTGCCGCTCAGCCAGCGCGGAGTGAGGAGGAACCGGTACACACCCCCCACGGTAACCACTCCTCACACCTCCCCCGACCACAGGGGCCCCCGCCGCGCCCTCGCGGGCCGGCGACCGGTGCCCGCCCGGGGGCCGGCCGACCGCCCCTGCGGGGTTCAGCCGGCCGACGGGGAGGCGGAGGGCGCCGCGGTCGTGGTCGCGGTCGGCGCCGGGACGGGCTGCGGCACCGTGCGGTAGACGGTGCCCGAGCAGGCGCCCGGCAGGACGGCGGAGGCGGCGGCCGGGCTGCCCGGCGCCGGGGTGTGCGCGAGGGTGACGGCGGGCGGCGGCGCACTGGGGCCGGTGGTCGGCGTGGCCGAGGGGCTCGGCACGGAGGTCGGGCCCGTCGTCGGCGTGGCGGACGCCGGGGGCGCCGCGGTCGGCGCCGCCGAGGCACCGGCCGCCGGGGGGACGGCTCCCGGACCGGAGCCCGAGGCCGAACCGCCGGGGCCGCCGGACTGCATCGCCAGCGAGGTGCCCGCCCCGGAGCCGCCCGACCCGCTCTGGCCGGCCGTCGCACTGGGCGAGGCACCGCCCGGCGCCCGGCAGCCGGCGTCCGGCACCCAGCCGAAGTCCACCCGGTACGCGGCCTGCGGTGCCAGGAGCAGTCCGGGGCCGTCCCCGGCCCCGGGGCGCGGGGCGGGCAGCTCCGTCGCCGGATCGCCCGCCGTGTGGTCGGCCACCCGGATCCGGGCGGGATCCGTCCCGGTGGTTCCGGTGACGGCGACCGAGCCCGGCCCGCCGAGCCGGCAGGCGTGTGCGGAGGTGTTGACCACCGTGAAGTACCCGTAGATCCGCCCGTCGCCGTCGGCCTCGCCGACCCTGGACGCCCCCTGCCCGAGGTCGCCCCGGAGGCAGAGCGGCACGGGTGCGCCGTCGCCGCCGGTACTGGACGCGGCGGCCGGGGCGGACGGTGCTCCGCCCGCCCCGGCGCTGCTGGCGCCCGGGTGGGGCGGGGCGCTCACGGAGCCGGAGGGGCTGCCGGTGCCGGTGGTGCCGCTCGTGCCGGGGTGCGACGGCCAGTTCGGGCCCACGACGTCGCTGCCGGCCGTGCCGCCCTCGGCGGTGGCCGAGGGCGTGGCACCGGACGCGCCGGGTGTGCCGGGGCCGCCGGAGAGCCCGAGGTGGTCGCTGTCGTGCAGGGCCGGCAGGGCGATCGCCACCGCGACCGCGAGTGCGGCGGCGCCGGTCCAGGCACCGCGCCGGGCGGCCCGCCGTCGGGGCACGGCGCGGCGGATCCGGTGCAGGCCGGCGGGGTCGGGCTGCACCTCGGCCACGGCGCGCTGCAGCAGCACGCGGACCAGTTGCTCGTCGGGGTCGAGCCCGTCGGTGTTCGGCCCGTCGGTGCCCGGTCCACCCGGGCGCGGCCCGCCGATGCCGGGTGCACCCGAGGGCGGCCCGCCGATGCCCGGCCCGCCCGCCCGTCCGGCGCCGTCGAAGTCGGCCCGGTCGCCCGGTCCGCCCGTCCCCCCCGCGCCGATCAGGTCGTCAGCCATGCCCGGCCTCCATCTGGACCCGCAGCGCGGCGATCCCTCGCGAGCCGTACGCCTTCACCGAGCCGAGCGAGATGCCCAGGGTCTCCGCGACCTGCGCCTCCGTCATGTCCACGAAGTAACGGAGCACCAGAACCTCCCGCTGACGGCGTTGCAGACCACGCAGCGCGGCCTTCAACTGGTCGCGCTCCAGCGCATCGTAGGCTCCTTCTTCTGCACTGGCCATGTCAGGCATCGGCTTCGGCAGCAGCCTCAGGCCGAGGATCCGTCGCCGCAGCGTGGAGCGGGACAGGTTGACCACGGTCTGCCGCAGATAGGCGAGCGTCTTCTCCGGCTCGCGCACCCGGCGGCGTGCCGAGTGCACCCGGATGAACGCCTCCTGGACCACGTCCTCGCAGGTCGAGAGGTCGTCGAGGAGCAGCGCCGCCAGCCGCAACAGGGAGCGGTAGTGGGCCTGATAGGTCTCGGTGAGCAGATCCTCGCTGGTACCGGCGCCGGAGTCCGCCGTGCCGGGTGCGACCGCCGTCATCTGGCTGTCTTCCGGCCTATCCGCAGGCCGCTGGGCGCGCGGCGAGAACGTCACCGCGGCCGTTGCCGAGATGCCCGCCCCTGCCCCCACCATCACGTTCGCCACGCCCGTTGGACACTCGATCCCCTGTCATGGTTGCCCCAACCCGGGGAACATTCTCCCGTACGGGTGGCGGCCCGCTCCAGGGGATTCCGGCGGATTGGGCAAGTGGGCCCCGAAGCCGCGCAGAAGGCGCACGGAATCTCACGACGCCTCACGGTTCTCGCGGATCTCACGGTCCGCACGGCTCTCCCGGTCCGCACGGCTCCCCCGGTCCCGGCGATCCCGCGGACCCCGGCGATCTCGCGGACCCCGGCGATCCCGTGGGCCCCGGCGATCCCGTGGGCCCCGGGCTCACGACGCGTCAGGCGAACAGCTCGCCCGCGACCAGCTCGGCGATCTGCACGGCGTTGAGCGCCGCGCCCTTGCGCAGGTTGTCGCCGCAGAGGAAGAGGTCCAGCGCCGCCGGGTCGTCCAGCGCCCGGCGCACCCGCCCGACCCAGACCGGGTCGGTGCCGACCACGTCGTTCGGGGTGGGGAACTCCCCCGCCGCCGGGTCGTCGTACAGCACCACACCGGGGGCGTCCCGGAGGATCTGCTGGGCGTGCTCCTGGGTGACCTCGCGCTCGAAGACCGCGTGCACGGCCAGCGCGTGGGTGCGCACCACCGGGATCCGGACGCAGGTCGCGGAGACCCGCAGGGAGGGCAGGCCGAGGACCTTGCGCGACTCGTTGCGGAGCTTCAGCTCCTCGGACGACCAGCCGCCGTCCATCAGCGAGCCCACCCACGGCACCGCGTTGAGCGCCAGCGGAGCGGCGAACGGGCCGTTGTCGGCGATCACCGCGCGCAGGTCGCCGGTCTGCTCGCCGACCTCGGTGTCCGCCACCAGCGCGACCTGCGCGCGCAGCGCGTCCACGCCGGAGCGGCCCTCGCCGGAGGCCGCCTGGTAGGAGGCGACCACCAGCTCGCTGAGCCCGTACTCGGCGTGCAGCGCGCCGATCGCGGCGATCATCGCCAGCGTGGAGCAGTTGGGGCCGGCCACGATGCCGCGCGGACGCATCCGGACCGCGGCCGCGTTGACCTCGGGGACGACCAGCGGGACGTCCTCGTCCATCCGGAACGCCCCGGAGTTGTCGACCACCACGATGCCCTTGGCGGCAACGATCGGCGCCCAGCGGGCGGAGACCTCGTCGGGCACGTCGAACAGCGCGACGTCGATCCCGTCGAAGGCCTCCTCGGTGAGCGGCAGCACCTCGACGGACTCCCCGCGCACGGCCAGCTTGCGGCCGGCCGAGCGCGGGGAGGCGACGAGGCGCACCTCGCCCCAGATGTCCTGACGGAGGGAGAGCAGGCCGAGCAGCACCTCGCCGACCGCGCCGGTGGCGCCGACGACGGCGAGGTTCGGCCGCCGGGTCATCGCCCGGTGCCTCCGTAGACGACCGCCTCGTCCGACTCGCTGTCCAGCCCGAAGGCGCTGTGGACGGCGCGCACGGCCTCGTTGACGTCGTCGGCCCGGGTGACGACCGAGATGCGGATCTCCGAGGTGGAGATCAGCTCGATGTTGACGCCGGCCTCGGAGAGCGCCTCGAAGAAGGTCGCGGTGACCCCCGGGTTGGAGCGCATGCCGGCGCCGACCAGGGAGATCTTGCCGATCGCGTCGTCGTAGCGCAGCGACTCGTAGCCGATGCCCTCCTTGACCCGGCCGAGCGCGTCGATGGCCTTCTGGCCCTCGGTCTTCGGCAGCGTGAAGGAGATGTCGGTCAGGCCCGTCGCCGCGGCGGAGACGTTCTGCACCACCATGTCGATGTTGACCTCGGCGTCGGCGATGGCGCGGAAGATGCGCGCCGCCTCGCCCGGCTTGTCCGGCACGCCGACGACCGTGACCTTGGCCTCGGAAGTGTCGTGGGCGACTCCGGAGATGATGGCCTGCTCCATCTCGCCCCCTTCGGGCTGGTTCGGGTTGTCGTTGCTGACGATCGTCCCGGGAAGGCCCGAGAAGGACGAGCGTACGTGAATCGGGATGTTGTAGCGCCGCGCGTACTCCACGCAGCGGTCGAGCAGCACCTTGGAACCGGACGAGGCCAGCTCCAGCATGTCCTCGTAGGCGATCCAGTCGATCTTGCGGGCCTTCTTCACCACGCGCGGGTCGGCGGTGAACACGCCGTCCACGTCGGTGTAGATCTCGCAGACCTCGGCCCTGAGGGCCGCCGCGAGGGCGACGGCGGTGGTGTCCGAGCCGCCGCGACCCAGCGTGGTGATGTCCTTGCTGGTCTGCGAGACACCCTGGAAGCCGGCCACGATCGCGATGTTGCCCTCGTCCAGGGCGGTGCGGATGCGGCCCGGCGTCACGTCGATGATGCGCGCCTTGTTGTGGACGGAGTCGGTGATGACACCGGCCTGGCTGCCCGTGAAGGACTGGGCCTCGTGACCCAGGGATTTGATCGCCATGGCCAGCAGCGCCATGGAGATGCGCTCTCCAGCGGTCAGCAGCATGTCGAACTCACGGCCGGCAGGGATGGGTGACACCTGCTCCGCGAGTTCGATGAGCTCGTCCGTCGTGTCGCCCATCGCGGACACCACGACGACGACCTCATGGCCGGCCTTCTTGGCGTCAACGATTCGACGGGCCACGCGCTTGATGCCCTCGGCATCCGCAACGGATGAGCCGCCGTACTTCTGCACGACAAGGCCCACGTGCGCTCCTCGACTTGTGTCGTTTCCGGGGGCTCTGGGCCCCCGCACCCCCGGGTGGCGGGGGTTGTGCGGTCCGCGCCAGTCTACCGAGCGGGGGTGCCGCGACCGTCGCTTTCCATATGATGAGACGCCCGTTTCAGCAGGTGGGCGGCGGTCCGGGGGTCGCGACCGGCAGGTCTGCGGGGCATCCGGTGCGGCCCCGAAGAATCGGCGGACGAACGGACGGCGGCCCCGGGGTTTTCCCTTCCACCGGAATCCCTGAGGCGTCCGTCACAGTCCGCCCCCGGCTCCGGGGCAGCCCGTCACCGTCCTACCGGCCCAGGCCCAGCTCGGCCGCCATCAGGTCGCCGGCCTGCTGCTCCAGCTGCTCGTCGGTGAGCCCGTCGTCGTCGGTGTCCGCACCGTCCGGCACGGCCCCGATCGGGCTGTCCAGCCGGACGTGGGCGATCAGCGACTGCAGCGCCCGGAGCACCGCCGAGCAGGTCGTGCCCCAGTTGGAGAGGTACGAGAACTGCCACCACCAGAGCGCCTCGCTGACCCGCCCGTCGCGGTAGTGGGTGAGGCCGTGCTGGAGCTCGCTGACCACGCCGGCCAGGTCGTCCGAGATCCGGAAGGCGTTCGGCTTCTCCGGCGGCCCGTACGGGTCGAAGACCTCGTGGTAGACGTCGATCGGCGCGAGCAGCTCGGCCAGCCGCTCGCGCAGCTGCTCGCTGTCCGGCTCCGGACCGGTGTCGGGCTCGAAGCGGTCCTCGGGGACGACGTCCTCGATCGCGCCGAGCCGGCCGCCGGCCAGCAGCAGCTGCGAGACCTCCAGGAGGAGCAGCGAGACGGCGCTGCCGGGCTCGTCACCCTTGGCGACCTCGGTGACGGCGAGCACGAAGCTCTCCACCGAGTCCGCGATCTGCACCGCGAAGTCGTCCGGCTCCGAGCCGTGCGCATGGATGTGCGGGGCGGGCCGGTCCTGCTGCGGGCCTGCCTGGTGGGGCGTGTGGGGCTGCTGGTTGATCGTCCGGTCAGACATCGAGCAGTCGTCTCCCTTCGAAGGCGCGACCGAGGGTGACCTCGTCCGCGTACTCCAGATCCCCGCCGACGGGCAGACCGCTCGCCAGGCGGGTCACCTTCAGGCCCATCGGCTTGCAGAGCCGGGCCAGATAGGTGGCGGTCGCCTCCCCCTCCAGGTTGGGGTCGGTGGCCAGGATCAGCTCGGTGACCGTGCCGTCCGCGAGGCGCGCCAGCAGCTCGCGGATCCGCAGGTCGTCCGGGCCGACGCCCTCGATCGGGCTGATCGCGCCGCCCAGCACGTGGTACCGGCCGCGGAACTCGCGGGTGCGCTCGATCGCGACGACGTCCTTGGGCTCCTCGACCACGCAGATCACCGCGAGGTCGCGGCGCGGGTCGAGGCAGACGCGGCACTGCTCGGCCTCCGCGACATTGCCGCAGACGGCGCAGAACCGGACCTTGTCCTTGACCTCCAGCAGCGAGTGCGCCAGCCGGCGGACGTCGGTGGGGTCGGCCTGCAGGATGTGGAAGGCGATCCGCTGCGCGCTCTTGGGCCCGACGCCGGGCAGCCTGCCCAGTTCGTCGATCAGGTCCTGAACCACGCCCTCGTACACGTCGCGCCTTCCCTCAGGGGTCAGTGGTGCACCGGTTTCCCGATGCCCCGGTGCCATCATCCAACGAATCGGGCGCCGGGCACACCGCCCGACGCCCTACTCCCGCATAAATCACACAGGTCCGTTGTACGAACTTCAGACCTTCATGACTTCGGGCTTCCCGTGCCGGCCCCGGCCCGCCTCGGCCCTGCTGGGGTCCTGTTCGGGCCCTGCTGGGGTCCTGCGCCGGTCCCGCTTGGGTCCTGCTTGGGTCCTGCGCCGGTCCTGCTTCGGAGAACCGACCAGGTCAGAACGGCAGACCGGGGATGCCGCCGCCGCCCAGGCCCTGGGTCAGCGGGCCCATCCGCTCGGCCTGCAGCTTCTGCGCGGCCTGGTTCGCGTCCCGGACGGCCGCGAGGATCAGGTCGGCCAGGGTCTCGGTGTCCTCCGGGTCGACGGCGGCCGGAGCGATGGCCAGGGCCACCAGCTCACCGGCACCGGTCACGGTGGCCTCGACCAGGCCACCGCCCGCCGAACCGTTCACCTTCGTCTCGGCCAGCTCCTGCTGTGCCTGGGCGAGGTCCTGCTGCATCTTCTGCGCCTGCTTGAGCAGCTGCTGCATGTTGGGCTGGCCACCACCGGGGAACACGGCTCACTCCTTGCGTTCTGCGTCCGTCGTGCTTCGTATCGTCCTGCTCCGCATGCTCCGTCCGCGCCGCCGGCCGTGCTCGACCCTGCGTTGCGTACGTCGCCGCGTCGTCGTACCGAGCCTACGTGCCGCCGGAACCGGCCGTCCGACCAGCCGCCGCGCGGGTGCCGTGCGGCGGCTGCCGCGTCGGCGCCCGGTCGCGGCTCAGTTGCCGCCGTGCCGGATCTCCTCCAGCACCGTCGCGCCCAGCTCGCGGATGATCAACTCCTGGCCGGAGAACGTCTCCTCCTTGAGCTCGGGATCGTCCTCCTCCGGGATGTCGTCCTCCAGCGCGACCGACTGCGCCGGACGCCCGGCCGGGGCCGCCGGCTGGGCCTGCACCGGCGGGGCCACCGGCGCGACCGACTGCGCCGGGGGCGCGGCCATCGGAGCGGGCGCCGGTACGGGCGCGGGCGCAGCGGCCTGTACCGGACTCGCGGGCGCCGCCGGACGCGCTGCCGGCGCACCCCAAGCGCCGGTGGAGGCGCCGGAGCCGCTGGGGCTGCTGCCGCCGGAGTTGCCCCCACCGGTGCCACCGGAGCCGCCCGACGGGTCGACGATGCACTCGATCCGCCAGTCCACGCCGAGCGCGTCCGCCAGCGCTTGGCGCAGCACGTCGTCGCTGTTGCTGCTGACGAAGCTGTCCCGTGCACCCGCGTTGATGAACGAGACCTGGAGCACGCTGCCGTCGAACCCGGCCACCTGGCCGTTCTGGCTGAGCAGGATCCAGGTGAAGCGGCGGCGGTTCTTCACCGCCTCCAGGATCTGCGGCCACATCTGCCGGACCTGCCCGGCCCCCTGCTGTGCGGCGCCCGACGGCTGCCCGCCGCCCGGCGCGGCGGCCGGAGCGGGAGCCGGGGCGGCGACCGGGGCCGCCTGGACGGGCGCGGGCGCCTGCTGCACGGGCGGCGCCGCCACCGGCGCGGGCGCGCCCCCGCCCGGGGAGAAGCTGCGCGGGATCGGCCACGCGCCGGGCGCGGGCCCGGCCGGCGCCGCGGGGGCGGGGGCCTGGACCGGGGCCTGCTGCATCGGAGGCGCCTGCACGGACTCCACCGGTGCCTGCGCCGGAGCGCTCTGCACCGGGGCGACCTGCACCGGGGCGACCTGCATCGCGGGGGCCTGCATCGGAGCCTGCATCGGGGCCGCGAACCCGCCGGAGGCCGCCCGGCGCTCCAGCTTGTCCAGCCGCGCCTGCAACGACAGCTCGTCGCTGTACGCGCCCGGCAGCATCACCCGGGCGCAGATCAGCTCCAGCTGCAGCCGGGGCGCCGCGTTCCCGCGCATCTCGGTCAGCCCGGTGTTGACGATGTCCGCCGCCCGGCTGAGCTCGGCCGCCCCGAACGCGTCCGCCTGCGCCTGCATCACCGCGACCCGGTCCGCCGGGGCGTCGATCAGCCCCTTCTCGCCCGCGTCCGGCACCGTGGCCAGGATCACCAAGTCCCGCAGCCGCTCCAGCAGGTCCGTCACGAACCGGCGCGGGTCGTGCCCGCCCTCGACCACCCGGTCGATCACCTGGAACACCGTCGCCCCGTCCTGCACGGCGAAGGCGTCCACCACCTCGTCCAGCAGCGCGGAGTCCGTGTACCCGAGCAGCGCGGTCGCCATCTGGTACGTCACCCCGCCCTCGGTGGCGCCCGCGAGCAGCTGGTCCATCACCGACATCGAGTCACGCACCGACCCGGCCCCGGCCCGGACCACCAGCGGGAAGACGGAGTCCTCGACCTGGATCTGCTCCCGGCCGCAGACCTCCGCCAGGTAGTCGCGCAGCGTGCCGGGCGGCACCAGCCGGAACGGGTAGTGGTGCGTGCGGGAGCGGATCGTCCCGATCACCTTCTCCGGCTCCGTGGTCGCGAAGATGAACTTGAGGTGCTCCGGCGGCTCCTCCACCACCTTCAGCAGCGCGTTGAAGCCGGCCGAGGTCACCATGTGCGCCTCGTCCAGGATGAAGATCTTGTACCTGCTGTGCACCGGCGCGAAGAACGCCCGCTCCCGCAGCTCACGGGCGTCGTCCACACCACCGTGCGAGGCAGCGTCGATCTCGATCACGTCGATCGAACCGGGCCCGCCCGTCGCGAGGTCCCGGCAGGACTGGCACTCACCGCACGGGGTCGGCGTCGGCCCCTGCTCGCAGTTCAGGCAACGGGCCAGGATGCGCGCGCTCGTCGTCTTCCCGCAGCCGCGCGGGCCGCTGAACAGGTAGGCGTGGTTGACCCTGTTGTTGCGCAGGGCCTGCTGGAGCGGAGCGGTCACGTGCTCCTGCCCGATGACCTCGGCGAAAGTCTCGGGGCGATAGCGGCGGTACAGGGCTAGGGACACACCACCGACGATATCGGGACGAGCCGACAAACGCGTCGCCCTCGACCGGGCCCCACCCGGCCCCGGGAACGCAAAGACCCCCCGCGCACCCGCCAGAGCCCTCTTACCCTTGCTGCCTTCCGGCCCTGGGGGGGTTCAGAGAGATAACGCCACACGAGGGGCTGAGCCCCACAGTACCGGATCCCCGGCCCCCACCTCCACCACCCCGCCCTCCTCACCCCCGCTCCGCGATCCGCAGGCCACACCCCCGGACCACCCTCGACATACGTGGTCGCAACCACCCCCGAACATGTACTAAGCTCTCCCACGGAGGATTCGCCTAGAGGCCTAGGGCGCACGCTTGGAAAGCGTGTTGGGAGCAATCCCTCACGAGTTCGAATCTCGTATCCTCCGCCGGCAGAAGGCCCGGACCGTTTCGACGGTCCGGGCCTTCGTCGTTCCCGGCTCCGGGACGGTCCGGCGGCGGCGCCCGGCGCGGCGGCTACCGGGCGACGGCGTGCGTCCGGCCGGTGACCACGGGCCGGACCCTGGTCAGCATCAGGTGCAGGAACCGGTCGGGACGGCGGAAGGACGCGAAGTGGCCGGCGTCCTCGATCAGGGCGAACTCCTTGACCGGGGCCTGGACGTCGTCGAAGAAGCGCTTGGCGCGGTCGGTCGGGGTGAGCACGTCCCGGTCGCCCTGGAAGAGGAAGAACGGCAGCTCGAAGCGGGTGCCGTCGGCCCGGTCGTCGAAGGCGGCGGTGGCGGGGAGGATCGACTCGGAGAGCTTCATGCCCTTGCCGAGGGTGCCCAGCTCGCCGAGGGTGTGCAGCGGGGAGAACCAGAGCGACTTCATGACGACGGACTTCATGGTGGAGAAGGTCAGCGGGTCGGTGGTGGCGGCGATCCTGGCGTAGGCGCCGTGCTGTTCGGCGGTCCAGGCGCGCGGGTCGGGACCGATCTCCTCGACGGCGGCGAGCTCCTTGCGCTTGCCGGCGGCGCGCAGCCGGGCCAGCAGGGCGAGGTGGTCGGTGGTGTCACGCCCGGCGTCGTGGATCTTCTGGTCGGTGCCGACGTAGGCGGAGTAGCGGTCGGGGTACTGACGGGCCAGGCGCAGTCCGAAGGTGCTGCCGAAGGAGTTGGCGACCAGGACGACGCGCTCGACGCCGAGCCGGGTGCGCACGTGGTCGGTGAGCTCGACGGCGTCCTCGTACATCCGGTCGAAGTCCAGCTCACCCTGGCCGTCGGCGCCGCTGCGGCCGAGGGTCTTGCCGGCGCCGCGCATGTCCCAGCGGACGATCGTGAAGTGCTTCTCCCAGGACCGGGTGCGCGGTCCGTAGACCGCGTTGGAGGCGCCCGGACCGCCGTGGATCTCCAGGATCACCGGGTTGTCGAGGTCCTCGCCGCGGACGGAGATCCACTGCTCGATCCCGCCGATGCGGACGAAGCGCTGCTCGTCGATGCCGTTGGGGGTGTCGATCCGCATCAGCCGGGCGCCGGTGGCCTGCTTGACGCGGCGGTGGCCGAGGGCGGCGGCGACGGGGGCGGCGAGGGCGGCGGCGGTGGCGACGAGGGCGGTGATCACAGGAACTCCCCTTAACTGTGTATCGGATAAGCAATTGAGTGTATGTTATACACAGTTCTGAGAGAGCGTCAATCACCACCGAGGTCCCAAGGAGCAGCGGATGGCCGCGAGCAGGGAGAAGAAGCGCGACCCGAAGGCGAGCCTGGCGCTGCTGTGGGGGGAGCAGGAGCAGCCCCGCCGGGGCCCGAAGCCCTCACTGACCGCCGAGCGCATCGTCACCGGCGCCATCGCGATCGCCGACGCCGAGGGCCTGGACGCGGTCTCCATGCAGCGGGTCGCCGCCGAGCTCGGCGTCACCACCATGGCGCTGTACCGGTATTTCCCCGGCAAGGCCGAACTGGTCGACCTGATGGTCGACTCCGCCCTCGGCGCACCCCCCGAGGCCATCGGCCTCCTGGACGGCTGGCGTCCGCAGCTGACCGAATGGGCCCGCGAGTGCTGGGCGCTCTACCGCCGCCACCCGTGGATCCTGACCGCCACCGCCGTGCGACGCCAGCTCATGGGCCCCCACCAGCTCGCCTGGCTCGACGCCGCGCTGGCCGCCCTGGCCCCGACCGGGCTCACGGCCGCCCAGCAGCACGACACCTTCCTGTTGATCATCGGCCACATCCGCAACCTCGCCCAGCAACTCGTCGACGCGGACGACGAGGGCGCCGCGGAGTGGAACCGGCTCGCCGCCGACGTGCTGGAGCGCCACGGACACCGGTTCCCCGCCCTCACCGCCGCCATCGCCGCCGGGGCCTTCGCACCCCAGGACCGGGACCCGCTGGACTTCGGCCTGGAACGCATCCTCGACGGGGTCGCCCCGCTGGTCGACCGGCACTGACGCCGGGCCGCGCGGCCCCGGCCGCCCCGGCTCCGTGCGCGTGACCCGGATCACAGGGCGGGTGGGCCGGTGGGCGAAATGCTCCGGCCGACGGAACGGTTGCCACCTCCAGGCAATCAATGCACGTGCATCTATCGTCTGGTAACGAGGGACACCCATGACCACCACCGCGTCCGCCGCCTCCCGCGCGGCCGAGATCCTCTCCCGGCCCCTCGCGCTGAACGGCCTGACCGTCCCGAACCGCATCGTGATGGCGCCGATGACGCGCATGTTCTCCCCGGGCGGCGTCCCCGGCGAGGACGTGCAGGGGTACTACGCCCGGCGCGCCGCCGCGGGCGTGGGCCTGATCATCACGGAGGGGACGTACGTCGGCCACGAGTCGGCCGGGCAGAGTGACCGGATACCGCGGTTCCACGGCGAGGAGCAGCTGGCCGGCTGGGCGAAGGTCGCCGAAGCGGTTCACGCGGCGGGCGGCACGATCATGCCGCAGCTGTGGCACATCGGCATGGTGCGCAAGCAGGGCGAGCCGCCCTTCGCCGACGCCCCCGCCGTCGGCCCCTCCGGCCTTCGCATCGACGGCACCGAGGGCACCGGCCGGGCGATGACCCGGAGCGACCTGGACGACGTCATCGGCGCCTTCGCCGAGGCCGCCGCGGCCGCCGAGCGAACCGGCTTCGACGGCGTCGAGCTGCACGGCGCCCACGGCTACCTCCTCGACCAGTTCCTGTGGGCCGGGACCAACCGGCGGACCGACGCCTACGGCGGCGACCACGTGGACCGCACGAAGTTCGCGGCCGAGATCGTGGCCGCCGTCCGGGAGGCCGTCTCGCCCGGGTTCCCGGTGGTCTTCCGCTACTCGCAGTGGAAGCAGGAGGCCTACGACGCGAGGCTCGCCGAGACCCCGGAGGAGCTGGAGGCCGTCCTGGCGCCGCTCGCGGCGGCCGGCGTCGACGTCTTCCACGCCTCCACCCGCCGCTACTGGGAGCCGGAGTTCGAGGGCTCGGACCTCAACCTGGCGGGCTGGACGAAGAAGCTCACCGGCCGGCCCACCATCACCGTCGGCTCGGTCGGCCTCGACGGCGACGTCATCGCCGCCTTCGCGGGCGAGGGCTCCGAGGTCCAGGGCATCGACAACCTCCTCGACCGCCTGGAGCGCGACGAGTTCGACCTGGTCGCCGTCGGTCGCGCCCTGCTCCAGGACCCGCAGTGGGCGGCGAAGGTCCTGGCCGGCCGGTACGACGAGCTGAAGCCGTACGACGCGGCGGCCCTGAAGACCCTGAGCTAGCGGAACCCGCGTCGGGGGGAAGCACCGCCGGCAGCAGGCCCGGACCGTTCCGACGGTCCGGGCCTTCGTCGTCCCACGGGCGGTGCGGTGCGCCCGGCGACGGGCAGCGGCGGCCGGTGACGGGTCAGCGGGCGCCGTCGGCCGCTCCGCGGAAGCCGCGGAGGAGGAGCCAGCCGGCGAGCGACAGCTCCCAGGCGAAGACCGGCAGGGCCGCGGCCGCGCCGGGACCGGAGAGCTGCCCGTAGAGACCGAACCACACGGCCACGGCGGAGGCGCAGATCAACGGCCCGCCCACCAGCCCGAGGGCGGTGATCGTGCGCGGCACGACCCCGGCCCGGTG
This sequence comes from Kitasatospora sp. NPDC003701, assembly GCF_053587085.1. Classification (NCBI taxonomy): domain Bacteria; kingdom Bacillati; phylum Actinomycetota; class Actinomycetes; order Kitasatosporales; family Streptomycetaceae; genus Kitasatospora; species Kitasatospora sp. NPDC003701. The sequence continues at coordinate 36,323 of NZ_JBSFNM010000016.1, forward strand.
GAGGAGCAGCGCCAGCAGCAGGGTGTTGACGCCGAGGATCAGGTTGGGTCCGAGCAGGAACGTCCAGTCGTGGACCGCGACGAGTGCCCGGGCCGCCACGGCGTAGGACGAAGCGCCCGCGTCGGACGGCGCCGCCGCCGCGTCCCGGCGGAGCGTCACCACCGCGAGCACGGCGACCAGGCCGAGGACGATCACGACCGCCTCCAGCAGCCGGGCGCAGACGTAGCCGAGGGCGATCCCCTCGTGCCGGCGCCGCAGCACCGGAAAGAGCATCACCCCGGTGCCCGCCACCGCCAGGGCCAGCACCACTTCGCACAGCGCCCCGAGCAGCACCCGGCCGTCGGCGCCCGCGCCGAGCACGTAGTCCGTGCCGTCCAGCACCGGGCGGTACAGCGCCACTCCGGCGACGGCGGCGACCTCGGTCACCAGGAACAGCACGCCCGCCGCCATGCCGTTGCGTCTGTCTGCGTTCATCCAGAGCTCCCCACCCAGTCAAGGTGTACGGCGTACACCTGACGTCGACGATAGGCGTACGCCGTACACTCGTCAAGATGAACCAGTCAGCGGACGGAGCGCGGCGGGCGCCGCTCAGCCGGGAACGAGTCCTGCGGGCGGCGGTGTCGTTCGCCGACGGCGCCGGGACGGACGCGATCAGCATGCGCAAGCTCGCCCAGGAGCTGGGCGTGGTGCCGATGGCGCTCTACAAGCACGTGGCCAACAAGGACGAACTCCTCGACGGCATGGTGGAGCTCGTCGTCGGCGAGATCGGCCCGCCCGGCGCGGGCGAGTGGCAGCGCACGATGCGGGAGCACATCCTCGCCGCCCGCCGGGTGCTGCTGCGCCACCCCTGGGCCGCCGGCGTGATCCAGTCCCGCACCAGCCCGACCCCGGCCGTGCTCGGCCACCTCGACGCCATGGCCGGCCTGTTCCGGACCGGAGGCTTCTCCGTCGCCCTCACCCACCACGCGATGCACGCCATGGGCAGCCGACTGCTGGGCTTCAGTCAGGAACTGTTCGACGACACCGGCGCCGCCCCCGACCCGGCGGTCCTGCGGCAGCTGGCGCTCGCCTACCCGCACATCGCGGAGCTGGCCGGAGCGGCCGACCACGACGGGACGTCGACCGTCGGCACCTGCGACGACCAGGCCGAGTTCGAGTTCGCGCTGGACCTGCTGCTGGACGGACTGGAGCGCCTGCGGGCGGCTGGGGGGACCGAGCACCAGAGGTAGCCGCGGGGGCGCCGGCACCTGGTGACCGACCCGTCGGCCGAGGGCCCCCGCCCCTCCGGGCGGGCGGGTGGGCGGTGGACGGACGATGATGGAAGCCCCGGAAGCGAGACGTTCGAGGCTCGGTATGGCGGTGTGGCACGTTCGGGACTTCACTCCGGACGATCTCGAAGCGGTGGTGCGGCTCGACGGTGAGAGCGCCACCACGGACCGGCCCGCCGTCTTCCGGCTCTCGGAGCTCGTCGCCGCGCTGCAGGCGCAGAATCCGAGCGTCGTCGCGGTGGCCGACGGACACCTGGTGGGCGCGGCGGTGGGCCGGGTGGACGGGGACCGGGCCTGGGTGCTGCGGATCGCGCTGCACCCCGCCTGGCGCAACCTCGGGCTGGGGACGGCCCTGCTGTCCGCGCTGGAGCACCGGCTGCAGGACGCCGGGGCCAGGGTCGTCGCGGCCCTGCTGCCCGAGGAGGAGACCGGGGCCTCGGCGCTGGGCAACTCCGGGTTCCGCCCCCACCGGGGGCTCACCTACTTCGAGAAGCCGGAGGCGGTGAGCGCCCAGGGCGCGACGGTGCTGGCCTCGCTGGGGGCGGTGGTGCCCGAGGCCCGCCTCTGGGGGCAGCTCACGGGGATGGCCGACGAGAAGCGGCTCATCGAACGACGCCTGGTGCTGCCGCTGGCCAACCCCGAACTCGCGGACGCCCACGGGGTGGAGCCGCCGCGCGCGGTCGTGCTGTTCGGCCCGCCGGGCACGGGCAAGAGCACCTTCGCCAAGGCCGTGGCCGGCCGGCTCGGCTGGCCGTTCGTCGAGCTCTTCCCCTCGCGGCTCGCGTCGGAGGACGGGCTGGCCTCGGGGCTCGGCCGCCGTTTCGAGGAGATGGCGCAGCTGGACCACGTGCTGGTCTTCATCGACGAGGTCGAGGAGGTCGCCGGTACCCGCAGCCTCGCCGACCCCGCGTCGGTCGGCGTGGTCAACGAGCTCCTCAAGTCGATCGTGCGGTTCCGCGACCGGGAGGGCCGGCTGCTCGTCTGCGCCACCAACTCGGTGGCCGCCCTGGACCCGGCGTTCCTGCGCCACGGCCGGTTCGACTACGTCCTGCCGGTGGGGCCGCCGGACCACGAGGCCCGCAACGCGCTCTGGGTCGGCTACACCGCCAGGACGGGCACGGCGGCCGACACGGCCGTCCTGGCCGACGCCAGCAGCGGCTTCACCCCCGCCGACATCAGGCAGGTCGCCATGGCGGTCGCCCAGGCCGTCTTCGAGCACACCCTCGACACGGGGGAGCGGACCGAGCCCGGCACCGAGGACTACCTGGACGCCATCCGGCGCACCCGGCCGACCGTGACCGAGGAGATGGCCCGGGAGTTCGCCGAGCAGGCCGTCCGCTTCGGGCGCACCTGAGGCGGCGCGGGCCCTGTCCTACTCAGGCGGCGCGGGCCCGGTCGTCCTCAGGCGGCCCGGGCGGCGCGGCGGTAACTGCCGGGCGGCCGGCCGTACTCCCGCTTGAAGGCCTTGGCGAAGGCGTACTCGGAGCCGTAGCCGGTCCGGGCGGCGACCGTGGTCAGCGGGGCCTCGGACTCGCGCAGGAGGGTGGCGGCGGTGGTCAGTCGCCAGCGGGTCAGATAGGCCATCGGCGGTTCACCGACGAGCGTGGTGAAGCGGCGGGCGAAGGCCGCGCGGGAGAGCCCGGCCCGGCCGGCCAGGGCTTCGACGGTCCACGGCGCCGACGGGGCCTCGTGGATGGCGGTCAGCGCGGGGGCGACGGCGGAGTCGCCGAGCGCGGCGGCCCAGCCGGCGGCGGCCGCGGGGGGCTGGTCCTCGAACCAGGCGCGCAGGATGTAGAGGAGCAGCGAGTCGATCAGGGCGGGGACGATGCCGGCCGAGCCGATCCTGGGCTTCTCCAGCTCCGTGCCGAGGAGTTGGACCGCCGCGCTCAGCTCGGGGTGGCGGCCGTGCCGGGTGGGCAGGTGGATGACCTCGGGCAGCTGGCGGACCAGCGGGTGCGGCCGGCCCTGGTCCAGGTGGTAGTTGCCGCACAGCAGGCTGGTGCGGGGGCCGTCGCCGCCGAGGGTGACCAGGCCGATCGGCGAGCCCGGCCGGTACTGGTCGGGCCGCTCCTCCTCGGCCGGGGTGGCGGGATGGTCGGCGAGGATGTGGCCGCGGCCGTCGCGCAGGAAGATCACGTCGCCGGGGCTGAGCGCGATCGGCTCGGCGCCGGGCGCGTCCTCCAGCGGGACCAGCCAGCACGTCCCGTACAGCACCACGTGGAACCCGGCTCCGGCGACCGGGGGGAGGCGCAGGCCCCAGGGGGCACGGCCCTCGGTGCGGACGGACGTGGGCTGCCCCGTCCGCATCGAGCTCAGCGCCTCGGTCAGGATGTCCATCGCCTTCCCCCCGCTCCGGTGTTCGGTCCTCCACCTTAGGGCCGCGCACCTTAGGACCGCGCTCAGCCGACGGTCAGGACGACCTTGCCCTGCACCCGGCCGGATCCGACCAGCTCATGGGCCTTGGCGGCCTCGGCCAGCGGGAAGGTCCCGCTGACGTGCGGGCGGATGCGGCCCGCGTCGACGAGGGCGGCGATGGCCTCCAGCGAGGCGTAGTCGGGCTCGACCGAGATGCCCGCGAAGTGCCGGCCGGCGGCCTCGATCCGGGCGGCGAGCTCCTGGTTCCAGTGCTCCATGATGCTGACGAGGGTGCCGCCGGGGCGCAGGACCGCCAGGGCGCGCTCGCCCTCGGAGGAGGAGTCGAAGACCACGTCGACGTCGCGGACCGCCTCGGTGTAGTCGGTGGTCCGGTAGTCGATCACCTCGTCGGCGCCCAGGCCGCGCACGAACGCGTGCTTGGCCTCGCTCGCCAGGGCGATGACGTGGGCGCCGCGGGCCTTCGCGATCTGCACGGCGAAGTGGCCGACGCCGCCCGCCGCGCGGTGGACCAGCACCCGCTGCCCCTCGCTCACCCGGGCCGCGTCGACCAGCCCCTGCCAGGCGGTGAGGGCGGCGAGCGGAACGGCGGCGGCGTGCACGTGGTCGAGCGTGGCGGGCTTGCGGGCCACCTGCCGCGAGGGGACCGCGACGTACTCGGCGTAGCCGGTGGCGGCGCGGGGGAAGAACGGCATGCCGTACACCTCGTCGCCCGGCTTGAAGCGGGCCCCCGGGCCGGCCTCCTCCACGACGCCCGAGATGTCCCAGCCGACGCCGAAGGGCGGCTCGCCGAGCAGCGGGTAGGCGCCCGAACGGACGGCCACGTCCACCGGGTTGACGGCGCTCGCGTGGACCCGGACCAGGACCTCGCCGCCGAGCGGGGTCGGGCGCTCGATCTCGACGGTCTCCAGGACCTCGGGGCCGCCGAAGGACCGCTGGGTGACTGCGCGCATGGGAGGACTGCCTTCCTGGCTCGTCCGGCTCTCGTTCGGCCGGTTCCTGTTGTCCTCAACCCTAGGAAGGTCCAACGAGCCGATGAATATCCTTCAGTCTTCGAAAGATGTCCCAGCGTCTTGCGGGGTGGGTGCCCCGCTCCCCCGGGCCGCCGACTGCGACCTCGCCACCGGCAGCGACGCAACCGTCACCCCGGCCCGGAAATTGACCCAGGGAAATGCCGCTGAAGTGCACTTCCGCACAGGTCTCCCTCCCTCTAAATTCATGATCATGACGAACGCCACCGCACCCGCCACCGCACCCGCCGCCCCTGCCCGGACTCCCCGGATCAACTTCGCCAAGGCCGCCCCCGCCGCCTTCAAGGCCCTGATCGGCTTCGACGCCGCCGCCCGCGAGGGCCTCGACCCGACGCTCGTCGAGCTGGTCCAGATCCGCGCCTCGCAGCTCAACGGGTGCGCGTACTGCCTGCACCTGCACACCTCGGACGCGCGCAAGGCCGGCGAGAGCGAGGAGCGGCTGCACATGGTCGCCGTCTGGCAGGACGCCGCGCACTTCTTCACCGAGCAGGAGCAGGCCGCCCTCGCGCTGACCGAGGCCGTCACCCTGATCGGGCAGGCCGGCCTGCCCGACGACGTCTACGCCCGGGCCGCCGCGCAGTTCACCGAGGAGGAGCTGGCCCGCCTGCTGGCCCTGGTCCTCACCATCAACACCTGGAACCGGATCGCCCTCAGCACCGCCAAGGTCCCCGGCACCGACGAGCGCGCGGCGCACTGACGCGACCGCGCGGGGCGGCGCACACCCCCCGTCGGGCCGAGGACCCGGCGCCACCCCCGTGGGGCCGGGTCCTCGGCCGTGCCCGGTGCGGGGCCCGGGCGGATCAGGGGCGCAGGTGGCCGAGGACGGAGCGGAAGGCCCGCTCGATGGCCCCGCGCGACTCGTCCGTCGGGTCGAGGGTCTCGAAGCCGTGGTGGCCGTTCGGGACGTCGATCACTTCGAGGTCCGTCCGCCGCGCCTCGGCGGCGGCCACGAACGCCTCGACCGTCGCGGCGATCTCGGGGACCTCCAGGCCCGCCCGGGTCAGCACGACCGGCAGCCGGCCGGCCCCGGCCAGGGCCTCCGCGGGGCGGAACCGGCTGTCCACGGCGTGCCAGCCGGGCAGCGGGGCGAGGATGGGGTAGCTCGCGGCGAGGCAGCGCAGCCAGGACGGGGGCGCGGACAGCCAGTCCGCCGAGAGCGGACCGCCGCCGGAGAAGAACCAGACGGCGATGCGGTCGCCGTCGACGCGCGGGTCGGCGCGGAGCAGTTCGACGGCGTCGGCGACGTCCTGCGCGGCGACCGGGTAGTCGGCGAGGGAGTGCAGCCGGTGGTCCAGGGTCGCGCCGATCACGCCCTGGCTCGCCGCGTACCGGCCGTAGCCGACGTACGTCGTCCAGTCCCGCGGGGTGGGCCGCAGGGTCTCGGGGACGGGGCCGCCGTGGACGAACAGCACCGCCGGACGCGGCGCGCCCGCCTCGGCCGGGCCCGCCGGCAGGTAGAGGTCGACCGGGCCGACGCGCTCGCGGGCCTGCTCGGGCACGTCCAGCGCGAACGGGCGGAGGTAGCCGGGCTGTTCGTCGACGGCCGGCGCGGTCAGCCGGTGGCCCTCGCCGGCGGCGGCGCGGAGCAGGATGTCGGCCAGGTCGTCGGGGCGGGAGAGCATCGGCCAGTGGCCGGTGTCGAGGTCGAAGAAGCCCACCCGGGGGTCGGCGAGGGCCTTGAGCTGGGGCATGCCCAGCGACATCAGGCCCTCCAGCTTGGCGACGCTCATCCCGCTCGCGGTGCAGAAGATGCCGGAGGTCGGCACGGCGGCGAGCGCCCCGGACAGCCGGAGCGGCTGGGTGAAGGTGGCGCTCGGCTGCGGCGAGGCGAGGTCGGTCAGCCGGGCCAGCGCCTCCTCGGACAGCCCGTCGGTGCTGCCCCAGCGCTGCCACCCGTCGGCGGCCGGCGGGGCGACCCGCCAGTCGTCCCCGTCCGGCCCCGCCTGGCTCAGCACCAGGGCCCGCACCTCCTCGTCGGGGACGAGCTGGAGGGCGACGTCGCCGTCCTGCGGCATGCCGGCGTCCAGGTAGACGATCCGGGTGATCCGCTCCGGGCGCCGGTCGGCCGCGCCCAGCACGGGGTGGATGCCGTAGTCGTGGCCGACGATCACCAGTTCCGCCGCGTCCACCTCGTCGATCAGCCGCACCACGTCGTCGACGTGCGTCTCCAGCCCCGTGTCCGGACCGGCCAGGTGACGGCGGTCCCCCAGGCCGGTGAGCGTCACCGGGTGGACCTCGGCCCCGGACTCCCGCAGCCTCCCGGCGACCTCCTGCCAGACCTGACCACCGGTGAAGGGCCCCGACACCAACACGAACGCCGTCATGATCGTCTCCTTGACTCGTCTCCCACCGGACGGCCTCCCGGCCGCCCCTGCACACCGGTACGGTAGGAACTCCCCCTGAGGGAGGTTCAAGTCTTGTCACCCGACGTCATGTGGAGCATCGGGGAGCTGGCCGAGCGCGCGGGCGCCACGGTCAAGTTCGTCCGCTTCTACTCCGACCGCGGACTGCTGCCCGAAGCCGGCCGGAGCTCCGGCGGGCACCGCCGGTACGGTCCGGAGGCGCTCGACCGCCTCCGGCTGATCCGCTCCCTGCGCACCCTCGACCTCCCCGTCCCCGAGGTGGGCCGGGCCCTGGAGCACGAGTCGGCCCTGGAGGACGCCGTCGCCCGGCAGTTGCGCGAGGTCGGGTCGCAACTGGCCGCCCTGCGCTGGCGCGAGGCCGCCCTCCAACTGCTCCAGGACTGCACCCCCGCCGAGCGCGCCGAGCGGCTGCACCTGATCGGCGTGGTGGCCGGCCCGCCCGACACCACCGTGATGGCCCGGTTCTGGCGCCGCGTGCTGCCCCCGCGGCTCCCCGCCGAGCTGCTCTCGGCGGTCGTCGACGCGGCCGTCCCGGCGCCCCCCGACGACCCGACCCCGGCCCAGGTGCTGGCCTTCGCCCGGATGCACGCGCTCACCGCCCCGGGCAGGCTCAGCGTCGCCCCCTGCCGGCCCGACCTCCGCGCACCCGACGAGGGCTACCGACCGGCGGTGCTCTACTCCGGCCTCGGCCGGGCGTACGAGCTGGCGGCGACGGAGATGGCGCAAGGAGCGCCGCAGGCGGGCGAGTCCCTCGACTGCTTCGTCGCCGCGCACGCCGACTCCGGTGGTCTGCGCGACACTTCGGAGTTCCGCCGGCGCCTCGGGTACGTCCTCGACCAGACCGCCGACCCGCTGGTCGACCGCTACTGGCAGCTCGCCACCGAGCTCGCCACCCCGGCCGACGGGCCGCCCGCCATCACACCCGGCGCCGCCCACGCGTGGCTGCGCGCCTCCCTGGACGCCCAGCTCGCCGACGACGTCGGCGCCGTCGCCGCCTGACCCGCGCCACGACCGCTCGCGGCGGCGGGCAGGTCCAGCCCGGTGGCCCTCGTGCAACCCCGCGACCAGGGCGTATCCGGCGGGCCGGGCGCCGCCGTCGCGGAGGGCCACCGCCGTCCCGACCGCGGCCCGGGACGTTTCGGCCCCCGCCGAACCGTGCCCGGGGCACCATGGAGGCATGTCGCTCGCCCAGCTCGCCGGACTGCTCGCCGACCCCACCCGCGCCGCGTTCTGCACCGCCCTGCTCGACGGGCGGGCCTGGACCGCCGGCGAACTGGCCCGGCACGCCGGCGTCGCGCCGTCCACCGCGAGCGAGCACCTGTCCCGGCTCGTCGCCGGTGGTCTGCTGGCCGAGGAGCGCCAGGGGCGGCACCGGTACGTCCGGCTGGCCGACCCGGCGGCCGCGGCGCTGATCGAGGACCTCTCCGCCTACGCGGCGGCCACCGGCCCGACGCCGCCCCGGCCGCGCAACCTGCGCGAGTCCACCCGGCTGAGCGCCGAGGCCAGGGCCCGGACCTGCTACGACCACCTGGCCGGCCGGCTCGGGGTAGCGGTCACCGAGGCCGTCCTGGCGCGCGGGCTGGTGGCGGACGACGCCGGCCTCGCGGTCACCGCGCGGGGCCGGGAGTGGCTGGCCGGCCTGGGCGGCGAGCTGCCGGCCCGGGCCGGGCGCGCGGGCGGCCGACCGCTGGTTCGGGGCTGCCTGGACTGGACGGAGCGCCGCAGCCACCTGGGTGGTGTCTTCGGCGCGGTGCTCTGCCGGACGGCGCTGGACCGGGCCTGGGTGGAGCGGATCGGCTCCGGCCGGGCCCTGCGGGTGACGGCGGACGGCGACCGGGCACTGCGCGAACTGCTCGGGGTGGCCCCTGAGCAGCTCGACCGGGCGGCGGCGTGACCGGCCGGAGCCGCCCCGTCCGCCGCCGGCGCCACCGAAGACCGGCCGCCGACGGCCCTCACCCCATCGTCTTCGCCCCGTCCAGCGACTCCCGGATGATGTCCGCGTGCCCGGCGTGCTGCGCGGTCTCGGCGATGACGTGCAGCAGCACCCGCCGCACCGACCAGCCGGCGCCCGGCTCGAACCACGGCGCCTCCGGCAACAGGTGGACGAGGTCCAGGTCGGGCAGGGTCGAGATCAGCTCGTCCGTCTCGTGCGCCACCCGCTCGTAGCCGGCGAGCAGCTCGGCCAAGGTCTCGCCGTCGGCCATCCGGAACTGGCCCTCCCAGTCGATGGCCGCCCGCTGCATCGCCTCCGCGCCGCCGACCGCGAACCGCATCCAGCGCTCCTCGACGCCCATCACGTGCTTGATCAGGCCGCCCAGGCACAGCTCGCTCGCCGTGGTGCGCCGGGCGGCCTGCTCGTCGTCGAGGTCGCGGACGGTGTACCGGAGGAAGCCGCGGTGCTTGTCCAGCGTCTGCAGCAGGTCGGCCCGCTCCCCGCCGCTCATCAGGCGTCCGCCATCACGGGCATGTCTCCGGAGGTCGTTCCGAGGTCGATGACGCCGAAGGCCGCGCCCTGCGGGTCGCCGACCGCCGCGAACCGGCCGAACGGGCTGTCCATCGGCCCGAAGTAGAGCTGTCCGCCGTGCTCGGTGACCTTGGCGACGGCGGCGTCGCAGTCGTCCACCGCGAAGTAGACGCTCACGTACGACGGCGCCTCGGGCGGGAGGTCCTCCGGGCCCACCTTCATCCGGCCGAGAGCGGGCCGGTCGGCGACCTGGAAGATCTTGTAGTCGACCTGGTCGGCCTCCATCCGCTGGGTGCGGTACGGGAAGACGGCGGGGAAGAAGGCGTCGGCCTTGCCCGGCTCACGGGTGAGCACCTCGGCCCAGGTGTACGAGCCCGGCTCGCCCTGCTTCTCGAAGCCCTCGTGGTTGCCGGCCTGCCAGACGCCGAAGGTGACGCCGCCCGGGTCCTTGGCGATCGCCATCGAACCGAAGTCGCCGACCTGCATCGGGCCCATCAGCACCTCGCCGCCCGCGGCGCGGATCCTCTCGACGGTGGCGGCGGTGTCCGGCGAGGCGAGGTACAGGCACCAGGCGGAGTTCACCTCGTCCCCGGGCATCGGCGGGACGACGGCGGCCACCGCCTTGCCGTCCGAGTACGCCGTCGTGTAGTTGCCGAACTCCGACGCGCTCTCGCCGAAGGTCCAGCCCAGCACGGCCCCGTAGAAGGCCTTCGCGCCGTCCAGGTCCTTGAACATCGCGTCGGCCCAACAGGGCGTGCCCTCAGGTAGCACGGCCATGATCATGCCCTCCATGTGACGATGTGCCCCGATTCGCCACAGTAGCCAGTCCCCCGCCGGACCGCGCCCCGAGCCCGCACCCGGAGCCCGCACCCGGACACGCCGACGGCCCGCCGGAGCACCCGGCGGGCCGTCACCGATCCTGGTCGCCGATCCTGGTCGCCGAACCCGGTCGCGGGAACCGGTCGCGGGAACCGGCCGCCGCTACTCGCTCGCCCCGGCTCCCTTGCCTCCCGGCAGCGCCGCCACGAGCGGCGGCCGCGCACCCGCCGTCCCGAAGCCGACCGGCCCCGTCGGTACGAGCCCCGGGCGCGGCGCCTCCTCCGCCCTGCCCGCGGCCGCCTGCACCGGCGCCGCCGCGAGGGCGAGCCGCGCCGCCGACGTCCCCAGCCCGGGCGCACCGAACGGCAGCGCACCGAACGGCAGCGCGCCGGACGGGAGCGCGCCGGACGGGAGCGCACCGGACGGCAGCGCACCGCCCACGCCGACGGACACCGGCCCCGCGCCCTCGGCCGCCGCCCCGCCCGCCGGCTCAGCGGGAAGCCCGTCCGGCAGTCGGTCCGCCGGCCCGCCCGAAGCCCCTGCCGGCACCGCACCGACCACCGGCACCGCACCGACCACCGGCGCCGCCTCCGCCGCGGCCCCTCGCCCGAAGTGCCGCCGCAGGTCCGCCTCGCCGTACCGGTGGCAGTCCCGGTGCCAGATGTAGATGCCCGCGAGCCAGTTCTCCAGCTCCTTCACGTAGCCGTCCAGCAGCGCCCGGGCCTCCGACCCCAGCTCGAAGTCGTCGTACAGCACCGGGAACTCGTTCTGCGCCACGTGCTCGAACTGCTTCAGCCGCGAGTGCATCAGGTCGTCGACGATGCGGACGGCCGCCGGGTAGTCGCAGTTGAAGAAGTTCTGCACCACCAGGACCGCGTTGTGCACCTCGCCCTCGTACTCGACCTCCTTCTGGTACGAGAAGAGGTCGTTCATCATGCACGCGTAGTCGGCGGCCGCGTTCTCCAGCGAGCGCATCGGCCCGCTGCCGTAGATCGCCTCCGGGACGGCCTGGCCGTGGGCCAGCCGGCACAGGCTCATGGTGAGGTCGGAGCCGAAGGTCTTGCGGCGCATCTCGATGTAGTCCACCGGGTCGGGGACCCGGTGCTGCGCCTGGTTGTTGAGCTCCCAGACCCAGCTCAGGACCATGTCCTCGACGGCGGTGCGGAACTTCCGCCGCGCGTCCACCGTCATCGGGGCGCTGGTCCGCTCCCAGAGGTCGGCCAGACCTCGCTCCAGGGCGTTCACCGGCACCGGCGGCGGGCTGCCGTCGACGGGCATGAAGGCCGAGAAGCGCTCGGTGATGAGCTTGGCCCCGACCAGGTCGCGGGTCCGCCCGTAGACCACCGGGTAGTAGTCGTCGCCGTACGTCCCCCACGTCAACCAGGCCGAGGTGAGGTCGAGTTGCTCGGCGGTGGCGTCCGGGTGGATGCCCGCCGAGCAGAGCGGGAAGTCGTAGTCGGCGACCTTCTCGGCCGTCCAGATGTCCGAGCCCGGGACGCCCGGCTGCGCCTCCAGCATGCCCATCCGCGCGGCCCACTCCGCGGTGTTGTGCCGGGAGGTGTCCAGGTGCGGGCTGAGCTGCACGGTGTACGGGAGCTTGAACTCCGGCAGCCGGGACGGCCCGACCTGCTGGAACGGCACATGGCTGTGCGACCGCGCCCGCCGCACCGCCGGGTCGACGCCGCCCGTCGAGCCGGGCGTGCCGTCCAGCGTGTTCACCCCGCTCAGCGAGCCCAACTCGCCCGCCCCGCCGGGCAGTCCGCGCCCGGCGCCGACCCGGAGCACGTCCAGCGCGGACGTCCCGATCCCGCCGATCGCGTACTGGTCCCACCAGTTGGCCGAACTCGCGGCCGCGCCGCCGCCGTTCATGTACCGGCTGGACCGCATGTGCCACTCGTGGCCGCCGGACTGCCAGTCCTGAAGGCCCTTGACGTACGCCAGCACCCGGGCGACGCCCTCCGGGTCGAGCCCGGTCTCGGTGAACAGCCACGGCAGCTCGGTGAACACGGTGTTCTCGAACTGCTGGAGCCGCGAGGTGAGCAGGTCGTTGACCGCCTCCGCGGCCTCCTGCGTCGTGCAGCCGAGGAAGGTCTCCAGCACGAGGATGCCGTTGCTCAGCTCGCCCTCGTCCTCGACCTCCCGCTGGTAGGAGAAGATGTCGTTGCGCAGGTGGACGCCGTCCGAGAAGGCGTCCATCAGCACGCGCAGCGGCCGCGAGCCCGAAACCGCCTTCGGCACCTCGGCGTTGGCCGCGTACTCGATCAGCCCGGCCGACCAGGGCGCGCCGCCGACCTTGCGGCGCATCTCGATGTACTCGACCGGGTTGGCGATCCGGCCGGCGTTGATGTTGGCGAGCTCCCAGAGCGACTCGTTGAGCAGGTTCCGGGTGCTCTCGGCGAAGCGGATCCGCCAGTCCTCGCCCATCGAGGGGACGGTGCGCCGCCAGAGGTCGGCCAGACCCGCCTCGACCGGGTTGGTGGGCTCGGGCATCGGGGTGGCCGGGTCGGCCGGCATGAAGAGCGGCAGCCGGTCCAGGTAGGCCTTGCCGCCCTCGCGGTCGTTGCTGCGCTTGTAGATCTCCAGGAAGTGGTCGTCGAAGAAGAAGACCCACACGTACCAGTCGGTGACCAGCGACAGCGCCTCGGCGGAGGCGTCGGGGTGGGTGTAGGCGCAGAGCAGGCCGTAGTCGTGGGCCTCCAGATCGGCCTGGTCCCAGATGCCCGACCCTTCCAGCATCCCCATCTCCCGTGCCCACGCGGTGGAGTGGGCACGGGCCCCTTCGAGATGCGGGTTCAGGCGGGCCGGGTGCGGCACGTAGAAGGAGGGCAGTTCGAACGGCTGAGTCACCGGGCGAGCCTTTCTGGACGCGTCGAGGAGGCCTACCGGCGCGGCGGAGCAGAGCCTTCGGTCCGCCGCGTCCACCACCCGGTCGGCTCAGCATTACCCGTGGCCGACGATCTCCACCGAACAACCGCAACAGTCGTATGAGATAACCCGCCTGGGTCGAACTCCTGCCCGATAGAACGGACGGTTCTGGTTCATCTGTACGGGTGCGGGCGCCGATCCCGCCACCCTCCTCCGCCGTTCGGTCAGACCGTCTTCACCGCACCGCCGTCGATCAGGTGGTCCGCCCCCGTGATGCTGCCCGCGAGCGGCGAGGCCAGGTGCACGACCAGGGCCGCCACCTCCGCCGGCTCGACCAGCCGGCCGGTGGTCATCCCGACCGTCCCCGGCAGAGCGGCCAGCAACTGCGACTGCTCCAGCCCCAACGCGCCCGCCAGCGCGGCCCCGTATCCGTCCGGCGACTCCCACATCGCGGTCCGCACCGGGCCGGGCGAGACGGTGTTGACCCGCACGCCGCTCGGTCCGAACTCCTCGGCCAGCGCCTTGCCGAAGGCCGTCAGCGCCGCCTTCGCCACCGTGTACGGAACGGGCCCGGCATGCGGCATCCGGGCGCCGTTGGACGAGATGTTGACGATCGCGCCGCGCCGCCGGACCAGGCCGGGCAGCGCCGCCCGGGTGGCCCGGACGGCGGCCATCAGGTTGAGGTCGAAGGACTGCCGCCACTGCTCGTCGGTGAACGAGAGGAACCCGCCGACCTGGTCCGCGCCGGCATCGCCGCCACCCACGTTGTTCACCAACAGGTCTAGGTCACCCCCGAGTTCGGAGGTCGCCACCGCCATCAGCCGGGCCGGTCCGTCCGGCGTCGACAGGTCGACCGGGACGGCGACCGCGCCGGTGCGCACCAGCTCCGGCGTCACCGTCCGGGCGCCCGCCACCACCCGCACCCCCTCGGCCGCCAGCGCGGCCACCACGGCCAGCCCGATCCCCCGGCTCGCACCGGTCACCACAGCGGCCCTGCCGTTCAGCTGCATGTCCATGTTGCACCCCTCCATGCCCATAACTTGCATCATCGGTGATGCAAGAAAAGTAGAACATGCATCATCAATGTCGCAACTAAGAGCAGAGCGGCAACTTCGCTGTATCCTTTCGGGAGTCACGACAGAAAGAAGGCGCGCCACGATGCCAACCCAGCCGCCGCAGCCGCGCCGACCCCTGCGCGCCGACGCCGAGCGCACCGTCCGGGCGATCCTGGAGGCCGCCGAGCGCGTCCTGAGCGCCAACCCGGCCGCGACCCTGGAGCAGATCGCCGAGGCGGCCGGCGTCGCCCGGACCACCGTCCACCGCCGCTTCGCCACCCGCGAGGCGCTGCTCGCCGCACTCACCGCCTGGGCCACCCGGCAGTTCCACGCCGCGGTCGAGGCCGTCAGCGACAGCACCCCGCCGCTGGTCGCCCTGCACCAGGTCACCGCCAACGTGCTCCAGGTCAAGATCGGCTGGGGCTTCGCGATGAGCACGCCCTCCCCGGGGGACCCGGAGGTCGCCCGGATCCACGCCGAGGTGCTGACCCGCTGCGACCGGCTCTTCGAACGCGCCCGCGACGCCGGAGTCCTGCGCGCCGACGCCGACCTCGCCTGGGTCCGCCGCGTCTACTACGCCCTGATCCACGAGGCGGCCCAGCCCCACCCCGGCACCTCGGACACCCCCGAGGCGCTCGCCGCCCTGGTCGTCGACACCCTGCTCAGCGGCCTCGGCCCGCGCTGACACCCGCCCGGGAACACCGAGCGGGGCGAGCGGTGACCGCTCGCCCCGCCGCCGTGCCGGCCTGCCGCTCAGCCGAGCAGCACCAGTGAGGCGGCGGCCGGCGCCAGGTAGATCAGCGGGAACGGAATGTGCGCGTAGGAGCGGGCCCGGACGACGGTGACCACCGCACCCGCGAAGTACAGCACCAGCCCGATCGCCGCCAGCACCCCGACCACCGGCACGAACAGACCCGCCACCAGGCCCACCGCCCCCGCCGCCTTCGCCACCCCCAGCCAGTTCCACCAGGCCTGCGGCACCCCGTACTCGGCGAGCGGCTCCACCACGAACGTGGCCCGGACGAAGATCGCCCCACCCGAGAACCCCGCCATGAAAGCGGCCAGCGCGGTGACGACGACATAAGTGGTGGACATCAGCGTTCTCCCCATCGGAATCGGGCGGGTCTCGCGTGCACTTCCACCCCTCTGACCCGCCGCACGTCCCGGGTGTGACAGAACGGCCGAAGAAATTTTCAGCGGTCCTTCTCAGACCCCGGCGACGTCCGGAGGTTCCTCCGGCCCGCCGCCGTTGACGGAGTCCCTGAGCACCTCCCAGGCCGAGACGACCGGCCCCTCCTCGTCCGGTTCCCCGTCGGCAACGCCGTCGACGGGCTCGCGGACCAGCTGCTCGGCGTCGGGTCGCACCGGCCCCGGCACGAACCCGACCGGCGCTGCCACCCCGGCCCCTCCCCCCGACTCGGACTCCTCCAGACTCGCCTTGATCAGGTCCGCTCCTTCCGACCTGCCCATCGCCTCGGTGAGTCGGGCGATCCTGTGCGCGTAGACGGTCCGCTCGTCCTCCCCGCTGATGTCGACGTCGTCCATCAGATCGTTGAGCGGCCCGACCACCACCGGCCCCCTCCTCGGCCCGTCCGGCTCCGCGCTCGGCGCCGGGATCGGCGTCGACCACGGGCCGGGTGCCGACCAGGGGAAAGCCGGCTCCGCACGGGACAACGGATCGTCCTCCGCTCCCGGCTCCGCACCGGTCGCCCGGTCGGTAGCCGCCGCGGCCGCACCGCCCGTCTCCCCCGAGAACAGCTGCGCCGCCGCCTCTGCCACGTCCGCCCCGGCCACCATGTGCCGGTACAGCACGTCCACCGCCTGGTCGTTGGCGGCCGCGGACAACTGCGCCAGCGGGCCGATCATGTCGACCGTCTGCTGCACCTCCTCCGAGTTCCGGGCCAGCCACCAGACCACGGCGCTGCCGGTCGACTTGAGCACGTCCTCGCCGAGATATGCCCGTCGGGTCCGCTCGTGCCGCAGTTCGAGTTCCCAGAGCTCCTCTGTCTTGCGCGCCTCGGCCAGCTGGTCGAGGCGCGCCCGGTCGGCATCCGGAATGCGGAGCCCGACCTGCTCGGCCATCGCCTCCACCAGCCCGGACGCGTCCCGGTCCGTCAGCCCGAGCACCCCGGCCAGCCGGTACCAGACGAGGTCCGGCCTGGCCGGGTGTTCCCGCTCGGTCACCGCCCTGGCGCGGGCAAGCACGGTGTCGACGGCCAGTCCGCCCAGGTTGGTGTGGACCAGGCCGCCCGCCTGCGGCAGCGGCCGCCACCGAACGGTTGCCGAGAACACGAAGTCATAGTCCGGCACTCCGCTCGGCAGCGCCACGTTCTCCACCCGGGCTTCCTGGTAAGGGACTTCGACCGGAGCGGCAGGCGTCTGCGGCAGCCACGACGCGTCCGCGCGACCGGGATCGGAAGCAGAGGCGCCAGCCGTCGGCGGCGCAGTTGTGTACACGGTCGACTGGGCGAACGTCTGCGCCGCCGACGGAACCGGCCCCGGCCGGTCCCACGGGTACGCCTGGGACGGATCCGGAACCGACTGTGGGGCAGGCCGCTCCCCGGTGCCACGCCCGACCAGTTGCAGCACCACCAGGACGACGAAACCCGCCGCCACCGCCCACACCCAGGCCGGCCAGCCCAGGGCCAGCCCCAGGGCGACGGGCAACAGCCCGGCCGCTGCGGCGAGGCCGCCGACGCGGGCCCTGCTCATGGAGTTCATGGAGTTCACCGATACCTCTCCTCGATCCGGCCCGCGCGGGGCGGGTCGGACAACTCGATGCCCTGTGCGGAATCGATCTCCTGCCAGAACCGGGCCGCGACATCGGCCCGGCCGATCTGCTCCTCCGGCTGCCCGCCTGCCGCCGCCCAGTCGCGGGCGACCAGGTAGAGCCGGGAGAGAAGGTCCCCGCGACCCCGGGCGGCGCTGACCAGCACCTTCATCAACCGCCGCGCCGTCGGACCCGGTGCCGACGCGGCCGCCGAGAGCCACTGCCCGACCGTCGGCTCCCACCAGTGCGGCGGTACCGCCGCCAGCACCCCGGCCCAGCCCCGTGTCAGCGCATCGGAGGGGACCCACGACGTCGGCGGAGGGTTCACCAACCCGAGGAAGAGCCGGATGTCCGGGGTGGCGTCCCGCCGGGACTCCAGGCCGTCCCAGAGCCGGGCCAGCAGTTTCACGTACAGCCGCCGGTCGTGCCGGGCCAGCTCGAACAGCGCCTCCCGCACGTCGGACTCGCTGCTCCCCCTGGTCCTCCGCGCGAGGTGGTGGAGCCGGACGAGTGCCTGGTCCGGGTGGGTCCGGGCCATCACCTCACCGCAGGCCCGGGCAAGCACCCGGGCCAGGTTCGGCTGGACGGGCCCGGCAGGGGTCGCCCATTCGTAGATCTTGGCCCGGAAGCCCGCGGCGTGGCGCTCGTGGGAGAGGCCGAGTTCGAGTACCGCCAGTGCCTCGTTCGCCCGGTGGGGGTCCGCAGCCCACTCCCCCGCCAACCGGTGCAGCAGCGACCACTCCGAGGTACGCAGGCTCTGCTCGGTGAAGCGTTCGACGAGCCTGCGCCGCTCCTGCAACCCGAGCGCCGGGTGCGGCTTGTCCACCGCGTCCTCGACCCACGCACCGAACCGGTCGCGCAACCCTGGGAAGTACGTCCAGAAGTGGGCTCGGACCGCCCCGTCGTAGGCCAGCGAGGTGAACCGGATCCTGCCGTGCCCGTCCACCTCCACCGGCAGGGCCTTCAACCGCTCCGCCAGATCGGCACGCTCCAACTGCGGCTTCTCATCCGGCGTGTGCTCGACCAGCCTCAGCAGGCGGTCGGTGTGCAGGAAGACGGCATCGGCAGGCGCCCCGGCCATCATCGACGCCACGAACAGCAGCGCGCGCTGCGGGCCGGAGTCGAGGGCGGCCACCTCCTTGGTCACCTCGGCGCTGCGGTTGCTGAGCGCGCCGAGCGCCTGCCGGATCCAGCCGGCCATCCCACCGGACGGATCCGCCGTCCTCGCCTGGGCCACCAGGTTGGCGAAGCGCTGGATGTCCCGCATCGCGAACGTGTCCAGCGCCCGCAGTTCCCCCTCCTCCAGCGCGCCCGGGTCCCAGTGAATGCGGTCGCAGTCAAGATGCCGACGCAGGACGGCCATGGCCCGCGGCCGACCGATCGCGGCGACCAGCTGCCGAAGTCTGGGGTGCAGCAACTCCTCGTCGCTGGAGGGAAGTACGGCCACCAACCGGGCGTTCGCAGCCTCCACCTTGCCCCAGAAGGAGTACAGCAGCTCCTGCGCGCGCGGGTAGGCCTCCTCGGAGACGGCGGAGAGGTCCAGCAGCAGCCGGTCACCCTCCTCCGGGTCCGGGACGTCGTCGTTCTCCTTGTCCATCGAGAACGACATCTCGATGAAGGGGGTGTCCTCGTCGTCGGGGCCGTGCAGCAGCATCACCGCTGCGGTCCGCCGGCCGCTGCCGGCCGGGCCGGCCAGCAGGACGGTAGTGCCGACCCTGGCCAACCGCTGCTGCGCGTCACCGAAGCCCGCCGGAGCCACGAACCGCTGCTTCAGCCAGCTGCGCTGCTCCAGCGCCACCCGCCACGGGTCCACCTTGGGGCGGGCCATCGGCGGTTGATCGGATCCGTAGAAGTGGTTGTGCTGGGCTCCGGGCCCGGTGTGCGCGGCTCCCCGGATCTCCTCGATCCGGGCGCCGCCCCCGGCGTCGGTCACCGCTGCCGGCCCTCGCGGCGGCGGCGCTCCTCGCGCTCGTCCCGCTCCTCGCGACCCCGGCGGCTGCCGAACTCCTGCTGCACGCTCCCGCGCTCGAGGTAGTTCGCGCCCTCCCCGGTGAGCTGCACGCCCCCGTTGCGGATCTCGTTGTGCTGCGCGCCGCTGCCCGTGTGCATCGGCCCGTTCGCCGTGTTGATGAACGTGCCCACGTCGCCGCCCACGTTGCCGATGCCCCCGCTCTGCCGGTGCGTGTAGTCCCCGGCCTGGACGACGCTGCCGTCGACCCGGCCCACCCGGTTCCGAACCTCCGGCCGATCGGCGTCGCTCCTCGCGAGCTGCCGCTCTGCCTCGGCGAGCTGGGGCAGCGCCTCGGCCAGGTCGTCACCGATCCGGGCCAGGTCGGCCTCCGCGTTACGGGTCTCCAGCCGGCGGTACTGGCAGTCGGCCAACTCGCCCAGCTCGGCCGGGAGGTCGCGCCGGTTCAGCCGGGTGGCGCGGCCGATCAGCACCGGCACGACCAGCGCACCGCTCTCGAAGGCCTCGACGATCTCCCGCCGGGTCCAGTCCTCGGGATCGTCGAGCGCGCGCCGGCCGTCCGCGGTACGGGCTTCGGCCCAGCGTTCGCCGATGACGGCGATCAGCACGCTGCTGCGGCGCACGGCGGTCAGCAGCTCCTGCGGGAAGCGCCGGCCGACCTTGATCGATTTGCTGGCGCGGAACACCCGCTCGCTACCGAACCTCCGGGACAGCTCGCGCTCGATCAGGGTGGCACCGGTGTCCTCGTCGGTGGTGCGGTAGTTCACGAAGATGTCGGGCATGACGGATCACCTCTCGAAGGAATGACGGGGGCAGGAACCGGGCCGGGGAAAGGCAGGTCAGGAAGCGAGGAGTGGCCGGGCGGGCCGGGCCTACGGGTGGAGCGCCTCGGCGAGCGCGGGCTGGAGGTCGAGCACCGCCCGGTTGGCCCGGAACCGGGCCAGCTCGCGGGCGAGCCGCTCCACGTCGGTGGTGATGGTCGCCGACCGCAGCGCCGGGACGAGCGGCAGCAGTTCGGCCGCCAGCGCGCAGGCGTGCTCGATCTCCCCGGCGGCCGCGTGCGCGAGGGCGCGTCGCAGGCCGTACCGGGCGCGGCTGCGGGTGGCGTGCGCG
Organism: Kitasatospora sp. NPDC003701; assembly: GCF_053587085.1. Classification (NCBI taxonomy): domain Bacteria; kingdom Bacillati; phylum Actinomycetota; class Actinomycetes; order Kitasatosporales; family Streptomycetaceae; genus Kitasatospora; species Kitasatospora sp. NPDC003701. The sequence continues at coordinate 56,413 of NZ_JBSFNM010000016.1, forward strand.
GGGATCCGCAGGAATTCGCGGTCGAGGACCTCGGCGGCCTGCGCGGGGCGGCCGAGGTCGTGCAGACACCAGCCGGTGACCATGGCGGCGGGGTCGGTGAGGTTGCTCGTCCCGAGCACGGGCGTGCCGGTGCCGTCCTCGGCTGCGGCCCGGGCCAGCAGGTCGCGGGCCCGGTCGAGGCTGCGCAGGCTGGCCGTACGGTCGCCGGCCAGGGCGTGGCCCTGGGCCTCCCGCTGGGCTGCGAGGCCGCGGATCCGGGGCGGCAGCCGGTCCTCCTGGGCCCGGGCGACCAGCCCGACGGTCTGGGCGGCGTCGCCCGCGTAGAGGGTGACCAGGGCTCGCCGGACGAGTGCGTACGAGGCGAGGTCGCGGTCACCGCCGGCCTCGGCGAGTTCGACGGCGCGGGCGGTCCACCAGAGGGCGGCCGGGTTGTCGCCGGCTTCCTGGGCCATCCAGCCGGCGTACTCGGCGTACCGTGCGGCGAGGCCGAGCAGCTTCGGACGGCTCGACGCACCGGCCTGGAGGGCGAGTTCGCGCAGGGTGTGGGTCTGGACGGTGAGCAGTGGCAGCAGGACGCCGGGGTCGGTGGTCTGGCCGAGCGTCCGCATCTGGTCGAACTGCAGGCGGAAGATCTCCACCGGCGCCGTATCCGTGACCGCCTGCGCCTGTGCGTGCGCCTGCTGCGGCATCACGGTGGTGGCGACTCCCACCCCCAGCAGCGATGTCGCGCCGACGGCGAGCAGTCGGCGCCGCCCGAGGCCACCGGGCCAGCGGACGCCGTCGGGGCCGACCCTCAGCAGCCATGCCGTGTCGTCGACCGTGGCGCCGTCCACCCCCGCTCCGCACTCGGGAGTCTCGGACGGCGCCAGTTTCTCCAGCTCGCCGCCGGCGCCGAGTTGGGCGTCGCAGCGGCGGGCCAGGTCGGGCGGTGGTGTCTTGTGACCGCGTTCGATCTTGCTGAGGTGGCCCTTGCTGTAGCTGAGCAACTCGGCCAGCCGGGTGAGCGTCAGTCCGGCGGCGATCCGCCGTCTGCGCAGTTCCGGACCGAACTCGCCGACCGTATCGGACATCTTAGGCATGCGCATGCCAACCCCCTCTCTGGAACCGTCTGCCCGTGGTTCTGCGTCGTGGGCCCGGGACGGTCTCTCCCCCCGCCTCCGCATGAATATTGGCATGCGGACGACTGGGGTGAACCGGGAATGGCGCTGTTTCCCGTTTCCTCTTTGCCCTGTGCCGACGTGATGGCTACTCGACCTGAGAGCCAAGGGAATTAGCGACAAGTCCACTGATATGACAGGACTATCGGCCTCCCCTCTCGCGGCCGCACCACCAGTGCGTGACCCGGTTCCGGCCGCAGGGGAGACCGATCATCGGCACGGCGGCATTCGCCGGCCACCCGGACCGGCAGGACAACGGTCGCTGCGGCCGATCGCCCGGCCCGCCCGCGAAACCCCGTTCGAATGACCTCAGGGAGTCGCTCGACGACGCCCGACCGGACGACACCGAGATCGCTCAGTACGACCGACGGCCGCGAGGATCGCCCGCACGTTGCCGAGGCCTCGGCGCGAGACACCCGGGAACGGGGGGCGCGCCCGTGGACCCGGCATCGGCCATGCGCCGCCCACAGGTCACGCTCCCGGCACCGGACTCCCAGGCGCTGGAGCACCGCCGGGGTCGTCCCTTTTCCGTTCCGGCCACGAAAGGAATCCCAACGATCTGACGTACGAAGCGCTTTGATGTACCGCCACAGGAATGCGCAAGGCGCCGATCGTCGTCGAATACAAGGAGCCCGCGAATTCACTCGATCCGAGCGCCGTTGATCGCATCGACCCCCTGCCCTTCGACGCGGATACGCGTAGCCCGGAAGTCGCCCGGAGGCCGCCCGGATTCGGCTCCACCGGGCCGGGGCCGGTCCGGTGGAGCCGTCCGAATGCCCGGCCCGTCGGACGGCCGCCCGGCCACATCATCGGACACCGGCCGGACCACAGAACAATCCGCCAACGAACTACCCAGGCACGGCAAGGCCGCTCAACTCAACCAATCCACCCCTACGGGCGTGTTGACCCCCTCGCCTCCCCCGCCGTCCACCAGACTGGGCGGCGATCCGAGTCTCCACGATCCGAGGAGGGCCTGCCCATGAACGTCACCGTCCGGCTCGCGCAGCAGCCCGAGGCCGACGAACTGCTCGGGCGCAGCGCGCTCGCCGCGCTCGTCGGGATGCTTCTCGACCAGCAGGTGCCCATGGAGTGGGCGTTCACCGGCCCGCTCACCATCGCGCAGCGTCTGGGCCGGGCCGACCTGGACGCGCACGAGATCGCCGTCCACAACCCCGAGGCGTTCGTCGCCCTGCTCTCCGAGAAGCCGGCCGTGCACCGCTACCCGGCCGCGATGGCCAAGCGGGTGCAGCAGCTCTGCCAGTTCCTGGTGGCGCAGTACGACGGCGACGCGGCGGCGCTCTGGCGCGATGTCGCGACCGGCCGGGAGCTGCTCAGCCGCCTCAACGCCCTTCCCGGGTTCGGGAAGCAGAAGTCGCAGATCTTCCTCGCGCTGCTCGGCAAGCAGTACGGCGTGCAGCCGGCGGGCTGGCGCGAGGCGGCGGGCCTGTACGGCGAGGAGGGGGCGTACCGGTCGGTCGCGGACATCACCGGGCCGGAGTCGCTGGACAAGGTGCGCGCCCACAAGCAGGAGGTGAAGCGGGCCGCCAAGGAGGCCAAGACGGCCAAGGTCTGACCCCGCGCCACTTCTGCCGCCCGGCGCTCACCAGGAGCGCCGGGCGGCCGGGCACCGCGCCCCGCACCCCGCACCCCGCACCCCCGAAAACGGGTTGCCCGCCCACCCGCCCCCGGGCGAGGCTCCACGCATGACCGGTACCGACAGCCCCGCCGTGCGTTCGCTCTTCTCCGCCGACGGCCGCCTGCCCGCCATCCCCCGCAAGGCGGCCCGCCGCGAGCAACTGCTCGCCCACCTCGCCGGCGCCCTCTTCGAGGCGGACCGCTCCTACAGCGAGCGCGAGGTCAACGACACGCTGCGAACGGTGCACGACGACTACCCGGCGCTGCGCCGCTTCCTGGTCGAGGCAGGCCACCTCGTCCGGCCGCAGGACGGCAGCAGCTACCGCCGCGCCGCCTGAGCCGACCGACGACCGGCCCGCTCACCGCACCCGCCGGTACGCGTACCGCCCCCGGATCTCCCGGGCGAAGTACCGCCCGTGGCTCTCCGCCGCCATCAGCTCCCGGTGCACCCGCCCGGGCACCGCGGCGTACTCGTAGACGTGCCCGCCGCTGAACTCCAGCTCCAGCACGCGGTGCGCCGCGTCGTACCCGACCGAGCGCAGCGCCGAGGAGTCCACCGCCAGCCGCTCCATGGTCCTCCCAGTGTGCGCGCGAGGGCCCCGGCCGCGCATCGCGACCGGGGCCCCACCACACACCGTCAGACCAGGACGGGCTCCTGCTCCCGCTCCTCCTGCGCGACCGCGTCGGCCGAGCCGGCGACGACCTCCGCCTTGCGCCTCGGCAGCGCGAACATCAGCAGGAACACCGCCAGCAGCACCCCCACGACCCACCACATCGCGTTGACGAACGCCCCGCCGAACGCCGTCCCGACCGCCTCCGGGGCGACCACGTCGTCCATCGCCCCGAAGAACGCCACCGACACCAGCCCGAGCCCCAGCGCCGTCCCCAGCTGGTTCACCGTGTTGATCAGGCCCGACGCCGAACCGGCGTGCTCGCGCGGCACCTCCGCCAGCACCGCGTCCGTGATCGGCGCGACGATCAGGCCCATCCCGGCGCCCATCACCACCAGCGGCAGCGCCATCTGCCAGGGCGCGATCGCCGTGCCGTACCGGTCGGCCTCCCAGATGTAGGTGAGCGCGCCCGCCGCCATCACCAGCGCGCCCGCCTGGAGCACCTTGCGGCCGAAGCGCGGCACCAGCTGCTGCACCGAGAGACCGGCCGCCACCGAGACCGCGATCGAGAACGGGATGCCCGTCGTACCGGCCTTGAGCGGGCTCCAGCCCAGCCCGATCTGCATGTAGAGCGTCCAGACCAGGAAGAAGATCCCGGTGACCAGGCCGAAGGTCAGCTGCACGCCGATGCCGGCCGCGAAGCTCTTCACCCGGAACAGCGAGAGCTCGACCAGCGGCGAGCCGTCCCGCCGCGTCTTGACCTTCTCGTAGGCGACGAACAGTGCGAACACCGGCAGGCTGCCGACCATCGAGAGGTGTCCCCAGAGCGGCCAGCCGGCCTCCCGCCCGTGGGTGAGCGGGTAGAGCAGCATCAGCAGGCCGGCACTGGCCAGCAGCACGCCCACGAGGTCCAGCTTGAGCGCCTTCTCGGCCCGCGACTCCCCGATGAACGCCCGGCCGAGCAGCAGCCCGGCGATGCCGACCGGCAGGTTGATCAGGAAGATCGGCCGCCAGGCCAGCCCGAAGAGGTCCCACTCCGTCAGCAGCGCACCGATCAGCGGGCCGGAGACGGCGCCCAGGCCGACGACCGCGCCGAACAGGCCGAACACCTTGCCGCGCTCCTCCGCCGGGAAGGTCGCGTGGATGATCGACAGCACCTGCGGCACCATCAGCGCCGCCGTGCCGCCCTGCAGGATCCGCGTCGCGACCAGCATCTCGGCGCCGGTCGCCAGGCCGCAGAGCGCCGAGGCGACGGTGAAGCCGCCGATCCCGATCAGGAACAGCCGCTTCCGGCCGTAGATGTCGCCCAGTCGGCCACCGGTGATCAGCCCGATCGCGAAGGCCAGGGCGTAACCGCCGGTGACCCACTGGATGGCGCTGAACGAGGCGCCGGTGTCCTCCTGGATGCTGGGGATGGCGATGTTCACGATGGTGACGTCCACCAGGTCCATGAACGAGGCCGTCATCACGATCGCCAGCGCGATCCACCGCCGGCGGTCGGACACCACCCCGGCCCCCGCTCGGGATCCCGCCCCGGTATCCGCTGTCATCTGCTTCTCCTCTACCTCGCTCTTCGGCACGTCGACGACGATAGAGGTCATGTAGGTCAGCTCTTGTCCTCCTTGTCCGGCATCCTGGACACCATGACCGACACCCCGGCGAGACTGCTGACCCTGCTGTCCCTGCTGCAGACGCCGCGCGAGTGGCCGGGCAGCGAGCTGGCCGAGCGCCTGCGGGTCAGCCCCCGGACGATCCGCCGCGACATCGACCGGCTGCGCGAGCTCGGCTACCCCGTCCAGGCGACGATGGGCGCGGTCGGCGGCTACCGGCTGGTCGCGGGGACGGCCATGCCGCCGCTGCTGCTGGACGACGAGGAGGCGGTGGCCATCGCGGTCGGGCTCCGGGCGGCCGCCGGACACGCCGTGGTGGGCATCGAGGAGGCCTCGGTCCGCGCCCTCGGCAAGCTGCTCCAGGTCCTGCCGAGCCGGCTGCGGCACCGGGTCGGCGCCCTCAACGCGGCCACCGTGCCGCTGCTGACCGGCGACGGCCCGACCGTCGACCCGGAGGACCTCACCGTGCTCGCCAACGCCGTCACCAACCGGGAGCGGCTGCGGTTCGGCTACCGGGCCGGCGACGGCGCCGAGACCAGCCGCCGGGTGGAGCCCAACCGCCTGGTCTCGGCCGGGCGCCGCTGGTACCTGGTGGGGTACGACCTCGACCGCGACGACTGGCGGCTCTTCCGGGTGGACCGGATCAGCGAGCCGTTCGCCACCGGCGCCCGGATCACCCCCCGCGAACTCCCCGCCGAGGACGCGGCCGCGTACGTGGCGAGCAAGCTCCACCGGCTCGCGCCGACGTACACCCTGCTCGCCACCCTGCACATGCCCGCCACCGACATCCCGTACTGGCTGCAGCGCGACTCCGAGATCGAGCCGGTCGACGCGCACAGCTGCCGCCTCCGCTCCCGCGCCGAATCGCTGGAGTGGCTGGCCATGCGCCTGGTGATGCTCGGCTGCGAGTTCGAGGTGCACGAGCCCCCGCAGATGCACGCCCACCTGCGCGAACTGGCCGCCCGCGCCGGCCGGGCGGCGGACAGCGCGGGTCAGGCCTCCCCCCGAGCCGAACGCTGATTCAGCCCCGGCTCGGCCCCCGAACCGGACGCCGCAGCAGGCCCCGACCCGGCCCCCGGCCCGGACCCCGGCTAGGCCTCAGACGCCGAACTCGGCGGTCAGCACCGCGCGGCCCAGCGTGTGGAAGGTGATGTGGAAGCCGATCTGGGCCGCCGGCGTCTGCGCGGTGACGTCCAGCGCGTCCACGTCCAGCGCGTGCACGGCGAAGGCGTAGCGGTGCGGGGCGCCGGGCGGCGGGGCGGCGCCGTCGTACTTGTTGCCGGGGAAGTCGTTGCGGCCGTGGAACGAGGCCGCACCGGGCAGGTCGTCGTCCGACGAACCGGCGCCGCGCACCAGGCCGGTGGTGTCACCGGGCAGGTTGAGGGCGAGCCAGTGCCACCAGCCGGAGCCGGTCGGGGCGTCCGGGTCGTAGCAGGTGACGGCGATGGACCGGGTGCCCTCCGGCAGGCCGGACCAGGACAGCTGCGGCGACAGGTTGCCGCCCGCGTGGATGAACTCCTCGGCCAGCTTGCCGCCTTCGGCGATGTCCTCACTGGTCAGCTCGAAGGACGGCACCTGCGGCAGGAACTCGTAGGGCAGCGGCGGACGAACGCTCATGAAACGGTCACCTCTCGACAACCAGGACAGCCCGGACCAGGCTGAATGACGCGATTCACTGTAGTGGGGTGCCGTCGCGCACGGGCCCGATCTACAGTCGGGTCATGACCCCCAAGCTCGCCCGCCTGCTGGCCGACTCCCGCCGCGCCCTCCTCACCGTGCTCGGCATGCTCGCCGTCATCTGGGCGGTGCAGGTGGTCAACTGGATGGACGACTACGGCCTCTCCTACGACTTCGGGCTGATGCCGCGCCGGCTCGACGAGCTGCCGGACATGTTCACCATGCCGCTGCTGCACTTCGGTTGGGGGCACATCGAGGCCAACTCCTGGCCGCTGTTCGTGTTCGGCTTCCTCTCCGCCTACCGGGGCATGAGGAAGTTCCTCGGGGCGACCTTGATGATCGTCGTCCTCAGCGGCCTCACGGTCTGGCTGTTCGAGCGCCCCGAGGTGGTCACGGCCGGCGCCAGCGGCCTGGTCTACGGCTACTTCGGCTACCTGGTGCTGCGCGGGGTGCTCGACCGCAACCTGCTGGACGCGGTGATCGGCGTCGTCGTCGCGGCCGTGTACTCCTACCTGCTGATCGGCGTCCTGCCCGTCGCCCAGGGGGTCAGCTGGCTTGGCCACCTCGGCGGCCTGCTCGGCGGGCTCGCCGCCGCCTGGCTGCTCCGCAACCGCGGTCCGAAGGCCGCCGCGGCCCCGGCCCCCGAGCCCGCCGCCGGCTCCCGGGCCGCGCTGCTCAAGGAGCTGGACGACCTCGGTCTCTGACCGAGGGCGCGGCGGTGTCCGCCCGTTACGGCCAGGTATAGACCAATCCCGGGCCTCCGGCTAGCGTGGGAGAACACCTGCCCCCTGCTCCGGAGCCGCACCGTGGAGTCGTCCGTCCTCGCCTTCGCCACCGACCTGCTGGACGAGGGCCCCGACACCTTCTTCGGCAACCTCGCCGACCGGGCCGGGGTCGGCGGCGTGACCCTCGCCTCGGTCTACCACGAGGCCCGGGACGTCTTCCCGCACAACCCGCACCGGGTGATCCGCTACCTGGAGCCCGGCGCCGCCTACTTCCGCCCCGACCCGGCGCGCTGGGCCGGCCGCCGCCTGCGCCCCACCCCCTCCACCGCGATCGGCGACCGCGACCCCTTCGCCGAGGCCGCCGCCGAGGCGCGGCGCCGCGGGCTGAAGCTGCACGCCTGGACGGTGTTCTGCCACAACGACCGGCTCGGCTTCGAACACCCCGACTGCGCGCCCGCCAACGCCTTCGGCGACCGCCACCTCACCGAGCTCTGCCCGGCCGCCCCGGAGGTCCGCGAGTACGCGGTGACGCTGGTCGCCGAGCTGGCCCGGTACGGCGTGGACGCGATCCGGGCCGAGTCGCTGCACTTCCACGGGCTGCGCCACGGCTACCACCACGAGCGCTACTTCGAGGAGCTGGGCCCGGTCGCCGAGGCACTGCTCGGGATCTGCTTCTGCGAGCACTGCCGCGCCGCCGCCGTCCGTGCGGGCGTCCCGGCGGACGAGGTGGCGGCGACCGTCCGCACCGAACTGCGCCACCGGCTGGCCGACGACACGGCCGCCGCCGAGCCCGCCGCCCTGGACCAGCTGGCCGACGGCACCGTCGCGGCCTACGTCGACGCCTCCGCCGCCACGGTGACCTCGCTCGCCGCCGAGGTGGCCGAGGAGGCCCGGCGCCACGGCATGCGGCTGAGCTTCATGGACGGCGGCGGCCCGGGCCGGGGCTGGCTCGCCGGCATCGACCTGCCCGCGCTCGCCGCGGCGGCCGACCAGATCGAGACGCTCGGCTACGCGCGGACCCCGGAGGCCGTCCGGGAGAAGATCGCCGCCTTCGCCCTGCACGGGGTCCGCCCGCAGGACATGGCGGTGATCCTGCGGCCGATGGCCTCGGACTGCGACGGCCCGGCGAACCTCGCCGCGAAGATCGCCATGCTCCGGGAGCTGGGCGTGCCGGAGGTCGAGTTCTACAACTACGGCCTGATGCGGCTCTCCTCGCTGGACCGGATCGGCGCCGCGCTGGCCGGCTAGGCGGCCGGCCCGGGCCCGGGCCCGCCCCGCGCGCCGGCCCGCCAGCCCGCCTCAGCGCCGCCGTCGGGACGTCCCGAACAGGCTGCGCGAGATCTCCCGCCCGAGCTGCGACCCGGCCGAGCGGGCGAAGGACTTCAGCGTCGGGTTGCTCAGCAGCATCCCGAGCACCCCGTCGTCCTTCCCGGCACGCGACTCCCGCGAACCCTGCGGCTCCCGAGGCTCCCGCGAACCCTGCGGCTCCCGCGACTCCCGCGAACCCCGCGGCTCCTCGCCCGGCACCGGCGCCGGCTCCGGCCGCGCCGCCCGGGCGGCCAGCTTCTCGTAGGCCGACTCCCGGTCGATCGCGTCCCGGTAGCGGGCCGCCACGGCCGACGCGTCCACCGCCGCCCGCAGCACGGCCGGCTCGACCGGGCCCATCAGCGACTGCGGCGCCCGCAGCCTGGTCGCCGCCACCGGCGTCGGCGCCCCCTTCTCGGAGAGCACCGTGACCACGGCCTCACCGGTGCCGAGCGAGGTCAGCACCTCGCTCAGGTCGTACGAGGACCGGGGGAAGGTGGAGACGGTCGCCTTGAGCGCCTTGGCGTCGTCCGGGGTGAAGGCCCGCAGCGCGTGCTGCACCCGGTTGCCCAGCTGGGCGAGCACATCGGCCGGCACGTCCTTCGGCGTCTGGGTGACGAAGAAGATCCCGACGCCCTTGGAGCGGATCAGCCGGACGGTCTGGGTGATCGCCTCCAGGAAGGCCTTGGAGGCGCCCTTGAAGAGCAGGTGCGCCTCGTCGAAGAAGAACACCAGCTTGGGCTTGTCGAGGTCCCCCACCTCGGGCAGCTCCTGGTAGAGGTCGGCCAGCAGCCACATCAGGAAGGTGGAGAAGAGCCGCGGGCGGTCCTGCACGGCGGGCAGCTCCAGCGCCGAGACGGTCCCGCGGCCGTCCGGCGCCGTCCGCAGCAGCTCGGCGGTGTCGAACTCCGGCTCCCCGAAGAACGCCCCGGCGCCCTCGTTCTCCAGCATGGTGAGCGAGCGCAGGATCACTCCCGCGGTGGCCGCCGAGATCCCGCCGATGCCCTTCAGCTCCTCCTTGCCCTCGGGCGAGGTGAGGAAGGTGATGACGGCGGTGAGGTCCTTGAGGTCGTACAGCTCCAGGCCGTTGCGGTCGGCGTAGTGGAAGACCAGGCCGAGCGAGGACTCCTGGGTCTCGTTCAGGTCGAGCACCTTGGCGAGCAGCAGCGGGCCGAAGCTGGTGACGGTGGCTCGGACCGGGATGCCCGTGCCCAGGCCGCCCAGCGCGTAGAACTCGGTCGGGCAGCCCTGCGCCGACCAGTTCTGGCCGACCTCGGCGGCCCGGGCGGCGGTCCGCTCGCTCGGCGTGCCGGGCGCCGAGATCCCCGAGACGTCGCCCTTGACGTCCGCCAGGAACACCGGCACGCCTTGGGCGGAGAGCTGTTCGGCGATCAGCTGGAGGGTCTTGGTCTTGCCGGTGCCGGTGGCACCCGCGACCAGCCCGTGCCGGTTGAGCACCCCGAGCGGGATGCGCACCTGGGCGTCGCGGTGGGCGGTGCCGTCCAGCAGCACCGCACCGAGGTCGAGGGCGGGCCCGGTGAAGGCGTACCCCGCGGCGATCTCCCGCACCGCGGGCGGGAGGAGTTCGGTGCCGGAGGCGGTGGACGGCGGCTCGGCGGTGGACATCGGTGCACACTCCAGGGCAGAGCTGAGGGGCGACGTTCGCGACATTTCCCATGAAACAGCCGCAATCGTCCGCCCGCAGCTCGCGCCGGTGCGCGTGGCGGCGCCGCGGCTGCTGCGCCATCCGCCGCCCAAACGGTAGGCTTTCCGTGTGATCTTCAAGCGCATCGGCAATGGGCGGCCGTACCCGGATCACGGCCGGACCAGCACCCGCCAGTGGGCGGACGTCGCCCCGCGTCCGGTGCGGCTGGACCAGCTGGTGACCACCAAGGGCCAACTCGATCTGGAGACCCTCCTCGCGGAGGACTCCACCTTCTACGGCGATCTCTTCGCCCACGTCGTGAAGTGGCACGGCGACCTCTACCTGGAGGACGGGCTGCACCGCGCCGTACGCGCCGCGCTCCAGCAGCGCCAGGTGCTGCACGCCCGCGTCCTCGAAATGGAGTGACGGGCCCCTCCCGCACCCCGCGATCCGCGTGGACACCGCCCTCCGGCCACCTCCGGAGGGCGGTCCGCGCATTCGCCGGTACCCCCGTTCGGGTGCCGGCGTACTCCAGATGATGATCATTTAGTACCTTCGCAGCCGTACGGCACTAATCTGCTGACTACGGCCGCAGTCCGTGGCGAATGCCGCCCACCCAGGCCGAATCCGTCACCCGATCCCCGCCCTGGCACGAGGGGGAGACAAACCGTGAGCATGTTGACTCCCCAAGGCCTGAAGGGGAAGCAGTACCGCGTCACCGGCAACGCCTATCCACGGCTGGGCCGGCCACCGAAGAAGAGCCGCAAGGTCATGGCCCTGCTCGGCTCGCTGCTCGCGCTGGCGCTCATCGCGCTCGGCGGCGTCCAGCTCTACGACATCTTCACCGGCAAGGGCAAGAACGCCTCCGCCCAGGCCTGCGCGACGCCCTCCGGCAAACCGCTGGCCGCTCCCACCCCCACCCCGGACGCCCCCGCCGGCGACCCGCACGCCATCCCGCAGCCGGCCGGCTTCAAGCTGAACGTCTTCAACGCCACCACCAAGTCCGGCCTGGCCGGGCGGACCGCCGACGAGTTCACCAAGCGCGGCTTCACCGTGGACAAGAAGGGCAACGCCCCGGCCGAGCTGGACAAGAAGGTGCCCGGCACCGCCGTGGTGATCGCCGGCCCGGCCGGTGCCGGCGCCGCCACGCTGATCAGCTCGCAGATCGCCGGGGCCACCGTCACCGTGGACGCCCGCACCGACAACACCGTGGACGTCGTCGTCGGCGACAGCTACAACACCCTGCTGGACGAGACCCAGGCCGCCGCCGCGCTGGCCCTGGCCACCAAGCCCTCCCCGACCCCGAGCACCAACGGCAGCTGCTGAGCCGGCCCCGCGGAACGGAGGAGAGCCCCCCGGCACCATGCCGGGGGGCTCTCCTCGTACGGTCGGACGTCCTGCGCCCGGGGGCTCGTGGGCCCGCGGGCTCAGCCCGCGGTGCCGTACAGGCGGTCGCCCGCGTCGCCGAGGCCGGGGACGATGTAGCCGTTCTCGTTCAGCCGCTCGTCGACGGCGGCGGTCACGACGGTGACCGGCAGCCCGGCCAGCTCCTTCTCCATCACCGCGACGCCCTCCGGCGCGGCCAGCAGCACCACGGCGGTGACGTCGGTGGCGCCCCGCTCGATCAGCATCCGGATCGCCGCGACCAGCGTGCCGCCGGTGGCCAGCATCGGGTCGAGCACGTAGACCTGGCGGCCGGAGAGGTCGTCCGGCATCCGGGTGGCGTAGGTGGAGGCCTCCAGGGTCTCCTCGTTGCGCACCATGCCGAGGAAGCCCACCTCGGCGGTCGGCAGCAGCCGGGTCATCCCGTCGAGCATGCCCAGGCCGGCCCGCAGGATCGGGACGACCAGCGGGCGGGGGTAGCTCAGCCGGGTGCCGGTGGTGACCGCCACGGGGGTGGTGATCTCCACCTCCTCGGTGCGGACGTCCCGCGTCGCCTCGTACGCGAGAAGGGTCACCAGCTCGTCGGTCAGGCGACGGAAGGTCGGCGAGTCGGTGCGCTCGTCGCGCAGGGTGGAGAGCTTGTGGGCGACCAGGGGGTGGTCGACGACGTGGATCCGCATGCATCGAGGTTAGCCCGGCCCCGGACGCCCGGACGCCACCCCGCGGCCCGCCCGGCCGACTCCGCACCCCCGCGCGGGGCCGTCCGGGGTCACTCGGACGTGACACGCCGTGACGCACCGCGAATGTCCGGGCGGAACGTCCTCCTGTGGTATCAATCCGGCCGATCTGGGAAAGTCAGGTCCTATGACGAGCAACCCGAAGAACGGGGACGGCTCGGCGGGCGGGCCCACGGGCTCGTCGGGCGGGCACTCGGACCTGCCCCCGGACCATCCGGAGACCGAGGCGGAGCGCCGCAAGCGGCGGACGGTGTTCCTCCGCGAACTCGCCGAGGCGCGCGAACTGCGGGAGCGGGTCCAGCCCAGGCGCACCAAGGAACGGCGGATGCGCGAAGCGATGCGGATGCGAACCTTCCGGATCTGACGGGCCCACCGCACCCGTCCGAGCGGTAGGCGGCGCGCACCCGGCGCACTCGGCGCCCGTTCACCGTCCCCGGGCCAACCCTTCCGACACGACCTGCAAAGACGCGCTGCCGAACACTCCCCGCAAAGCCGGGCTTTCTGTCACGATTCCGATGGGACGGTCCGAACAGCGGGCCGCCTCTGGCGCGGGGGCGGCCAGATTTAGCGTTGCCCGGAGCGCCGAGCCGAGACCGATGATCTTGGGAGTGTCCCTGGTGGCGTACTTCGCTGCAGTGCTTGCTCGCACCGAGGACGGGTGGGATGTGAGCGAGACGGAACTCGACGACGTCGAAACCCTGGCGGACCTGGCCGATCTGGCCCGCGAAGCCGCCCAGGACGACGACAGCGTCCTGGTCTTCATCGAACAGGAGGACGTCTGGTTCGCCATCGTCCGGGTGGACGGTGAGGAGGATCCGCGGATCTTCGTGTCGGACGGCGCCGCCGCCGCCCGCTCCAGCTACGGCTCCGTCCTCACCGACGAGCTGGTCGACCAGGCCGGCGAGAGCGAGTTCGGCGACCTCGACAACCTGGTCGCCGAGCTGGAGGACGAGGCGGAGGCGGCGGAGCAGGACGACGAGGAAGCGGACGCGGACTCCCGCGGCGGCGTCCCGGTCGGCCCGCTCGGCGACGCGCACCTGCTCACCGAGTTCGGCCTCCCCTCCGAGGAACTGCTCGCCCTCAGCGGCGAGGGTGCCGTCCCGGGCGACGCCCTGGAGGAGATCGCCGAGGCCCTCGGCTGCGGCGAGGTCCTGGAGGCCGTCCGGTAGCGGGCCGATGCCCGTCGACGGATGCCGGACACTGGATGCCATGCAGTCCGCGTCCGCCCGCCAGATAGCCCCGCTCCCCGCCCCCGTCCGCCCCGACCCGGTCCGCGACCGCTGGGCGGCGCCGATGCGCCTCGCCATCGCCGAGGCCGACCTGGCGCCGGCCACCGGGGACGTCCCGGTCGGGGCGCTCGTCCTGGGCCCGGACGGCGAGGTGATCGGACGCGGCCACAACGCGCGCGAGGCGGTCGGCGACCCGACCGCGCACGCCGAGGTGATCGCCGTCCGCGAGGCCGCCGCCGCACTCGGGCAGTGGCGGCTCGGCGGCTGCACCCTCGTCGTCACCCTGGAGCCCTGCACGATGTGCGCGGGCGCCATCGTGCTGTCCCGGATCGACCGGGTGGTCTACGGCGCCCTCGACGAGAAGGCCGGCGCCGCCGGCTCGCTCTTCGACGTGATGCGCGACCGCCGGCTCAACCACCGCCCCGAGGTGATCCCGGGCGTCCTCGCCGACGAATGCGGCGAGCAGCTCCGCGCCTTCTTCGAGACCCACCGCTGAACCCGGCCGCCGGCCCCTCGCGGATACGGATTTCGTGACCGCGCCACCCGTCCGGTAGAGTTCCCCTCGGTAGCGTGTCCGAGCGGCCAAAGGAGCACGCCTCGAAAGCGTGTGTGGGGGCAACTTCACCGTGGGTTCGAATCCCACCGCTACCGCCAGCAACACGAGGGCCCCGACCGGAGACGGTCGGGGCCCTCGTCGTTCCCGCACGCCCCCGGACGCGGAAAAGCTCCGCACTCGGGGCCGATGACCACCAACGCCCGGCGAGTACGGAGCCTGGAGGGGGAGCGGCTCGGGGGACCAACCGCTCCCCCGGCGGAGTCCCACAACCGGGGCCGCGTCGGGGGGAAGTCGCGGCGCCCGGTCCCACAGCGGGGAGCTCCGGATCCACGTGCCGGGGATTCCTGCCAGACCCTCGGCACATCACCCATCCTGCTCGACGGCCTTCTCCGGGGCACCCGGAGAAAGGCCCCACTCGCGGGGACCTTCGTCCCGCCGGGTGAACGCGTCGCACACTTGATGGGCCGTCCGGTGGATAAGCTGCCCACTGCAGAGGGTCGCTCGGGGACCGAATGGCGGCGGCCCACGGCAGGGAGGAAGGTCACCGGATGGCGCAGGCGAAGAAGATCGGCATGGTCCTCCTGCTCATCTTCGTGCTCTACACGATCATCACCTCGCCCGCCCGCGCGGCCGAGCTCGTCCAACTGGGGTTCGAGGGGATCTCGAACGCCGCCAAGGCCGTCGGCACCTTCATGACCGGACTGGTGAAGTAGACCGGGGGGCGGTCGTCCGGCCCCGGCGGCACCGGCTACGGTGTGCGGGACCCTCAACCCCCGTCCGCGAGGAGCGGCATCGTGATCCGGCACCTGGTCCTGTTCAAGCTCAACGACGGCGTCAGCAAGGACGACGAGCGCGCGCTCGCCGGCGCCGAGGCCTTCGAGGCGCTCGGCCCGGTCATCCCCGAGCTGCGCGAGTGGGAGTGCGGCTGGAACACCACCGAGCGCGACATCGCCCACGACTACGCGATCAACAGCCTGGTCGAGGACCGTGACGCGCTCCAGGCCTACCTCACCCACCCGGCCCACCAGGCCGCGGCCGGCCAGTGGCGCGAGTTCGCCACCTGGGTGATCGCCGACATCGAGGTCTGACCCCGGGCCGTCCCCCGGACGGCCCCAGGCGCCCCGCCCGGGTCCCGGGCGGGGCGCCTTGTGCTGTCCGGAAACGGCTCCCGGCTGCGCCGCCGGGAGAGCCGGTGAAGCAACGGCACAGCACCAACACACCTCCCCTCGGTACTTGCCCGACCTGCGCCCGCCTTGTGATGCTATGACCGGTTTTGCCGGACATGGCGAGGTGGTGAGACGAGACCCGACACCCGATCCGCAAGTCCCACCGTTGTCGACTTTGGGAGGGGTGACGTGTCCGTGCGGACACCAGGGAGTGCGCCGGACACCGGTACCGGTCCGGCCGGGCAGACCACCACAGAGGCCAGCGCCCAGGCCACCGCGCCAACCACCGCCCAGGCCCCGGCGCAGGCCACCCCGCCGGACGCCGGACGCCCGGCGCCCCCGCCCGGGGACGAGGTGCTGGCCACCGTCATCGGCCCGGCCGGCGAACTGCGGCCGGACGGCCTGCGCGGCCCCGGCGGCCGCCCGGTGGTGGACGTCCGGACGCTCACCCGGGTGCTGTTCGAGCGACTCGCCGAGCTGCCCCCGGAGGCCCCCGAGCGGGAGCGGGTCCGGGCCGCGCTGATCGAGGTCAACATCCCGCTGGTCCGCTACGCGGCCACCCGCTTCCGCAGCCGCAGCGAGCCGATGGAGGACGTCGTCCAGGTCGGCACGATCGGCCTGATCAACGCGATCGACCGCTTCGACCCGAACCGCGGCGTGCAGTTCCCGACCTACGCACTGCCGACCATCCTCGGCGAGATCAAGCGCTACTTCCGCGACAACGTCCGCACCATGCACGTCCCGCGCCGGCTCCAGGAACTCTGGGTCCAGGTCAGCGGCGCGATGGAGGAGCTGACGGTGGTGCACGGACGGGCCCCCAAGGTGCCCGAGATCGCCGCCAGCCTGCGCATCCCGGAGGAGGACGTCCGGGCCTGCCTGGACGCCGGCCGGGCGTACAACGCGGCTTCCCTGGAGGCGGCCCAGGAGCACGAGGGCGGGCTCGCCCTGCTGGACCGGCTCGGCTACGAGGACTCGGCGCTGGCCGAGGTCGAGCACCGGGACATGGTCCGCCACCTGCTCGTCCAGCTGCCGGAGCGGGAGCGGCGGATCGTCATGCTGCGGTTCTTCGCCAACCTGACGCAGTCGCAGATCAGCACCGAGCTGGGAATGTCGCAGATGCACGTCTCGCGCCTGCTCTCCCGGATCCTGACCAGGCTTCGGACGGGCAATTCCTGGGAAGACTGACCGTCACAATCCCGGACAGAACATCGTGAACCGGCGGGCCCGGCCGGGATTGCTGCGCGTTACCGCCACGTGACGTCTTGCGACCTTCGGGTTTGCCGGGGACTGTGTTCCGGTATGCAGGGGGAGGGCGTCCTCGGGAACCACCGCGCGACGGAATCCGTTCAACTGTCAGTCACAAGGGGGTGGGTGCATGTCCGGAGACCTGGGCACTGCGGAGATCCACGCTGGTCAGACCCATGGCACCGCGGTCGCCGTCGACCGGATCCCGCTCCAGCGGGGCCCGGACGCACCGTCCGTCGCCGAGCTCGACCCCGCGGCCGCCGCGGAGGCGGTCGCCCCGCCCGCACCGCAGGCGCCGCCGGGCCCCGGGCTGGACACCCGGACGCTCTCGCGCTCGCTCTTCCTGCGGCTCGCCGCACTGGAGGCCGGCAGCGAGGAGCACACCTACGTCCGTGACACCCTGATCGAGCTCAACCTGCCGCTGGTCCGGTACGCCTCCGCGCGGTTCCGCAGCCGCAACGAGCCGATGGAGGACATCGTCCAGGTCGGCACGATCGGCCTGATCAAGGCGATCGACCGCTTCGACCCGGAGCGCGGGGTGGAGTTCCCCACCTTCGCGATGCCGACCGTGGTCGGCGAGATCAAGCGATTCTTCCGGGACACCAGCTGGTCGGTCCGGGTGCCCCGGCGGCTCCAGGAGCTGCGGCTGGCGCTCACCAAGGCCGGCGACGACCTCGCCCAGAAGCTGGACCGCTCCCCCACCGTCGCCGAGCTGGCCGCCTGCCTCGGCGTCAGCGAGGAGGACGTGGTCGAGGGCCTCGCGGTGGGCAACGCCTACACCGCCAGCTCCCTGGACTCCAGCCCCGGCGAGGAGGACGGCGACGGCCCGCTGGCCGAGCGGCTCGGCTACGAGGACCTCGCCCTGGAGGGCGTGGAGTACCGCGAGTCGCTGAAGCCGCTGCTGGCCAAGCTGCCGCCGCGCGAGCGCCGGATCATCATGCTGCGGTTCTTCGGCAACCTGACCCAGTCGCAGATCGGCGAGGAGATCGGCATCTCCCAGATGCACGTCTCCCGGCTGCTGACCAAGACCCTCACGCAGCTCCGCGAGGGCCTGATCAGCGAGGGGTGAGCCGGGGCCCGTCGGCCCGGGGCCGGTCCGGGCAGTCCCGGGCCCGGCCGGACGGGCCGGCGTCCGGTCGGGCGGGCGGGTCGGCATCCGGTCGGGTCCGGGTGGATCGAGCCCGACCGGATCGGGTCGATCCGGCCCGGGCGGGTCAGGGCGCCAGCAGGTTGGCCCGCAGGCCCGCCAGCACGGCGTCGTCCAGCCCCAGGCCGTCCTGCCAGAACGACTCGAAGTCGGCCCAGCCGGCCGCGACCTCCTCGAAGGCCGCCTCCAGGTAACCGCGCTCCGCCCGGAACACCGGGAGCAGCAGCTCCGGCTCCTGCATCAGACCGCGGGTGCCGAAGCTGTCCACGATGTTCTCGACGATCTCGGCCGAGCGCTCGTTGGTGAGCAGGTAGTCGGCGAAGACCGTCTCGCGGTCCACCCCGAGGGCGGTGAGCAGCAGGGCCGCCGTCCACCCGGTGCGGTCCTTGCCGGCCGAACAGTGGAACAGCAGCGGCGCGCCGTCCGGCGCGGCCAGCAGGCGCAGCACGGTGGCGAACCGCTCGCGGGCCACCCGGTCGGTCACGAACCACCGGTAGAGGCCGGTCATCATCGCGGCGGCCCGGCCTTCGCCGAGCAGGGCGCGCTGCTTCTCCGGGCTGCGGTCGGCCAGGGCGTCGCGCAGCGCGACGTAGATGTCGAAGTCGGCGGCGAAGACCGGCAGGTGGTGCAGGGTCACGCCGTCCGGGGTGGTGCGCTCGACGGTGATCGGCGCGGCGGACAGCTCGGCGGCCGCGATCGCGGCGACCGGCAGGCCGCGGACGCGGTCGGGGCCGGCCTCGCGGACCTCGTCGAGGCTGCGCAGGTCGACCACCTGGCGCAGGCCGAGCGCGCCCAGCAGGTCGAGGTCCTGGTCGGTGAGGCGGTTGAGGCCGTCGCTGCGCAGCGCGACGCCGTGCCGCAGCACCTGCCCGCCGGCCGTCCGGTAGCCACCGAGATCGCGGGCGTTGACGGCGCCGCCCAGGCCGAGGCTCCGAGCCTGCTGGAGGGCCCCCGAAGCGGCCTCCGGGGCCCCTTCCCGCACGCTGTCCCGGACGACATCCGCCGACGTCCGCGCGGCTTTCCGGGGGGCCTCGATTGCGGCGGTCTCGGTCTGCTGCTCGGTCACGCGGTGGCCTCCATTGGATATTCGGACTGTGCCATGGCACAACCCGACGCGATATTGCATGAACCTGCCCGACGGAACGGGGGGATGTGCAAGAGTGTCATGCGCAACGCCGCCAGTGTAGGGCGCGGCATACCTGCCACGGCCGCACGGTCGGTGACCAGCGGTAACGCTCAGGTGCGGTTTTTAATTCTCAATTCATTATTTGCGCAACAGGTGCTCTTCCGGTCACAATCAGCGCCTTCGTGGCATCGCCATGAACGTTGGTAACAGATTCGCTGCACTACTGCCCATTTGGTCCCAATCGGTGCGGAGTCTCCACCAGGATGGGCGCCGGGCAGCCTGCTGCCCGCGAACAGCGACCGGGCAGGCGAGCGCCGAGCAGCGAAGCGCCCTGCCCAGGGGAGGAACACACATGGGTCGAGCGACCCGAAGAGTTGCCGCCTGCGCGGCAGCAGTCCTGCTGGCCGGTGGCCTGCAGTCGTCCCTCGCACACGGTGCCACCACGGCCCCCAGGATCGACCTCACGGTCCTGGTGATCAGCGACGGCGGCCCCGCCTCGGCGGCCATCGCCGCCGAGCTGAAGAGCCAGGGCACCCCGTACAAGCTCGTCGACCTCAACGACGCCGGACGCCCGGTGATCAATGCGGCCTTCCTCAGCGACAACCTCAACGGGCAGCCGCGCGGCAAGTTCCAGGGCATCGTGCTGCCCAACGACAACCCGTTCGCGGCCGGCTCCGCCGAGATGGCGGCGATCGCCGCCTACGAGGCGGCGTTCGGCGTGCGCCAGGTCGACGCGTACACCTACGCCCGGCCGGAAGTCGGCCTGAACTACGCCGCGAACCCCGGCTACATGGGCAGCCTCGACGGCTTCGAGGGCCAGGTCTCCGCGGCCGGGCTGGCGGGCCCGTTCGGCTACCTCAAGGGCAGCGTCCCGTTCGAGGACAACGACCCGGCGATCGGCGAGAGCTACGGCTTCCTCGCCACCCCGCTCAGCACCCTGCCGGCCGGTGCGAGCTTCACCCCGCTGGTCGAGACGACCATCCCGGGCACCACCACCAAGGGCTCGCTGGTCGGCGAGTACACCCACGACGGCCGCAAGGAGCTGGTCGTCACCTTCGTCTACAACCAGTACCAGCAGCAGTACCGGCTGCTGGCGCGCGGCATAGTCGACTGGATAACCCAGGGCGTCCACCTCGGCTACGACCGCAACTACTTCGCGGCCCACGTGGACGACGTCTTCCTGGCGGACGACCGCTGGGACACCGTGCTGAAGTGCACCCCCGGTGACGTCACCTGCCCGCCCGGCACCCCCGAGACGGCCAACCCGATCCGGATGACGCCCGCGGACGCGCAGTACGCCAAGCAGTGGCAGACCGCCAACAACTTCACCATGGACATGGTGTTCAACGGCGGCGGCAGCGAGGACTGGAAGGCCGACCACACCGCCACCACCGACCCGGTGGTGGACCAGATGGTCGCCGACCAGGCCAGCTACCGGTGGGTCAACCACACCTACACCCACCCGTACCTGGGCTGCCTGCAGGACGTCTCGGTGGTGCCGTGGAAGTGCAGCAAGGACGGCGCGGGCAACACCGTCTGGGTCGACCAGGCCACCATCACGTCCCAGATCAAGAACAACATCGACTGGGCCGCGGCGCGCAACCTGCACATCGACAAGACCGAGCTGGTCACCGGTGAGCACTCGGGCCTGCTGACCGCCCCGCAGGAGACCAGCGACAACCCGTACCTGGCCCCCTCGCTGGTCGCCAACGGCGTCAAGTGGACGGCCAGCGACGCCTCCCGCGAGCCCGCCCAGCGGGCCGTCGGCTCGTCGGTGCTGACCGTGCCGCGCTACCCGATGAACGTCTTCTACAACGCCGGCACGGCGAAGGAGGAGACGGACGAGTACAACTGGATCTACACCAGCGTGGCCAACGGTGGCAGCGGGGTCTGCGAGAACAACGCCAACTCCACCTGCCTGCCGACGCCGCTGGACGTCAACACCGGCTACCAGTCGTACATCGTGCCGCTGGAGGCCCGGATCGACCTCGGCCACGTGCTGAGCAACGACCCGCGACCGCACTTCATCCACCAGTCGAACCTGTCCGAGGACCGGATCGTCTACCCGGTGCTGGAGAAGGTCCTCTCCACCTACCGCGCGCTGCACGCCGACAACGCGCCGATCGTGAACCTGGCGCAGAAGGACATCGGCGCCGAGTTCCAGCGCCGCGCGGCCTGGAACACCGCCCTCGCCGGCGGCCAGGTCAGCGCCTACCGGGTCGGCGACACCGTCACGGTGAACGCCCCGGCCGGCGTCCAGGTCCAGGCCACCATGCCGACCGGCACCACGCAGAAGCTGGCGATCGGCTCGGCCGCGTTCGGCACCGCGTACGCCGGTACGCTGTCCGGCTGGGTGAAGCCCGGCGCGCTGCAGAGCAACGTCCAGCTCAAGCTGGCCGCGGCGGTCACCCCGGCGGCCCCGGCCACCGCGCCGAACACCGCCAAGACGCTGACCGCCCCGGCGCCGGCCGACAAGAAGGTCGTGCCCCAGGGCACCGCCGACGCCGTCCCCGCCGGCCCGGGCGACACCGCCCGCACCGACGCCCCGACGCTGGTCCCCGGCAGCGGGGTCCCGGTTCCGGGCAAGGGCCTCGCGGCCGGCAAGGGCAGCACCAAGGGCACCGCCAAGAGCGGCGCCCAGACCGGCAAGGCCTCCGGGGGGAAGGCCGACCCGACCAAGAAGACCGCCGGCCAGTCCGGCACCCGCTAACAAGGTGACACCGGTGGTGGGGCGGGCGACGGCCCGCCCCACCACCGGCCACCGGGCCCGGCCGTCCAGGCCGGGCGCTTGACGCAAGGACAGGAGGGGGGACAGGAATGCGCGTCACCCTGCTCACCGAGGGGACGTACCCGCACCAGCACGGCGGCGTGAGCGTCTGGTGCGACCAGCTCGTCCAGGGCATGCCGGACGTCGACTTCGACGTCATCGCCGTCACCGGCACCGGCCACGAACCGCTGGCCTGGGAACTGCCCGCCAACGTGCGGTCCGTCACGACCGCACCGCTCTGGGGACCTGCCGCCGACGGCAGAGCGCCCCGCGGCCGCGAGATGCGCCGCTTCCTCAACGCGTACGAGCGCTTCCTGCACTCCATCCTGGACCCGGTCTACACCACCCACTTCGGCACCGAGCTGTACGGCTTCGCCGACCTCGCCCGGCGCGGGCTGCTCAGCCCGGCGCTGCGCAGCGAGCGCGCCCTGCGCACCCTCCAGCACGTCTGGACCCGCGAGTACCTCTCCACCGCCGTCTCCCGGCCCACCCTGCACGACGCGCTCAACGCCACCGACCTGCTGGAGCACGCGCTGCGCCCGCTGTCGGTCGAGCCGCCCCAGGACGGCGTCGCGCACGCCGCGAGCGGCGGCCTCGCCACCCTCCCGGGGCTGATCGCCTCACAGCAGTACGGCGTACCGTTTCTCCTCACCGAACACGGCATCTACCTGCGCGAGCGCTACCTCGGGTACCGCACCGGCCCCTACCGCTGGCCGGTCAAGGCGCTGCTGCTGGGCTTCTACCGGATGCTCGCCGAGGAGAGCTACCGGCGGGCCGCGCTGGTCACCCCCGGCAACCGGTACAACCGGCGCTGGGAGGAGCGCGGCGGCACGCCGTCCGCCCACATCCGGACCGTCTACAACGGCGTGGACCCGGCGGCCTTCCCGCCCGCCGGGCCGGAGCCCGAGACGCCCACGCTCAGCTGGGCCGGCCGGGTCGACCCGATCAAGGACCTGGAGACGCTGATCCGCGCCTTCGCGATCGTGCGGAGCGAGATACCCGACGCGCGGCTGCGGCTGTTCGGCGGCACGCCCAAGGGCGGCGAGGCGTACCGGGACCAGTGCATAGCCCTGGCCGCCGAGCTCGGCGTCGCCGACTCGGTGGCCTTCGAAGGCCGCGTCGCGGACATCACCGACGCGTACGCGGCGGGGAACGTGGTGATGCTCTCCAGCATCAGCGAGGGCTTCCCGTTCACCCTGATCGAGGCGATGTCCTGCGGCCGCTCCACCGTCTCGACCGACGTGGGCGGCGTGCGCGAGGCCGTCGGGGACACCGGCCTGGTCGTCCCCCCGCGCGAACCCGAACCGATGGCCGCCGCCGCCGTCGAGCTGCTGCGCGACCCGGAGCGCCGGGCCCGGCTCGGCGAGCAGGCCCGGCTGCGGGTGATCGAGCAGTTCACGCTCCGCCAGAACATCGACGGCTTCCGCGGCATCTACACCGAGCTGCTGGGCACCTCCCGCTGGCTGCCGAAGGGCGTGGTCGCCGTCGCCGGCGGCGGCGCACCGGACCCGGACTGGGACGAGACCGCCGTCGACGGCGGCGCACCGGAACCCGACTGGGACGAGCCCGTGGCCGTCGCCGAGCGCAGCGAGGTGGGCGCGTGAGCGAGCGCAGAGAGCGAACCATGAACAGGTGCGTGCCCCGCGAAGCGGCTGCCGAGCGCAGCGAGGTGGGCACGTGAGCGAGCGCAGAGAGCGAACCATGAACAGGTGCGTGCCCCGCGAAGCGGCTGCCGAGCGCAGCGAGGTGGGCGCATGAGCGGGCCGCTCCGGCTGGTGCCCGACGAGGCCGGCCCCGACTGGGCCGAGCAGACCGTCCAGCTGCGCACCCTCCCGAGGGGGCGCCGCCGGCCCGTGCTGCCCGCGCAGCGGACCGAGCCCGAGGAGCAGCTGGACCTCTCCCCGGACCCGCTGGACGAGCTGGCCGAGCGGCTCGCCGACGTCTGCGCCGACGCCGTCCACCCCTACGAGATCGCGGCCTTCCTGGAGTCCGACGGCCTCTCCGACGAGCAGGCCGGGCTGCTGTACGGCCGCCCCGACGCGTTCACCGTCGCCGAGGAGCTGTTCGAGAAGGTCGACCGCCGCTACCCGGGCCCGAGCTCGGAGTTCGCCAACCCCTGGCGGGCCGACCCCTGGCGCTGCGTCGTGCGCGGCCTGGTGTTCGCCCTGCCCGGCCTCGGCTACCTGCTCGGCGCCAACCTGTTCGCGGCCACCCGGATGCGCTTCGGCCTCCCCTCCGGGATGCTCGCGCTCTCCGTCGCCACCCTGGTCAGCTGGTCCTGGAACCAGGCGCTGGCGCACCGCTCGTACGCCTGGCTGGGCCGCGGCCGGCGCCGTGCGGCCGGGATCTGCCTGGCCGTCGGCGCACCGCTGGGCGCGCTGGTCGCGGCCACCGCCGGGTACGTGATCGGCGGCCCGCTCGGGGCGCTCTGCTTCGCCGCCGGGCAGTCCGGCTACCTGGCGGCGGCCACCGTCCTGCTGGTGCTCGGGCGGGAGAAGTTCCTGCTGGTCGCACTGGCGCCGTCCGCGATCGGTGCGGGCGTGGTGCTGGCCGTGGACGTGCCGCAACTCGTCCGGACGGTCGTGCTGCTGGCCTCGCTCGGGCTGGCGGTGGGGCTGGCCGCCCGGGAGCTCGTCCGCTGCCTGCGCAGCGAGCAGGACGCCACCGTGCTGAAGCTGCCGATCCGCCAGGAGGTGCCGCACCTGCTGTTCGGCCTGGCGGTCGGCACCCTCACGATGATCGCCGGCCTCGGCACCACCGTGCACCAGGCGGTCCGAACCGGCGCCGCGGAAGGCGCGTCCGCCAGCCCGACGGGGCCGGCCATGATCGCGCTGACGCTCAGCCTCGGGCTCGCCGAGTGGCTGCTCTTCCGCTACCGGGCGATGGCCGTGGCCGGGCTGCGGATCAGTCACACCCCCGCCGCGTTCGCCCGCCGCACCGGCGGTGTGCTGCTCGGCTGCCTGTTCATCTACCTCACCACCGTGGCCGCGCTGGACGCCGCCGCCACCGTGCTCTGGCCCGGCGCCCCGGCGCTCGGGGTCCCGGAGCTCGGTGCGCTGCTGCTGCTCGGCGGCTCACTCTGGCTGGCGCTCCTGCTGAACGCCTTCGGGCTCAGTTGGACCACCGCCCTGATCTGTCTGGCAGCCGCGGGCGCCGAGTGCGCCGGGCTGCTGACCGGTGTGGACCCGACCGTCCTGCAGCTGATCGGCTGCGGGGCCGCGGCCGCCGTCCTCACCGCCATCGCCGGGCCCGTGCTCGGCCGCACCACCAAGCACCGCTGAACCACCAGGCACCGCTGCACCACCGAGCACCGCCGAACCACCAGGCACCGCTGCACCACCGAGCACCGCCGAACCACCAGCGCTGGGTCACCACCGTTCCGCACCCAGCCGTCCTCACCCAGTACCAAGAGCAGAAAGCGATTCACCGGATGAGCAACGTCGCCGTTACCGGAGCCGAGGGCTTCATCGGCTCCCACCTCGTCGAGAACCTGGTCGCGGACGGCCACCAGGTCCGCGCCATGGTGCAGTACAACTCCTTCTCGTCCTTCGGCTGGCTGGAGACCCTCTCCAAGGAGGTGCTGGACTCCGTCGAGATCGTCCTCGGAGACGTCCGGGACCCGGGCTCCGTCACCGGCCTGGTCAAGGGCACCGACGCGGTCTACCACCTGGCCGCCCTGATCGCGATCCCGTACTCCTACCGGGCCCCGCACTCCTACGTCGACACCAACGTCACCGGCACCCTCAACGTGCTGGAGGCCGTGCGCCACCTCGACATCCCCCGCCTGGTGCACACCTCCACCAGCGAGACCTACGGCACCGCGCAGACCGTGCCGATCACCGAGGACCACCCGATCAACACGCAGTCCCCGTACGCCGCCTCCAAGGCCGGCGGGGACCGGCTGGCCGACAGCTACTACGCCAGCTTCGAGACCCCGGTCGTCACGCTGCGCCCGTTCAACACCTTCGGCCCGCGCCAGTCGATGCGCGCCGTAATCCCGACCGTGATCGCCCAGCTGGCCGCCGGCGATCGCGAGATCACCCTCGGCGACCTGCGCCCGACCCGCGACTTCACCTTCGTGAAGGACACCGCCAACGCCTTCCGCACGGTCGGCACCGCTCCGGCCGAGACCGTGGTCGGCAAGACCTTCAACGCCGGCACCGGCGGCGAGATCTCGGTCGGCGACCTGGTCACCCTGATCGGCAAGCTGATGGGCGTCGACATCACGGTGAAGGAGGACGAGCAGCGCATCCGCCCGGCCAACTCCGAGGTGATGCGCCTGGTCGCCGACGCCACCCGGCTGCGCACGGCCACCGGCTGGGCCCCGGAGTTCTCCCTGGAGCAGGGCCTGGAGCAGACCATCGAGTTCTTCCGCGACCCCGCCAACCTGGCGCGCTACAAGACCGACATCTACAACGTCTGACCTGCCGCACCTCCCTGGCAGCACCGACACCCAAAGGCTCCTGTCGCACCATCCTTCCGTGGGGGAAACACCATGCACGCAGTGATCCTGGCCGGTGGTAAGGGCGTACGCCTTCGTCCGTACACCACCGCGCTCCCCAAGCCGCTCGTCCCGATCGGCGACCAGCACGCGATCCTGGAGATCGTGATGCGCCAGCTCGCCGCGGCGGGCTTCACGACCGTCACCCTGGCCATCGGCCACCTCGGCCACATCATCCGCGCGTACGTCGGCAACGGCTCCCAGTGGGGGCTGCGGGTCGGCTACGCCGTCGAGGACAGCCCGCTCGGCACCATGGGCCCGCTGCTCACCATGCAGGACCGGCTGCCCGAGCACTTCCTGGTGATGAACGGCGACATCCTCACCGACCTGGACTTCGCCGGGGTGCTCAAGCACCACGAGGCCTCCGGGGCGCCGCTCACCATCGCCACCTACGCCCGCCAGGTCAAGATCGACTTCGGTGTGCTGACCACCGAGTCCGGCTCCATCACCGGCTTCCAGGAGAAGCCGAGCATCGACTACCGGGTCTCGATGGGCGTCTACGGCGTGTCCCGCTCGGCGCTCGCCGCCTACACCCCCGGCCTGCCGCTGGGCTTCGACGAGCTGGTGCTCGACCTGCTCGCCGCGCAGACCCCGCCGGCCGCCTACGAGTTCGGCGGCTACTGGCTGGACATCGGCCGCCCGGACGACTACGACCGGGCCAACGCCGAGTTCGCGCTCAACCGTTCGCTGCTGCTCCCGGGCGAGCCGGCCGAGGGCCTGTACGCCGTGCCGAACGGGCCGGAGCTGCCGATCCCGGCCGCCCGCACCGCGGCGGACGCCGCCGACGGGCAGCCGGTGGCCTCCGCCTCGACGGGCCCCGAGAACGACGGACGGGCCGCGTGAGGATCCTGCTGCTCGGCGTGGACGGCTTCCTCGGCCGGCACGCCGCCACCGTCCTGCGGTCACTGCCCGGAGCCACCGTGCTGACCGCCGGGCGGCGGCCCGACCACGACCTGCGCCTCGACCTGGCCACCGCGCAGGCCGGCCCGCTCGGCGAGGAGCTGGCCGCGCTCGCCCCCGACGCGGTGGTGAACTTCGCCGGCGCGGTCTCCGGCAGCGCGGTCACCCTCGCCGAGGTCAACGCGCGCGGCCCGGCCGTGCTCTGCGAGGCCCTCGGGCTGGGCGCGCCGAAGGCCCGGCTGGTGCACATCGGCTCGGCCGGCGAGTACGGCGTCTGCGCCCCCGGCAGCTCCCTCGCCGAGGACGCCGACGCCCGCCCGGTCGGCGTCTACGGCGCGACCAAGCTGGCCGGCTCCCTCGCGGTGGCCGGCTCGCCCCTGGACGCCGTGGTGCTGCGGGTGTTCAACCCGGTCGGCCCGGGCGCACCGGCGGGCTCGCTGCCCGGCCGGCTCGCCGCCGAGCTGCGCCGGGCGGCCCCGGAGGGCGCCGACGGCGTGGTGAAGGTCGGGGACCTCTCGGCCCACCGCGACTTCGTCGACGCCCGGGACGTCGCCCGTGCGGTCGGTCTGGCCGTCGGCGCCGAACGCCCGCTGCCCCGGGTGCTCAACCTCGCCTCCGGGCAGGCCAGGCCGGTCCGGGCGATCGCGGACGGTCTGGTCGGGGCGGCCGGTTTCGCCGGCCGGATCGACGAGAGCGGCGCCGGCTCCGAACGCTCGGCCGCCGTCTCCTGGCAGCAGGCCGATGTCTCGGCCGCCGCCCGGGAGCTCGGCTGGCACCCGGAGACCGCCCTCGCCGACACCCTGCGCGACCTCTGGCTCAGCACCGATCCGCTGGTCACCGCATGACCGGCGCAAGCCAGTTCGACGGCCGCCTGCTGGTGCCGCTGTACGTCCACCCCGCGGTGGACCCGGCGGCCTGGCAGGCGGTCGCCGCCGCCGACCCGGGCCGGATCGCCGCCGTCGTGCTGAACCTGGCCGACGGCCCCGGCGACACCCCCGACAACGTCTTCGCCGAAGCCGCCGACGAGCTGCGCAAGGCGGGCCTCCCGCTGCTCGGCTACGCCGACACCGACTACGGCCGGCGTCCGCACGCCGCCGTGGTGGACGACATCCTGACGTACCGTCAGCGTCACGGCATCACCGGCGTCTACCTCGACCAGGTCGCCACCCACCCCGGCGCGCTGGCGCACTACCGGCGCCTGGCCACCGCGGCCCGCGCCGCCGGCTGCGCCACCGTGGTGTTCGGCCACGGCGACCACCCCGATCCCGGCTACGCCGAGGTCGGACTCGCCGACCTGCTGGTCACCTTCGAGGGCGACTGGGAGACGTACCGCGAGATGACCCTGCCGCTCTGGACCGGTCGGCACGCCGCCGCCCGCTTCTGCCACCTGGTGTACGACGTGCCGGCCGAGGAGGCCGGGGAGGCCGCCGCACTGATCGCCGCCCGCCGGGCCGGCGTCGGCTGCGCCGTCCCGGGCACCGGGGACAACCCCTGGAGCACCCTGCCGCACGCCCTGAGCGTCACCGAACCGACCTGACCCCACCCGGAGTTCGAGTACCGTGACCCGTCGCACCCGGCCCCTGTGGGCCGCCCTCGCCCTGACCACCGCCCTGGCGCTGACCTCGTGCAGCAGCTCGGGCTCGGAGGACGAGGACGAGCCCTCGGCCGACGCCACCGGCGCCCAGCCGCCCGCGGCCACCGCCGCCCCCGTTCCGGGCACCCCGTCCGCACCCGTGACGAGCGAGCCCGGCACGCCGAGCACGCCGCCGCCCGCGGCGACCCCCGGGACACCGAGCACCCCCGGGACCCCGGGCGCACCGGCGACCCCGGGCACCCCCGGGACACCCTCCGTGCCCGGTACTCCCGGCACCCCCGGCACTCCCGGCACCGCGCCGCAGCCCGCCGGCGCCCGCTGGCAGCCCACCCCCGGCCTCGCCTGGCAGTGGCAGCTCGGCGGCGGCGTCGACCAGTCGGTGGACGTCCCGGTCTACGACGTCGACGGCTTCGAGACCGACGCCTCCGTGGTCGCCGCCCTGCACGCCAAGGGCCGGAAGGTGATCTGCTACATCAACGCCGGCTCCTGGGAGGACTTCCGCCCCGACGCCGCCGCCTTCACCAAGGCCCTCCAGGGCTCCGGCAACGGCTGGAAGGGCGAGAAGTGGTTCGACATCCGCAAGATCGACCAGCTGAAGCCCCTGATGGCGGCCCGCTTCGACATGTGCCGCAGCAAGGGCTTCGACGCCGTCGAGCCCGACACCATCGAGGCCTACAACCAGAACAGCGGCTTCCCGCTGACGGCGGAGGACCAGCTGCGGTACAACCGCATGCTGGCCTCGCTCGCCCATGAGCGCGGCATGGCGATCGGCCTGAAGAACGACCTGGACCAGATCCCCGCCCTGCTGGCCGACTTCGACTTCGCCGTGAACGAGGAGTGCGCGCAGTTCGACGAGTGCGCCCGGCTCTCGCCCTTCATCCAGGCGGGCAAGGCGGTCTTCCATGTCGAGTACAAGCTCGGCACGGAGAAGTTCTGTGCCCGGAGCAAGTCGCTGGGCCTCAGCTCGATGCAGAAGAAACTGGAACTGGACGCCTGGCGGAAGCCCTGCTGAGACCCCGTCGGGGCAGCAGGGCGTACCGGTCCGCCAGGCACTCCGTCGGAAGGGTTACTTGACCGCCAGCCAGATGACGGCGCCCACCACGACCAGCGCGACGACGGCGATGACCGCGATCAGGCCGGTCCGGCTGCCGCCGCTGCTGCTGCCGTAGGTGGAGACGGAGCCCGGCGCCTGGGGTGCCGGGGTCTCGTCGACGAACGCCCGGAACATCTGGGTGCTGCCGGCGGGGTCGTAGTCGTTGTCAGCCATGGCACGGACTCTAACGAATCCGCCGACCCCGCCGACACCCCGGACCCTCCTCCGGCGCTCCCCGCCCACCCGGCGCGACGACCCGGGCGGGGGAGTGCGACAAGCTTGTGAAGTCTGTCCCGACCACGGAATGCCCGCCCGCGTGATCCGGTTGACTCGGGTCATGACCGGAATCCACAGTGACGCCCCCGGCCGGGTCCAGCTCGGCACCTCCGACCTCGCCGTGCACCCGCTCTCGCTGGGCGGCAACGTCTTCGGTTGGACGGCCGACGAGGAGCAGTCGTTCGCCGTCCTCGACGCGTACGCGGCCGCCGGCGGCAACTTCGTCGACACCGCCGACACCTACTCCTCCTGGGTGCCCGGCAACGCCGGCGGCGAGTCCGAGACCATCATCGGCGACTGGCTGCGCCTCCGGGGCAACCGCGACGACATCGTGATCGCCACCAAGGTCGGCCTGCACCCCGAGGCGCGCGGCCTGCGCGCGGCCACCATCAAGTCCTCGGCCGAGGGCTCGCTGCGCCGGCTCGGCGTCGACCACATCGACCTCTACTACACCCACCAGGACGACGACACCCCGGTGGAGGAGTTCATCACCGCGCTGGACGAGCTGGTGAAGGAGGGCAAGGTCCGCGCGATCGCCGCCTCCAACATCGGCGCCGAGCGGCTCGCCGAGGCTCTGGCCTTCTCCGACCGCGAGGGCCTGGCCAAGTACGTCGCCGTCCAGCCGCACTACAACCTGGTCTCCCGGTCCACCTTCGAGGGCCCGCTGGCCGACGTGGTCGCCGAGCACGGTCTCGCCACCGTGCCCTACTACGCCCTCGCCTCCGGCTTCCTGACCGGGAAGTACCGCCTCGGCGGCGCCGAGGTGGCCAGCGCCCGGTCCGAGGGCGCCTCCCGCTACCTGGCCGACCCGCGCGGCCCCAAGGTGCTGGAGGCGCTGGACACCGTCGCCGCCGAGCACGGCGCCGAGCTCGCCACCGTCGCGCTGGCCTGGCTGGGCACCCGCCCGACGGTCGCCGCCCCGATCGCCAGCGCCCGCCGCGTCGAGCAGCTCCCCCCGCTGCTGGCCGCCGCCTCGCTGCGCCTCACCCCGGAGCAGCTCGCCCTGCTGGACGGCGCCTCCTCCTGACCACCGCGCGGCGGCCCGCGGCGGATTCGATCCGCCGGGGGCCGCCGTGTCGGACGCACCGTTACGGGCGACCGAAATGGGTGGGGTAGAAGCCGCTGCTGAGGGTGGAGACCCGCACCGTCCTCCCCGGTCGGGGGGCCTCGACGAACGTGCCGCCGCCCAGGTAGATCCCCACGTGGTGGATGCCGGAGGCCCGGCCGCTGTCCGACCAGAACAGCAGGTCACCGCGGCGCAGCTGGCCCGCGGTGATCGGGGTGGTGGCCGCGTACTGGTCGTCCGCCACCCGCGGCAGGCTGATCCCGCTGCGCCGGAAGGCCTGCTGGACCAGCCCCGAGCAGTCGTAGCCGGACGGACCGTTGCCGCCCCAGACGTACGGCTTGCCGAGCTGGGCGAGCGCGTAGTCGATCGCCGCCTGGGCGCCGCGGGAGGCCGGCGCACTGTCGGCGGCCGGCGCGGGGGCCGACCCACCGCCGGTCTGCCCGGTGCGGCTGAGGTAGACGTCGTAGTGGCTGGTGTACCGCCACTCGCCGCTGCCGTTCTTGAACCAGTACTTGGAGCCGTCCCAGCCCTGCCGCATCCCCGAGGACGAGGACGCGGTCGACCCGGACGGGGCCGGTGCCGGGGGCGTGGCCGAGCCGTTGGTGACGGCCGGCCGGCCGGTGGACCCGCCGGACTTGCCCGACGCTCCGGACTTCCCGGTGCGGGCGGTGTAGACGTCGTAGTGGGTGGTCCAGCGCCATCCGCCGTTCGCGCCCTTGAACCAGTACTTGGAACCGTCCCAGCCCTGCTTGCCGGGCGCGGCGTGCGCGGACCCGGCACCGGCGGTCAGACCGACCACACCGGCTCCCGCCAGCACCGTGGTGGCCAGGCAGGTGGTTCGCACGGCCCGATGTATTCGCCCGCCGCCGGAGGACGTCGCCGCCGGACGGGCGGTGCGCGGCCGGGCCGCGCAGTTCAGGCAGCCGCAGCCCGCCACGGCGGGGATGCTGCCGAGGCTCTCCTCGAACCCGATCAGCGCGGCGTCGGCGTCCAAGCCGGCGAACTCCGCCTCGAAGTCGGTCTCGAAGTCCGCCTCGAAGTCCGTCTCGAAATCGGCCTCCGGGCCGGTGGCTATCCTCATGCCGGTCGTCCTTCCTTCCGCCCGGCCCGGGCGGCCGGGGACGGTACCGAGGCGGCCACTCCGGCCGGGGCGACGAAGGCGACCAGCAGCTGCTCCATCAGCGCGCTGCGGGCCGCCTCGTCCAGTTCGTGCGCGGTCGCGCGCTCCAGCCGGCGGACGGCGAGCGCCGCCGCCTCCACCGCGTCGTCGACCAGCACCGTGCGCAGGCCCGCGTCCAGATCGGCCAGCCGGCGCCGCCGCATCGACTCGGCGACCTCGGGCGCGTAGTCCAGCGCCAGCGGCTGCGCCGAGTAGACCTCCAGACCCGCCGGGGCGACCTCGGCGGCCAGCGCCCGGGTCAGCTCGTCGGCGAACCACTGGCCGTCGCGCAGCGCCGGA
This sequence comes from Kitasatospora sp. NPDC003701, assembly GCF_053587085.1. NCBI lineage: Bacteria > Bacillati > Actinomycetota > Actinomycetes > Kitasatosporales > Streptomycetaceae > Kitasatospora > Kitasatospora sp. NPDC003701. The sequence continues at coordinate 89,023 of NZ_JBSFNM010000016.1, forward strand.
CCGGGCGCCGCGTTGCTGTCGCACGGCAGCATGGACGCGGTGCGGGTCAGCACCGCCTGCACCTGCTCGCGCAGGTAGTTCTCGTGGTCCTCGATCGCCAGCAGTGCCCGGGCGGTGTCCTTGACCCGCCAGACGATCAGCAGCCGGACGACGATCGGCGTCCCGGTCCGGTCGACCACCTTGACCGGCTCGCTGCGCCAGTGCCGCAGCCGGACGTCCACCCGGCGCCGCCGCAGCAGCGGATTGACCCAGACCAGGCCGGTGCGCCGGACGGTGCCGCGGTAGCGGCCCCAGCGGCTGAGCACCCGGGTCTCGCCGCCCGCGTTGGCCAGCAGCCCGGCCAGCGAGAGGACGATCAGCAGCCCGGCCGCGGTGACGGCGGCCACGGACCTCACCTCCACCACCGCCCCGCCACCGGCCCGGGCGGCGGCGCTGCGCAGGTCGGGCAGCACGTCCCAGTACGGGATGACGCCGTCGCTCAGCAGCACCAGCAGGACGGCGGCCACACCGACCAGCAGCGCCAGCAGGGCGATCCAGCCGGGCAGCGTGGTGGCGGCGTGCTCGCGCAGCGCCTGGTCGGCACGCGGGGGGCGGCGGGAGGTGGTCGCGGTGATCGCACCGGTCGGGGTGGCGTCCGGCAGCTCCACCGCCTCCGGGGCCGCCGTCTCCAGCGGGTCGCGCAGGTCGACCGGCGTACCCGCCGGCCCGGGGACCACCGCCAGCGGGGCGGTCGCCGGGCCGTTGTCGACCGGCGTGCCGGTCCTGGCCGCCTTCGCCAGCGGGCTGGAGCCGGAACGTTCCGGCAGGGCCGGGGGCAACGCCTTGGGCAGATTGTCGGGTCGCGGCGAATAGTCGCGGGTGACGTCCATGCACGGATCCTCGGGTTCAGTGTGTCGCGCAACGGGCGGCCCGGATCTGACGGGCAGTGCCAGAGTCAGGCTAAGTTCATACGTCATCAAATGCGACATTTGCGATAGAGCGTGTCGACATTTGCTGACGAATCATCCGAAGCCGACCTGACGCGCAGGCACATGAGCGGATGGTCGGAGTGGTTCAGCGCCGGCGGACGCCGGGGCCGCGAGCGAAGACCCGACGGGTGATCAGGCCGATCCCGGTGAGTACCAGCAGGAGCCCGGCGAGCCCGCCGCGCCAGCCACCGGACCGGGAGTGGTCGGACGCCGGCTGCGCCTGCGCCGCCCCGGCCCCGCCGGAGGACTCGGTGGACGGCTCCGCCGGGGGCGCGGCCAGTGCCCGGGCGGCCTCGGCCGAGGCCTGACCGGCGAGCCCCGCCTGCGCCGCCCCGGCGGTCGCAGTGACCGTGGGGGCAGCCGAGGGAGTGACCGTGGGAGCGGCTGTGGGGGCAGCCGTGGCGGTCGGGGCGGACAGGGCGGAGGGGGTGGATGTGACGCTCGCGCCCCCGGGCGACGCAGCGCCGCTCGGGCTCGGGCTCGGGCTCGGGCTCGGGCTCGGGCTGACGCTCGGGCCCGGGGTGGCCGTGGGCGCCGGAGGAGCGACCGCCCCGACAGCCGGCGGGACGACGATCGGGAGCAGCCCGGGCACCACAGGCGCCACAACGGGCTCGACGGCAGAGGTGGCAGGAACGGACGGGGTCGCCGGGACCGACACCGACGGGACCGACGGCGACGGCACGCCAGGGGCCGTTGTCGTCGGGCGAGCGACGACCGACGCCCCGGCGCTCGGACTCGGGCTCGCGCCTTGGCTCGGGCTGACACTCGGGCCCGAGGTGACCGTGGGCGCCGAAGGAACGACCGCCCCGACAGCCGGCGGGACGACGATCGGGAGCACCCCGGGCACCACAGGCTCCAGAACCGGCTCGACAACAGGGGTCGCCGGGACCGGCACCGACGGCGACGGCACAGCAGGGGCCGTTGTCGTCGGCCGAGCGACGACCGACGCCCCGCCGCTCGGACTCGGGCTCGCGCCTTGGCTCGGACTCGGACTCGGACTCGGACTCGGACTCAGGCTGACGCTCGGGCCCGGAGTGACCGTGGGCGCCGAAGGAACGACCGCCCCGACAGCCGGCGGGACGACGATCGGGAGCACCCCGGGCACGACAGGCTCCAGAACCGGCTCGACAACAGGGCCGGCAGGAACGGACGGGGTCGCCGGGACCGGCACCGACGGCGACGGGACCGACGGCACCGGCGCGCCAGGGGTCGTCGGCTGACCGGCCGACGGGGTGGCGGCGGGTACGGACGGAGAAGGAACCGCAGTCGGGGTCGGGGTGGCCACCGGACCGGACGGCGACGCCGCGGCGGACGTCGGCACACCGGGTGTGGGCACCTCAGGTGAGGTCGGCACCGAGGACGGCACCGACGGCGCGGCCGACGGCGCAGGCGAGACCGCCGAGGCGGACGGAGTCACCGGGACCACCGGGACCACCGGTGCGGACGGCACCCCGGGCGACGGCACAACCGCGGCCGCGACCCGGACGGTGACCGCGTCCGCCGCCGTCACGTTGCCCGCCAGGTCGGTCGCCGTGACGACCAGCCACTGCTCGCCGTCCGTCAGATCACGGTTGGCCGTGCAGGTCCAGCTGCCGTCGACGGCGGCGGTGGCCCCGCAGGCCACGATCCGCTCCGCCGAGGCCGAGCTGGCGCCCCGGGCGGTGACGATCACCCTGGCCCCGGGCTCGGCCCGGCCGCCGAGCTTCGGGCGGGCCACCCGGAGCGTCTCGCCCGCGACCGGCGTGGTCAGCACCGGCCGGTCCGGCGGCACGGTGTCGACCACCAGCGTGGCGGCCTTCCCCGGCGTCCGGTTCCCGGCGGCGTCGACGGCGGTCGGGGTGAGCTGGTGGCGCCCGTCCGGCAGGTTCTCCACCGGGAGGCAGGACCACCCGCCGTCGGACCGCACCGCCGTGCTGCACAGCTCGCCGGGCGCAGCGCCGCGGACCCCGGCCGGCCGGTCGGCGACCGAGACGGTGCTGCCCGGCTCCCCGGTACCGGTCAGCTGGAGGCCGGGGTCGTTGGTGTACTCGGGGAGGGTGAGCACGGGGGCGGCGGGCGGAGCGGTCTTCACGGTGATCCGGACGGGGTCGCCGCGCAGCACCAGACCACCGCTGGTGGTCTCGACCGGGGTGAGGGTGTGCGCGCCGGCGGCGAGCGGGCCGTCCGGCCGGCAGGACCAGTCACCGCCCCGCTCGACCCGGGACCTGCAGAGCACCGCGTCCCCGTCGCGCACCTCGACCGTCGCTCCGGCCACCGCGCCCTCTCCGCGCACCTGCGGGCGGGCGTCGGCCACGACGGTGCCGTCGACCGGGGTGGCGATCTCCGGCCGGGCGGCGCCGACCGTCAGCCTGATCCGCTGGTCCGAGACCTGGCCGGAGTCGGCGAAGCCGCCGGCGGACACCAGCTGGGCCGCGTCCCGGCCGATCCGCAGCCGGGCCCAGGTCTCCCCCGAGGAGGCGTTGGCGGGGACGGTCCACTCCAGGGTGGCACTGGTGGCCGTGGCCGGGATCTCGGTCTGCACCCGCTCGCCGGGGTCGAACCGGCCGTTGCGGTCGAAGTCGACCCAGCCGGCCAGGGTGGCCGGGGCACCGTCCACCGCGACCGGCACGGTGACCCGGTAGTACCGGCCGATCGCGGCCTCGGTCGGGTAGCTGACGGCCGGGTCGCCGCCCTGGTACTCGCCGCGTCCGGGCTGGAACTGGGGCGGCGCCGGGCTGGACCAGACGCTGCGCCGGGCGGCGCCGTGGTCGAGCTGGACCAGCGGTTCGCCGGCCGCGTCGGTGCTCCCGACGGGTGCGGCGGGCGGTACCAGGGGGGTCGTGCCGGTGGTGGCGGCCCGCCGGTCGAGCCGGGCCGCACCGGCGGCGTCCTCGCCGAGGAAGAGGTCGGAGAGCAGGTGGGAGGCGTTGGGGTAGCCCTGCGGGGCGGTGCCGACGCCCTCGTCCAGGGTGACGGTGTACGCCTGGGTGAGCGGTGCCGGGGCGGTGGTGGAGCCGGCCCGGGCGGTGGAGCGCTGCTCGACCCGGAAGACGGCGGTGCGGAAGGTACCGGCCAGCTCCAGGCTGCCCTCGGCGGCGGATCCGCCCTCGGCGTCGCTCCCGCCGCCCGCGCCGGCGGGGGCGAGGCTGTTGCCGTCGACCGTCCAGCCCGGCCAGTCCGTGCGGTTGACCAGGGCGGGCGCGCCCGGTGAGCCACCGGTGAGGGTCAGCCGGGTCGCGGTGCTGGTGGCGCCGCTCTTCCCGGTGGCGATTCCGGCGAGCCCGCTGACGTGCAGCCGGGGATTCCTGACCGGTCGGGAAAAGGCGAGCCGAAGCGTTCCGACGGTGCGCCAGGAACCGTCCGTCTGCGGACGGTTCTCGCCGATCCGGAAGGTCTGCGCGGGATCTCCGGGTCGCAGTCCGTCCGTATAGAGGGCGGCCGCCCGTCCGCCGCCGGAGCGGTCGGCCAATTCACCCGGTTCGGCCGCGACCTCGAAACCGGGAGCCGCGGAGAAATCGAGCTGGACGGTGAGACCGGAGGGCAGGACGGCGCGCTGGTCCCCCGACCAGGTGTCGGGGGACTGCTGCGCCACGGAGGAGGGCGGGTTCCAGCCGATCAGCAGCGTGGCCGCCAGGGCGGCGGAGGCACCGGCCGCCGCCAGTCGCGGCCGCCGTGCTCCTCCCCTCCGGGGCGCGTGCCGGTCCGGAGCCGGGGCGGACAGAGCGGCATCGCGGGGGAACTGTCGGCTCATCCGGCTCTCCTTCGGTATCGGCTGCCGGGGTGGGCCGGGCAGTCTGGGCACAAGATCTGACAAAACGGAATCACGATCCTGGGCCGGTAATACTGCGACACCTGCACTATTGGCCGCGTCCCACCCGTTCGGCGGTCATCCGACCGGCAGGAAAGGATGTACCCGAAAGGGATGGATTTCATCCATTAGGCGGCGTATCGCGCGAAATCCCGGGCTCTTCCAACCGGGAGCCACCGAGCGGCACCTGACCATGCGTCGAGCGCTCCCGTTCGAACGGCCGGGGCGCCCGGTGGGGCCGGGGCCCGTGCCCCTGGACCCCGCACGCGTCCCGAGCGGTTTCGCGGCCGCCGGACCCGGCGGCCCCGCCCTCGCCGGGCACTCCGCCGGCGGCTGTTCGAGCGCCGGCCGTGCCGGCCGCCCGCGATCCCTCCGCCGGACGCCCGGGCGGGCGGGCGGCACGGCCGGCGCCCCGGCCACCCACCTCGGCGGGCAGCGACACCCCGGGGGCAACCTGAGCCGGCACCCTGCGGGCCCCGGCCCGCGCCGGGCCGCCCCCGGCCGGGCAGACGGTCACGCCGACGCGACCAGGAGCGGGCGGCGGGCGCTACCGGCCCGGAAAACGAAGAAGCCCCCGGCCGGTGGCCGGGGGCTTCTCGCTGGTGCGCTCAGCAGGATTCGAACCTGCAACCTCTTGATCCGTAGTCAAGTGCTCTATCCGTTGAGCTATGAGCGCAAGTGCCGGGCGGACCCGGTCTTGCGAAGGTTTGGTGCGCTCAGCAGGATTCGAACCTGCAACCTCTTGATCCGTAGTCAAGTGCTCTATCCGTTGAGCTATGAGCGCTCGCCCTGTTGAACGTGTCAGCGGGGCGTTGCGGGGACAACATTACATGACCTGCGACGCGGGGCGAAATCGATTGATCCGGGCCCCCTCGGCGAGGCGCCCCGGCCGGCCCCGGACATGCGAGAAGCCCCGCCGACGTGATCGTCGACGGGGCTCCCGACTGGCGGAGGCTGAGGGATTTGAACCCTCGATGGGCTTTAAGACCCAAACCGCATTAGCAGTGCGGCGCCATAGACCGGACTAGGCGAAGCCTCCCCACACCTGGACCGCGCCCGCGTGGCGGACTCGCTCCGTGTGCCAGTGATGATGCCACAACCCGAGGGCTCGGCACCAACCACCGCCAACGTTACTAGGCGGGTCGTCCCCGCCGCAAAGAAGAATGAGATACTGCCCTCTCCGGAGGAGCTGCCCTGAGCCGAGGAGACCTGTCGACGTGAGCAGCAGGCCGATCCGAGGCGCTGCTCGCCTCGCCGCCATACTCGACGCCCTGCCCGACGCGTTGTTGCTGGTGAACAGCAACGGCACTGTCGTCGATGCCAACAGCGCAGCCGTTCAGGCGCTCCAGACGCCCGGCACCTCGCTGGTCGGCATGGGCGTCCTGGACCTGCTGCCGGAGTTCGACCCGAGCCGGATCCCCGGCTCGATGCGGCCGAAGCCGCGCGAGGACGACGCGCTCGACCGCCCCGTCCGGATGACCGCCCGCCGCACCGACGGCAGCGCCTTCCCGGTCGAGGTCTCCGGCAACGACTTCGCCGACGACGGCGCCGGCTCCGGCGAGGGGCGCGGCTACGCGCTCTCCCCGCTCGTCCCGTACGACCCGTACCGCGAGGGCTCGCGGCCCTCCGGCAGCGACCTGCTCCTGCTGCTGGTCCGCGACCTCTCCAGCCGGCTCGGGGTCGAGGCGGAGCTGCGCCGCCAGCACAAGCAGACCGAGATGATCCTGCGGGCGGCCGCCGAGGGCGTGCTCGGGGTGGACCTCGAAGGCCGCTGCGTGCTGGTCAACCCGGCCGCCGCGCACATCCTGGAGTACCGGGCGAGCGAGCTGGGCGGCCGCGAGCTGCACCCGCTGATCCAGCACTCCCGGGCCGACGGCACCCCGCTGGCGCTGGAGGAGTCCGCGCTGCTGGACACCCTGACCTCCGGGCGCAAGCACCGGGTGCGCGGCACCGTGCTCTGGCGCAAGGACGGCCGACCGGTCACCGTCGACCTCACCACCGCCCCCGTCCGCGACGGCGACCAGCTGGTCGGCGCGGTGATGACCTTCACCGACCGCAGCCGTGAGCTGGCCCTGGTCGCCCGCAACGAACACCTTACCGCCGTCCTGGAGAGCGAGCTGGGCGGCGCCCTGACCGCCCTGCACCGGCGGATCGACGCGCTCGCCGCCGACCCGGCCGGCCAGCTCTGGCCCGAGGCCAACTGGACGCTGCGGCGCCTCGCCGACGAGTGCCGGCGGTTCGGCAAGCTGATCGACGGCGTGCTCGCCCACCAGCGCTCCGAGGCCGGCGGTGACGGCTCGTCGTCCGGCGGCCCCACCGGGGACGACAAGGACGGCGCGAAGCCCGCCGACCGGGTGCCGGTCAGCCTGGACAAGGTGATCCGGCAGGCCGTCGAGCACGCGGGCGAGCTGGTCGGCGCCGGGCGGGTGCGGTTCTCCGTGCACGCAGCCGCCGTCGAGGTGATCGCCGACGAGCAGCGGCTGGCCCAGGCGCTGGCCCACCTGGTCGCCGACGTCAGCGGGGTCGCGCTCTCGCTGGACGCCCCGCCCGCCGTCGCCTCCCCCGGCCTGGCCGCCCCCGGCACCCCCGCGGCGCCCCCGTCCGGTGGCGACGCCCCGATGGTGGTGCTCGCCGCCGCCCAGCGCGGCGACGTCGCCCGGGTGGAGATCCGCGGCCCCGGGCGCGGCGGCAGCCCCGTCCACCTGCCGATAGCCCGCACGGTGGTCGAGCGCCACGGCGGCGTGCTCCAGCCGCACGAGCTGCCCGGCAAGGCCGGCACCACGTACGTCGTCGAGCTGCCGCTGGACCCGGTCGCGGCGAAGGCCGCCGCCGAACGCGCGTCGGCCGAGGGCCGGTCGGACCGGCCCAAGGAGACCGACAGCGCCGTGCTGCCCGATCTGCCGGGCATCCCCCAGCTGCCCGCGGCCCGGCGGGCCGAGGACGACGCCGAGGCGGCACCGGTCGACGGCCCGGCGGCCGGCGAGACGGCCGACCAGACCTCCGCACCGGAGCAGGGGACGAAGGACGAGCCGGCGCAGGCGCGGGTGGCCGAGCGGCGCGGGCGCCGGGGCCGGCCGGCGGCCGAGCCCGCCGCCGCCCCCGAGGCCGACGCGGCCGCTGCTGCCGCCGCCGCCGAACGGTGGCCGAACGCCCCGGCACGGGTCGAGCGGGCCGTCCCCGAGCAGTGGAACGGCACCGGCAACGACCCCGCGTACGGGCGCCAGGGCCTGGGCGGCCCGACCCCCCAGGCGAGCGACCCGTGGGGCAAGGACGACGGCCGCTCCGGCACGGCGTACGCGGTGCCGGTCGACGGCCGCCCCGACGAGCGCGCCGCCGCGCCCGCTCCGACGGCTCCGCGCGGCCCGCTCGCACTCGGGCCCGCCCCCGCACCCACCGACTCCGCTGCCCGGGTTCCGGCCGGTACCCCGGCGGACGGCACTCCCGTCGCCGGTCCCCCGGCGACCGGGGCGCCGGCCGGCGAGGCCGCGGCCGAGGGCGCTCCGACCGGTGCCGAGGCCTTCGGCCGGACCGGCCGGGAGGCCGACGCCGGGGAGGAGCCGAAGCCGTCCCGGCGGCGCCGCGCGCTGCCGGCCAACGAGGACTCGTCCGGTGGGTTCGCGCTCCCCGGCATGCCCGACTCCGCCGCCCCGCTCTACCCCGGCCTGGAGCACGCGCTGCCCGCCGGCCCCGCGCCCGCGGCGCCCGAGCCGGCCGCCGCCGCGCCGACCGGCCGGCGTCGTCGGCTGGCCGTCCCGCCCGGCCCCGACACCGACGCACAGGCCCAGGCACAAGCACAGGCTCAGGGGACGACGCACGGAACGGCCGCGGCCGAGGGAGCCTCCGGCGCGCTGGAGCTCGCCCGGCCCGCGCTGCCCGCCGCCGGGGCGGACGGCCCGGCCACGTCCGGTCCGGACGGTCCGCAGCCGGTCGGCAGCGGCCTGGCCGAGCTCGCTCCGCCGCGCCCGCTCGGCGCTCCGGGCGGCTCCGGACCGGCAGGTCACGGCGGCCCGGGCGAGGCCTTCCCGGCCGCCCCGGTCCCACCGGCCGGCGCACCGCAGCTGCCCGCCGCGCCCGAGGCCCGGCCGGCGCCGCGCCCGATGGCCGAACTCCCCGCCGCCGGTCACGACGACCCCGCCGAGCACCCCGCCCAGGCCCTCCCCGCCGGGGACGGCAGCCCGCGCCGGCTGCTGGTCTGGCCCGAGCCCGACCCGGCCACCCGGCAGGCCCTGCAGGACCGCGGCTACCACCCGGTGATCGTCCGCTCCCGCGAGGAGGTCGACGCCCAGATCGCCGGCTTCCCCGCCGCGCTGTTCGTCGACCCGCTGACCGGCCCGATCACCCGGACCGCGCTGCAGTCGCTGCGCACGGCGGCCCTCAACAGCCGGGTCCCGGTGCTGGTCACCGCCGGCCTCGGCCAGGCCACCCGGGACGCCGCGTACGGCGCCGACCCCGCCGTGCTGCTGCGCGCCCTCGCCCCGCGCGACGGCGAGAACCACGCCCCCCGGGTCCTGCTGGTCGAGGGCGATCCGGACATCGCCGCCGCCCTGATCAGCAGCCTGGAACGGCGCGGCATGCACGTCGAGCACGCGGTGGACGAGAACGACGCCGTCGCCCGCGCCAGCAGCGTGCAGCCGAACCTGGTGGTGATGGACCTCTTCCAGATCCGCCGCCGGCGGGTCGGCCTGCTGGACTGGCTGCGCACCAACGACCGGCTGCACCGCACCCCGCTGGTCGTCTACACCTCGGTCGACCTCGACCCGCGCGAACTGCCCCGGCTGCGCACCGGCGAGACGGTGCTGTTCCTCGCCGAGCGCTCCACCAGCGCGGACGTCCAATCCCGGATCGTCGACCTGCTCGGGCGGATCGGCGCGATGGGCGAGGCGGGCGTCGCGGCCGCCGGCTGACGCGCCCGGGGGCCGGCCACCCGTGGTGACCGGCCCCCGCTCTTCACCGCCGCTCCGCGGCTACTCCTTGCCGAGCACCGTGACGTCCAGCTCGTCGGCCGCGTAGCCGGCCCGGATGACCTTCTTGTCGAACTTGCCGACCGAGGTCTTCGGCACCGTCTCGACGATCGCCCAGCGCTCCGGCAGCTGCCAGGAGGCGACCCGCTCGGCGAGGAACGCCCGCAGGTCCTTCAGCCCGACGGTGGCGCCCGGCCGCAGCACGACGGTGGCCAGCGGGCGCTCGCCCCACTTCTCGTCCGGGACGGCCACCACGGCGGCCTCGGCGACCTCCGGGTGGGCCATCAGGTGGTTCTCCAGGTCCACCGAGGAGATCCACTCGCCGCCGGACTTGATCACGTCCTTGGCCCGGTCGGTCAGCGTCAGGTAGCCGTCCGGGGTGATGGTGCCGACGTCACCGGTGCGCAGCCAGCCGTCCTCGGAGAACTTGTCGTCCGGGCGCTCCGGGTCGTGGCCGGCGCCGCCGTAGTACGCGCCGGCGATCCACGGCCCGCGCACCTCCAACTCGCCCGCCGAGACGCCGTCGTGCGGCATCCGCTCGCCGCCCGGACCGGTCAGCCGGGCCTCGACCGAGGCCGGGAAGACGCCCTGGGTGACCCGGTACGGCCACTCCTCCTCGGCGGTGAGGCCGCCGGGCGGCTGGGCGAAGGCGCCGAGCGGCGAGGTCTCGGTCATGCCCCAGGCGTGCACCACCCGGATGCCGTGCCGCTCGTCGAAGGCCTTCATCAGCGAGGGCGGGCAGGCGGAGCCGCCGATGACCACCATGCGCAGGCTGGAGGTGTCGTAGTCGCCCGCGTCCAGCTCGTCGAGCAGGCCGTTCCAGATGGTCGGCACCGCGGCGCCGACGGTGGGCCGCACCCGGGCGATCATCTCGGCCATCGGCTTCGGCTGGAGGAAGCGGTCCGGCATGAGCAGGCTCGCGCCGGACATGAAGGCGCCGTGCGGGATGCCCCAGGCGTTGACGTGGAACATCGGGACGACCGGCAGCGCGATGTCGCGCGGGGTGAAGGCGAAGTTGTCGCCGGTGTTGACCTGGAGGCCGTGCAGGAAGATCGAGCGGTGGCTGTAGAGCACGCCCTTCGGGTCGCCGGTGGTGCCGGAGGTGTAGCAGAGCACGGCGGCCTGGCGCTCGTCGATGTCGGTCCGCCACGGGTACGTGGTGGGCCGGTCGGCGATCAGCTCCTCGTAGTCGTGCACGCCGCCGGCGAAGCCGGCCAGCACGGACCGGTCGCCGGGGCCGCTGACCACGATGTGCTTGAGCGTGGGGGCGAGTTCCGGGAGGACGGCGGCCAGCAGCGGGAGCACGGTGCCGTTGACGATGATCACGCGGTCGGCGGCGTGGTTGATGATGAACGACAGCTGGACCGCGGGGAGCCGCAGGTTGAGCGTGTGCAGCACGGCCCCCATGGACGGCGCCGCGAGGTACGCCTCCAGGTGCTCGGCGTTGTTCCACATCAGCGTGGCCACCCGGTCGTCCCCGGTCACCCCGAGTTCGTCCCGCAGCGCGTGGGCGAGCTGCGCGGCGCGCGCCCCGACCTCGGCGTACGTCCGGACGAGGGGCCCGGTGCCGTCCCAGGTGGTGACGGTCGACCGCCCGTGGATCGTCGACCCGTGCTCCAAGATCCGGGCGACGGTGAGCGGGACGTCCTGCATCGTGCTGAACACGGGTCCTCCTTGACCTGGCGGCACTGCGGCTGCGACTGCGCGGCTACCGGGTGGCTACCGGGCGGTAATACAGGCAGTCCAGCCCGATTCTGCCTCTCCGCCTGCCCGCTGTCAGCATCACGGACCCGTTGCACCGGTCACGGGTTCGCGGCAGGCGCCGCGGGCTCCGTGGCCGGGCCTTCCGCCGGCTCCGTGGCGGCGGGCCGCGCCGACAGCGGCACGCGATACTGAGGGGCATGAGCGACAGTCATGACGATCGCCGGGTGCAGCCGGAGCCGGCCGGGTTCCGACTGCCGTGTCCGTGCTGTTCCGACGGGGTGCGGACGAGGGCGCGGCTGGGCGTTCGGGCCGACCGGTCGGGCACCGGCCACATCCCGGAGACCTGCCGGGACTGCGACGGGCGCGGCTGGCTGGCGCTCGGCCTCCGGGACTGACCCGCGCCGCCCCGGGCGCAACGGCGGCCGGGGCGAACAGCGCGGCGGGCGGGGCAGACGGCGCGGCGGCCGCGACCGGTCAGGCCTGCCGGTCGGGGCGGTGGAGGCGGACGCAGACCTCGGGTTCCGGCAGGTAGGCCGGGTCCAGGAAGAACCCCTGCTCGGCGGCGACCCGCAGGACGTGCTGGGCACCCGCGCCGCGGTAGGTCGCGAGGTTGACGCGGATCCGCCGGGGGGCCTCGGTGCCTCGGTTGCCCGGGCGGACCTCGCGGGCGACGATGCGGCGCACATGGCGGTCCCAGGCGGCGGCGCTGCCGGAGAACTCCGCCCAGAAGGCACGCGGCCCGACCGCCCAGCGGGCGCCCCAGCGGTCCCAGTAGTCGGGTTCCGGGTGCTTCACCCAGAAGGCCAGCAGGCTGAGCACGCCGCAGACGGGGACGTAGCCGATCTGCAGCACGAACATGAACGGCAGCAGGAGCGCGGACCGGGCCGGGCGCGCACCCCACGGCGTGCCCGGGGCGGCCGGCGGATCCTGCGGGCCCGGCGCGAACACCGCGGCCGGGGCGGGGAACCGCCGGCTGAGCCGGACGCGCGCCAGGTCACCACCGGAGGGCACGCCCTGCCAGCCGTACCGCTCGGCGAGCCGCACCACCCCGGCCGCGCCGAGGCCCCGGTAGAGGCGCACCGCGAGCTTGACGCCCATCGTGCGGCCGAAGTCCGCCCCGACCTCACCGGCACCGGCGGCGTGGCCCGCCTCGGCGGTGCGGATCCGGCGCTCCAGGATCGGGGCCACGTACCGCTCCCAGTCCTCCGCACGGCCGGTGAGCTCGGCCTTGAGGCGACGCGGCGGGATGAAGGTGCGGTTGACCTTCAGCCAGGAGTCGGAGTTGGGCTCGGACGGGCCGCTCGCGCCACTCCAGAGCAGGATCGCGAACAGGGCGGCCAGGGCGGCGATCCAGAGCGGGGCGTAGATCCACTGGAGGGTGAACTGCAGCAGTACGGCGATCCGGCTGCGGCGTGGCCGCGGGCCGGGGAAGGCGCCGTCGAAGGGCGGGGCGGCGGACGACGCGGGCGAGGGCGACGCGGCGGGCGGCCGGGCCGCCGGGACGGGCTGTCCGTACGGGTTGGCCTGTCCGTACGGGCCGCTCTGCGGGTACGGGGTGCCCTGGGTGTACGGGTTGCCCTGGGCGTACGGGTTGCCCTGGGCGTACGGGTTGTCGGCCGGGCTGTACGGGTTCGGCCCGGCGTACGGGCCGCCCTGCGGGTACGGCGTGGGCTGCGGGTACGGCGTGGGCTGCGGGCCGGCTCCGTGTCCGCCCGCTCCGGCGTAGTGCCCCTGACCTTCCGACACGCCCGTCCCCCTCCGTGTGACCAGTCGACGGGACACCCTATCCGGCCGGGGGTTGCGGCCCGTCAGCTCGCCAGCAGGGCGTCCACCCGGTTGCGGTCGACGGTCAGCGTGGCGCCGCCGTACGTCTCCTCGACGTTGCCCCGGTACTGGTGGACGCGCTGTCGGTCCGCCCAGAGGTCGGAGGTGAGGGCGCCGCCGCCGTCGGTGTCGGCGTGGTCGTCCCAGCGGGCGTACCAGAGCGTGTCGGGCAGCGGGGCGCTGCCCGCGCGGGCGGCGGCGGCGAGGTCGGCGATGCCGGAGTCGAGGCTGGAGTAGAAGCCGGACCGGTAGCCGACCGTGTGCAGGGCCTGGGTCCAGCCGAGCACGAAGTCGACGACGGCCTGGCCGCAGGCCGGATCGCGCATCGGGTACGACTCGATGTCCAGGAAGACCGGACTGCCCGTGCCCAGCCCGACGGCCTTGAGCCCGCGGACCGCCTCGGCCGCCTCGTCCCGCCCCTGCTGGACCGCCCGGGCCGGGACGATCCGCTGGGGCTTGCCCTTGAGCTCGCTGCACGGCGCCTGCAGGCCGACGTGGACGGGGAGGAACCGCCAGCCCGTCTCCCGTGCCTGGCGGACCCAGTCGGCGGTGAGCCTCGGCTGGGCGCAGCCGCGCTGGGCACCACTGGTGTAGATGCCGACCGCGCCGTACGGGGAGGCGCCGTGCCAGGCACGGAGGGTGTCGAGCGGGGGCGCGGTGCAGGCGTCGAAGGCCTCGCCGCTGTAGAGGTCGCGGAGCCGCACGGCGGGCGGACCCGACCGGTCGGGCAGGACGGTGGCCCGGATGCGGGGCACGGCGGCGGCCACCGGGGCGGTCGCCTCGGCGCTGACGCCTGCCCCGTCGATCGCGAGCAGGAGCACGAGGGAGGCTGCGGCGAGGGCCGCCGGGCGGAGATAGCGCACCCGGCCTTGATACTGACGGACCATCGGAAGAACACGGCAACCTCGCCGCACGAGCCGGAGAAGCTCACCCTTTCGGCCGCACCCGTCCGCATCCGTCCGCATTTTGGTAACGAGCTTGCCCCCGAGTGACTCCTTACGGCAAACTCGCCATTATGCCCACGTCCCATACCGGCCAAACCATCTCCCCGACGCCGGCCTCCGCCGTCGCCGAGGCCCTTGCCATGCCGCCCGCCCCCAAGGGCGAGCCCGCCGGCGAGCGCGGTGGCTGGCGACGAGACGGGGCCCCCGACCCCGGGCTGCCGCCGAACGCGCAACCCGCCGGGCCGGCCGGCCGGCGGTTCTCGAAGCTCGTGCGGCGCCCGGAGAGAATCCCGGCGCCGCTCTTCTGTCTGGCCGCGATGTTCCTGGTGCAGCTCGGCATCGCCCTCTCCAAGCCGCTGTTCGACCCGCTCGGAGTGAGTGGCACGACCTTCCTGCGGCTCGGGTTCGCGGCGGTGATCCTGCTCGCCGTCACCCGGCCCCGCCTGCGCGGCCGCCGGCCGCGCGACCTCGCCGCCGCCGCGCTGCTCGGGGTGGCGTCCGCCGGGATGACCCTGCTCTTCGCCGGGGCGATCGACCGGCTGCCGATGGGCACCGCCGCCACCATCGAGTTCCTCGGCCCGCTCGCGGTCGCGCTGATCTTCGCCCGCCGGGCCAGCCACCTGGTCTGGGCGCTGCTCGCGGCCGGCGGGGTGGCCCTGCTGACGCTGCTCGGCGAGGGCGGCGGCGGATCGTCGCTCGACCCGGTCGGTCTGGCCTACGCCTTCGGGGCGGCCGCCTGCTACGCCGCGTACATCCTGTTCACCGACAAGGTCGGCGCCGCGTTCCAGGGGTTCCAGGGGCTCGCGGTGTCGATGACGGTCGGCGCGCTGACGCTGGCGCCGTTCGGGCTCGGCCAGGCCTGGGACGGGCTGACCGCGCCCGGTGCCTCGCCGCTGATGCTGCTGCTCGCGGTGGCCGGGGTGTCGCTGCTGCTCCCGGTGATCCCGTACGCGCTGGAGATGACCGCGCTGCGGCGGATGCCGCAGCGGGTGTTCAGCGTCCTGGTGAGCCTGGAGCCGGCGGTCAGCGCGCTGGTCGGTCTGGTGGTGCTGGGCCAGCTGCTCGGCGCGGTGCAGCTGGCCGGTATCGGCTGCGTGGTGGCCGCCAGCGTGGGGGCCACGCTGACCGGGCGGCGCTGACCGCACTGCGGTGACTGCGCCGCGGTGACTGCAGCGCGGTCACCGGGCCGATGGCCCTGGGGCCGGGTGGCCAGGTGGCCGGACCGCCGGACCGGCCGGCCGTTACGGCCAGAGCAGGGTTCGCGACCACTCCGGGGTGCGGACCGGGCCCGTCCGGGTGTAGCGGAGCCGGACGTGGCGGCGGTTCGCGTCGCCCTGCCAGAACTCCACCTCGTGCGCCCAGAGCGTGTAGACGGCGTGCCCGGCCGCGACGGCGTCCGGGGTGGCCTCCAGCCGGCGGCGGGCGACGGCCTCCGCCTCGTCGTACTCGGCCGGGGAGGCCAGCGGCTCGCTCTGCCGGCCGACCAGCGCACCGACCCGGGCTTCCGGGGAGCGGGTGGCGAACTCGGCTGCCGCGACCTGGTCGGCCGCCCGCTCGACCGTGCCGCGGACCCGCACCTGGCGGCCCAGCGGCGGCCAGTAGAGGGTGAGCGCGGCGGCCGGGTGGTCGGCGAGCTGGCGGCCCTTCGGACTGTCGGCGGCGGCCGAGAAGACCCAGCCGGTGCCGGAGGCGTCGACGTCGCGCAGCACCAGTACCCGGGCGTCGGGCAGGCCGTCGGCGTCGACCGTGGAGAGCGTGGCCACCTGCGGGTCCAGCACGCCGGCCGCGAGCGCGGTCGCGAGCCAGTCGACGAAGAGCGGGCCGGGCTCGGTCGGGGCCGACTCGGCGTCGAAGGTCGGCAGCGGGCGGGCCATCGGCGGGCGGCCGAGCAACAGCTCGGGTACGGACCTGGGCTCGGGCCTCGTCCCGGGCCTCGACTCCGACCCCGGGGCAGGCCTGGCCTCGCCCGGACCGTTCAGGCCCTCCTCCTCCGCTGCCATCGCGCCCTTCCTTCCGGTTGCCGCGGCCGCAGCCCCTGGCCGGCCGGCCGCAGGGCCCGGGCGCGGGGTGCGCTGTCGGAGCGCAACCGTACCGCCGACGGGTGACGGTTCCGCGCGCGCCCTGTCCGGGAGCGGGCGCGGGCCCGGCCCGGGGTCCGCCCGGACCCGGCCCGGTCCGTGCCCCCGCGCCGCGCCCCCGCGCCGCGCCCCGAACGCACTCGTGGGCGGTGCCGATGGCGGCACCGCCCACGAGGCCGGTTCGCGGTGACCCTTTCCGCTGCCCGGTTCCGTGCATCGAGTTGTCTCGCTTCGAGCCCCACCGCGAGCACTCAGCTCACTCGCGGTCACCCACCTCCGGCGCCCCCGCCGACGGTGGCACCCGTTCCCGTCAGTTGAAGACCGGGGCGAAGACGATGTTGAAGTTCTTGTTGGACTGGGCGGCCAGGATGGTGCCCGAGTTGTCCTTCACCGCGAGGGTGTTGGCCTGGTTCGAGGCGCCCGAACCGGTGGCCGTCTGCTGGGTGGAGACGTAGTTGCCGTCGACCGAGCCGAAGACGTTGCCCGTCCCGACGTTCGACACCACACCACTGTTGGAACCGTCGTTGGCCAGCGCGCCGTTGTCGGCGGCGGCGGCCCCGGCGCCGGCCAGCAGCAGACCCGCCGCCAGCGGGGCCGCGACCAGAAGACCGGCCAGCCGGCGGTTACGGATGCGAGCCATGAGTGCCTCCAAGAAAGCTGTAAATCGTGCATTGTGTGCGGGAGTTCGTCGGCCAGACGATCACCTGCGGGCTGCGACGCCGAGAGACAGACTTCCGCAACAAATCGACAAAGCACCACCTCGCGGCCCAGTTTTCGCCCGTTAGCGTGATATCCAGGGCGACGGTGAATAACGGGCGCCGCAGCGGACAGTGCCCCGACACACCGGCACTCACCTGCGATTTCGCCCGAACGGTGGCGGATGGAAGCACCATCGCGAGAGGCGTGCGGGGGGCACACGGACAACCGGGCGCACCACCCTGGCGCACGACCTCGGCGAACACGCCCCCCAAAGGGAGGGTCACCCTCCCTTGTCGATATATCCAGCCATTCTGCGACTATTCCAAAATCCTACTTAGTTCTTCGGAAAAGGGCAGCCGAAGGACGACGGAAGACGCGAAGAGCTGACAATCAGACCGCCTTGCCGGGATTGAGAATGCCCAGCGGATCGAAGACCGCCTTCAGCTGCTGCTGCAACTCCAGTGCCACCGGCCCCAGCTCGCGCGCCAGCCACTCCCGCTTCAGCAGCCCGACCCCGTGCTCCCCGGTGATGGTGCCGCCCAACTCCAGCCCCAGCGCCATGATCTCGTCGAAGGAGCGCTGCGCCCGGGCCGACTCCTCGGGGTCGTCGGCGTCGAAGATGACGATCGGATGGGTGTTGCCGTCCCCGGCATGGCTGACCACCCCGATGGTCAGCGCGTGGCGCTCGGCGATCGCGGCGACGCCGTTCAGCATCTCGGCCAGCCGCGAACGCGGCACCGCCACGTCGTCGATCATCGTCGTCCCCAGCCGGTCCATCGCGGGGAGGGCCAGCCGCCGTGCCTGCAGCAGCAGTTCGGACTCCGCCTGGTCCTCGGCCGGCACCACCTCGGTGGCACCCGCCGCCCGGCAGATCTCCCCCACCGCCGCCAGTTCGCCCGTCGGGTCCGGCCCGTCGAAGGCCACCAGCAGCAGCGCCTGCGTCGACTCCGGCAGCCCCATCTGCCCCAGCTCGTTGACCGCCCGCACACTGACCGCGTCCATCAGCTCCATCAGCGACGGCGTGAGCCCGCGCGCCATCACCTCGCAGACCGCGGCGCCCGCCGTGTCCGCGCTCGGGAACTCCGCCGCCAGCGCCAACTGCGGCGCCGGTGCGGGCCGCAGCGCCACCACCGCGCCGACCACCACGCCCAGCGTGCCCTCCGAGCCGACCATCAGGCGGGTCAGGTCGTAGCCGGCGACGCCCTTGGCCGTCCGGCGACCGGTGGACAGCAGCCGCCCGTCCGCCAGCACCACGTCGAGGCCGAGCACGTACTCGCTGGTGACGCCGTACTTGACGCAGCAGAGCCCGCCCGCGCCGGTGCCGATGTTGCCGCCGATGGTGCAGGACTCCCAGCTGGACGGGTCCGGCGGGTAGGCAAGGCCCAACTCTCCCGCTGCCCTGGACAGCTCCGCGTTCACCACACCCGGCTCGACCACCGCGATCCGGTTCACCGGGTCGATCTCCAGGATGCGGTTCATCTTCACCATCGACAGCACGATGCAGCCGTCGACGGCGTTGGCCGCACCGGAGAGCCCGGTCCGGGCACCCTGCGGCACCACCGGCACCCGCAGCTCGGTGGCGGTCCGCAGGATGTGCCGCACCTGCTCGACCGTCTCCGGGAAGACCACCACGGCGGGCGTGCCGGCCGCGCAGAAACCCGCCATGTCGTGGCTGTAGGCGGCCATCACATCCGGGTCCACCACCAGTGCCCCGGGCGGGAGACCCGGTGCCAGTCGGTCCGTCAGATCACTCATCGCCGCCTCCGATCGCCGCGCGGCGCGCGTCACCCGGGCCGTACGCCGCCCGGTCGTACGGCGTCGAGCCGTACGCCGTCCGGTCGCGTGGGATCGAGTCGAACGCCGCCCATCGCCCTCTGCTCGCACTCTGCCCCGCCACCGCACGACCGGCAAGTACGCCGCTCCGGCCCGCCCGTGTCCGGTTCCCGGCCCACGGAGGGGCGGCGGCGCCGGCCGACGGTCCTGCGACGGGGGCGCCGCCGGGTGGCCCGGCCCGGCCCGGCGGCGGAAGGCGACCGGGACGGGTGGGACCGGGACGGGGCGGGGCCCCGGGTGGGCGGCCCCCGTCCGGATCAGGCCCGGCGCAGCACGGTGGACGCCCAGGCGGCCAGCCCGGCCGCACCGGTGACGAGCGCGCAGAGCGACGTCGGCCAGCGGGCACCGGCCGCGTCGGCCAGGAGGCCGAGCAGTCCGGTCGACAGCACCAGGGCCGCGCTCTGCACCAGTGTCAACACGGCCTGGATCCGGGAGAGATGGGTCGCCGGTGCGCCGCCCAGCACCAGCGGTCCGAGGTGGCAGGCGAACAGCCCCGACCCGGCCCCCGCCAGCACGCCGCCGGCCGTCGCCGTGACCGGATCCGCCGCCCAGGCCAGCACCGCGATCCCCGCCGAGGCCGCGCAGAGCCCGGCCGCCGCCCCGACCCCGGCCCGGCGCAGCGCGCCCCGCCAGGAGACCAGACCCGCCACCGCGAGCACCCCGGCCCCCTGCCCGCCGGCCAACAGCCCGGCGGACCAGGCCCCCCAGCCGTGGGCCCGGGCGAGCAGCGGCGC
Organism: Kitasatospora sp. NPDC003701; assembly: GCF_053587085.1. Taxonomy (NCBI): domain Bacteria; kingdom Bacillati; phylum Actinomycetota; class Actinomycetes; order Kitasatosporales; family Streptomycetaceae; genus Kitasatospora; species Kitasatospora sp. NPDC003701. The sequence continues at coordinate 108,555 of NZ_JBSFNM010000016.1, forward strand.
GAGGAGCGAGACCACCGGCAGCAGCGCCCCCGCGGCGACGCCGGTGAGCAGCAGTGCGGCGCGCAGCAGTGGGTCCCGCAGCGCCAGCCGGACCCCGGCCGCCGCCTCGCGCAGCAGTCCGGGCCGGGCGGGGCCGCGCTCCGCTTCGCCGGAGCCGGCCGGTTGCAACCCCTCCGGCTCCGCCACCCGGACCCGCAGCAGCACCAACAGGAGCACCCCGAAGCTCGCCGCGTCCGCCAGCGCCACCCCCGGCAGCCCGCCCACCGCGACCAGGACGCCACCGAGCGGCGCCCCGAGCAGGGCCGCGACCTGCCCGCCGGCCTGCCGCAGCGCGAGGGCGCGCGGCAACTGCCCCGGGCCCACCAGGCGGCGCGGCATCGAGCCGCTCGCCGGGAGGTAGAACGCGTCGACGGTGCCGATCACCGCGGCCGCCGACAGGAGCAGCCAGAGCGGGGTGCCCCGGCCGCCCGAGACGGCCGCGAGGGCCAGGGTGACGGCCAGCATCACCGCGTCCCCGGCGAGCATCACCCGGCGGGCGCCGAACCGGTCCGCCACCGCACCGCCCAGCAGGACCAGGGCGGTGCGGGGCAGCGTGATCGCGGTCAGGACCAGGCCGGCCGCGCCCCCGCCGTGGGCGGCGGCCGCCCACCCCAGGGCGAGGTGGAGCGCGGCGTCCCCCAGCAGGCCGGCCTGGGTGCCGGCCAGCCAGAAGAGGTACGGGCCCGGGAGCGCGGCCGGCGCCGCGGCGACGGCGGTCCTACCGGCGGGCGTGGTCGTGGTGCTTGTTCCCATGCCCGCCGACCGTAGGACCCTCGACCAGGTCGAGGGCAAGGCCGATCCGACCGGGCCGCACCGGCCCGGCCCGGCGCCGGCCGGCTACGAGCGGACGACCGGCTCCTGGAACTCCGTCACCCAGTCCGCCGGCGCATCCGGGCACTCCAGGTACAGCTCCCGGGCGTACCCCGTGGAGCGGTAGCCGTTCTCGTCGATGAACCGGGCCAGCGTCTGGAAGGCACCCAGCGCGTCGTCCATCGACCCCCGGTGCACGATGGTCGCCGCCTCCGCGATCTCCGGCAGATCGACCACGTCGAAGCCGCGCTCCCCCGCCCCGGACCTCTCCACCCCGGACACCGCCGCCCCGACCGGGACCGCCACCCGGATCAGCACCGAGCCGTCCCCCTCAGGGGTGTCCTCGTACCGGGCCACGGAGGGGCCGGTCTCCGCCACCCCGGCCTCCGCCAGCCGACGGCAGAGCTCCTCGAACAGCGGGCCGATCACCGGCCCGATGTCCTCCGGCTGGTAACTGGCCGCGACCGCGGTCAGCTCCGCCACCCGGACCGACGGCACCCGCTTCACCACGACATCCTGCGCAGGCATGCTTCCCTCGCTCTCGATCGTCCGGAGCCTCGCCTCGACGCGGGTCAGCCGCTGCGCGTCCGCCGCCATCGCGGCGGCCAGCTCGGCCTGCCGCAGCCGCAGCATCCCGCGCAGCTCGGCCACGTCCACCCGCTCGTCCAGGACGGCCCGCACCTGCTGCAGGGTGAAGCCGAGGTCCTTGAGGGCGATGACGCGGTTGAGCCGGGCGAGCTGGGCGGCCTCGTAACAGCGGTAGCCGCTGACCGGGTCGACGCGGGCCGGGTGCAGCAGCCCGATCGCGTCGTAGTGGCGCAGCATCCGGACCGACACCCGGCCGTGCTTGGCGAAGTCTCCGATGTTGAACATGATGCCTCCAGTGCAGACCCTCACACCGTGTCATGGTCAAGCACCGGCACTCACGGCCGGGCGGGACTGCCGGCCCGTCAGTCCGTGACGTCGAACCCGCGCCGCTGCCCCAGCTCCCGCAGACTCCGCTGACCGGGGATGCCGTTGGCGTCCGAACCCCCATAGCCGAGGCTGCGCTGGAAGGCCGCGTAGGCCTGCACCGACCTGCTGCCGAGCGAGCCGTCCACCCAGCGCTGCTCCAGGAACCCCTCGTCGGCCAGCGCCTGTTCGACGATCCGGACCTCACCGCCGTAGCTCTGGTGGCCCTGCTCGGCGCCCGGGTCCGTCCGGGCCGCCGTGACGATGTGGGCCAGCGAGACCCGGCGCGGCGAGGGCAGGTGACCGAGCAGCCGGCGCAGCGAGTCCTCGCCCGGGACACCGTCCGCGGCACTGCCCGAATAACCCAGACCGCGCTGGTAGTCCTGGTAGTTGAGGGTGTCGGCGTCCCGCCAGTCCTCGTCCGGACCGGCCGTGTAGTGCGAGCCGTGCCCGGCCGCCACCAGCGCCTCGCCCACCTCGCGGACCTGCGGCCCGTGCGCGCCGTAACCGTACTCCAGCCCGTTGATCGTCACCCGGTAACGGGCCGGCCCGGCGTCCGACCGCGGTGGGGGCAGCGGGCCGCCGCCACCACCTGCGGCGATGCCGGGCAGGACGACGTCGTAGAACTGCCGCACCCGGGCGTCCCCGGGGCAGGCGGTGCCGCCGTCCGACCACTCCGGGAACAGCCGGTGGAAGCCGAACCCCGGGTCGTCCGCGGAGCGGCAGACCCGCGCCGGGATCCCGTGCTGCCGGTGCAGCCAGACGCCGAGCGCGATCAGCGCGGCGAGCTGCGCGGCCGTCCACGGGTCGGTGTTCTGGTCGTCGCTCGCCGACTCGACGCTCACCGCCCCCGTGCCGTCCGCCCTCCGGTTGGCCCCCATGTTGGCGTCCGCCCGGGTCTCGGTGCCGATGAACTGGCCGACGCTGCCGTCGTAGCCGACCCCGAAGTGCGACTCCAGATTGGTCGAGTCCCGCCAGTACTCGTAGATGCGGCGCGGCGTCCACGGCGCCGCGATGCTGTGGAAGATCACCTGCGTCGGCACGATCGCCGGCTGCTCGTCCGACTCGGGCTGAAGCTCCAGCTTCTCAGCGCCGGGGTACCAGGCCATCCGTCTCTCCTCGCCGGGCCCAGGGCAGTCCGCCCCTTACCTCCGACGAACGAGCCCCCTCAGCCCCTCACGAGGACGCCCCCGCCCCAAACCCCCCGTTCAGGTGAACCCCACCCCGGACAACGCGAAGGGCGGGTGCCGACTCGACGTCGACACCCGCCCTGAGCAGGTGGTTCTCCTACCAGCGGAGAGCGTGGGATTCGAACCCACGGTACGGGGTCACCGCACGACAGTTTTCAAGACTGTTCCCTTAGGCCGCTCGGGCAGCTCTCCAGGCGGAGGTCAGCCTAACGGGTCCGGCGGGGTTCGGTGCACCTGGTTTCGGAGTGGGGGTCAGTCGCCGACGCGCTCCGCGAGGGTGACCTTGGTGGTGAGGGTCTGGCCGTTGCGGGTGTACTCGACATCGACGGTCTCTCCGGGCTTGTGCGTCCAGATCTTGCTGACCAGGGCCGGGCCGTTCTCGATCGGGCTGCCGCCGAGCTTGGTGATGACGTCGCCGGGCTTGAGGCCCGCCTTGTCGGCGGCGCCGCCGGGGGTGACGGCCGGGGTGCCCTGGATGTCGCGGGTCTGGATCTGGGCGCCGTCGCCCTTGTAATCATCGTTGCGCAGGACGTCCAGCTTGGCGTAGACCGGCTTGCCGGTCTTGATCAGCGTCTCGGCGACCCACTTGGCCTGGTTGATCGGGATGGCGAAGCCGAGGCCGATGCTGCCGGCCCGGCCGGTGCTGGAAGTGTTGGACTGGATCGCCGAGTTGATGCCCATCACCGCGCCGCTGGCGTCCAGCAGCGGGCCGCCGGAGTTGCCGGGGTTGATGGAGGCGTCGGTCTGCAGGGCGTTCATGTACGAGGACTGCGCGCCGGTCTCGTCGCCGGAGGCGACCGGGCGGTCCTTGGCACTGATGATGCCGGTGGTGACGGTGGACTCCAGGCCGTACGGCGCGCCGATGGCGATCGTGGAGTCGCCGACGTTGACCTTGTCGGAGTCGGCCAGCGGAAGCGGCGTCAGCTTGTCCTTGGGCGGGTTGTCGAGCTTCACCACCGCCACGTCGTAGCCCTCGGCGCGGCCGAGCACCGAGGCGTTGTAGGAGCTGCCGTCGGCGAACTTGACGGTCAGTTTGCCGCCGTTGGAGGCGGGCGCGACGACGTGGTTGTTGGTGAGGATGTGGCCCTCGGTGTCGAAGACGAAGCCGGTACCGGTGCCGGACTCGCCGTTGCCCTGCGCCTTGATGGTGACGACGCTGGGCAGCGCCTTCTGCGCGATGCCGGCGACGGAGCCGGGGGCGGGCTCGTTCTTCTGGGTGTTGTTGGCCTGGACGGTGGTGCTCTTGTGGTCGTCCGAGGCGACGATGCCGCCGCCGTTGCGGTCCGCGACGGTGACGCCGAGCGCGCCGCCGGCCACACCGGCGACCAGGGCGACGGCGGCGATCAGCGCGATCAGACCGCCGCGCTTCTTGCGCGGGCCGCCGGGCTCGGGGGCGCCGGGGTACTCGGCCGGGTAGCCGAGCGGGCCGCCGGGGTAGCCCGGGCCGCCGGGCGCACCGGGCCCGCCGGGCGGGGCGTCGTGGGCGCCCCAGCCGCCGAGCGGCTGGCCGGCGCCGAACGGGTGGTGCGGCGCGGGCGCGGCCGGAGCGGCCGGGGCGCCGTACGGGTCGTGGGCCGCCGCCGCGACCGGGGTGCCCGGGGTGGCGTACGGGTTGGTGACCGGCGCGGGGGCCGGGGTTGCCGGGGCCGCGGGGGTCACCGGGGCGGCGGGCACCGCCGGTGCGGGCGGCAGGACCGGCGGAGGCGCGTCGATGTACCCGGCCTCGGTCGCGCTCGGCGCGGGAGCCGCGACCGGCTCGGCCGGGGCGGCGGGTGCCGGCTCCGGGGCGCTGACCTTGCTGAACGCCAGCGTCGGCGTGAACCCGCCGGACGCCGGCGCGGCCGGGGCGGCGGGCGCCGGACCGTCATGAGCGGGACCCACTACCCCCTGGCCGTCGGAGGGCTGCTCCCCCTGTGGCCCGGTGGGCCCAACCTCGCGCTCGGTGCTCACGGACGACCTCCATAGCTGACAGGACCAACAACCATAGTTTTTCGCACACTCGATTCGATTGCCGTAAGGACCCCTCTGAAGAACTCATAAGAATCCTTAGCCCGGCCCGACAACCGGACCGCCAACCGGCCCGCCGACGGCCCCGTCCGGTGCCCCGGACCCGACCCGGACCCGCCCCCGACGCCCCGCGCGGGGCACCCGCGGGACGCGTCACGCGCCCACCCCGCGGCGTCCCGCGATGCGGACCGCCGGATGCCTGGCCTTGGCGTTCACCCCCGCGCCGGTTAGCCTGTCGCGACAAACTGACACGCGGGAGCTTGGACCCACCAGGCTGAGAGTGCGCCGGTCGACCGTACGCCACGGCATCCGTGGACGGACCGTCGAGGGGGCGCAGACCGCCGGAACCTGTCCGGGTAATGCCGGCGTAGGGAGTATCGGCCATGCCGCCTGCTTCGCCATCCTCTTCTTCGGGCGCCCCCGCGTCCAAGGGTTTCCCCGAGTCGTCCACGACCGTTCCTTCCGACGCCGCCGACGGCGCGCCCGGTTCCACGGGTGCCGCCACCGCCGTGCTGGACCGTCCGGAGCGGGCCGACCGGGTCGAGGCCCCGCTCGTCCTGGACACCGAGCCGCCGCGCACGCTCCGCTTCCGGGACCACTTCGCGCTCTGGATGAACCTCGGCGTCAGCCTGATCGGCTTCACCACCGCGGCCACCGTGCTCGGCGCGCCGGGCAGCGAGCTGTCGCTGGCCGCCGCCATCACCGCGATCGTGGCCGGCACCGTGGTCGGCACCGCGATGCTCGGCGTGGCCGCGCTGATCGGGGCCCGGACCGGCGCGCCGGCGATGGCGAACCTGCGCGGGCTGTTCGGCACGAAGCTCTCCTACGTGCCGACGGTGCTGAACATCGTCCAGTGCATCGGCTGGGGCGTGTACGAGCTGCTGGTCATCGCGATGGGCGCGCAGACGGTGGCGCACACCGAGGGCTACCGCTGGGTCTTCGTCGTGCTGGCGGGCGCGGTGACCACCGCGCTGACCATCTGGCCGCTCGGCGCGATCGCGGTGCTGCGTCGCTTCGTGGCCGCGGCGGTCGCGGTGGCGATGGTGTACTTCACCGTCCAGCTGGGCCGGGGCGGCGTGTCCGACCCGGGCGCGGGCAACTGGCACGGCTTCCTCAAGGCCACCGACGCGATGATCGCGGTGTCGATCTCCTTCGTCCCGCTGGCCGCCGACTACACCCGGCACTCGCGCACCGCCCGCTCCGCCTTCTGGGGCAGCTTCTCCGGCTACACGGTCGCCCAGGTCTGGTGCTACGTGCTCGGCCTGTTCGCGCTGCTGCAGGCCGACGGCGACGCCACCCGGATCTTCGACTCCTTCCTGGGCGTCTGGGCCGGCTGGTTCTTCCTGCTGGTGCTGGTGCTGCGCGAGACCGACCAGTCCTTCGCCAACGTGTACTCGACCGCGATGTCGATCCAGAACCTGCTCCCGAAGGTGGACCGCCGGGTGCTGACCGGCGGCACCGGCCTGCTGATCACCGTGCTGGCGCTGCAGATCACCGAGTTCACCGACTCCTACTACGCCTTCCTCGGCCTGATCGGCTCGGTGTTCGTGCCGATGTTCGCGGTGCTGGCGGTCGACTACTTCCTCGGCGCCGGCCGGCGCGGCTGGAACCTCGCCGCCGACGCGCCGTCCCGCTGGCTGATGCTGCTGCCCTGGGCGCTCGGCTTCGCGGTCTACCAGCTGATCGCGCCGACCGCGATCGCCGGCTGGTGGACGGACTTCTGGACGTCGGTGCAGGAGGCGCTGCACTTCACGCCCCAGGAGTGGACCTCGGCGTCGCTGTTCGGCTTCCTGGTGCCGGCCCTGGCCACCTGGGCGCTCACCCCGCTCACCCGCCGCACCACGGCGGCCTGACCGACCCGGACCGGCCTGACCGGCCTGACCGGTCCGGCACCCGGCACCGCAGCGAAGACGGCCCCGCAGGTTGGGGCCGTCTTCGCCTGCGTGTCACTTCCGCCGCCTATCGTGGACGGCGTGACCAGCCCAGACCTCTCCCCGGCGGCGGCGCGCACCGCGCCGCCCGTCCAGGTGATCGCCCACCGCGGTTCCTCGCACGCCCTGCCCGAGCACACGCTCGCCGCCTACCGCCGGGCGCTCGACGAGGGCGCGGACGCGGTCGAGTGCGACGTCCGGGTGACGGCCGACGGGCACCTGGTCTGCGTGCACGACCGCCGGATCGGCCGGGTCTCGGACGGCCGCGGCACGGTCTCCGCGATGACGCTGGCCCAGCTGGAGGCGCACGACTTCGGCGCCTGGAAGACGGGCGAGCCGAGCGCCGACCCGGACCTGCGCGGCGTCCTGCGGCTGGAGAGCCTGCTGGAGCTGGTCGCCGACTGCGGGCGACCGGTGGATCTGGCGATCGAGACCAAGCACCCGGTCCGCTTCCGGGGCCGGGTGGAGGCCGAGCTGCTGCGGATGCTCGACCGGTTCAAGATCGGCGGCACGCCGGAGGGCGACCGCCCGCAGGCCCGGATCATGAGCTTCTCGTCGCTGGCACTGACCAGGGTGGCCGCCGCCGCACCGGAGTACCCGCGGGTGTTCCTGTTCGAGCGGACGCTGCCCCTGCAGGGCCGGCTGCGCCCGGGCGCCTCGCTGCCGGGCGGGGCCCGCATCGCCGGTCCGGGCATCGATCTGGTGCGGGCCAGGCCCCGGCTGGTGACACGGCTGCGGGAGCTCGGCCACCAGGTGCACGTCTGGACCGTGGACGAGCCGGCCGATGTCGCGCTCTGCCTGGAGCTCGGGGTCTCGGGGATCATCACCAACCGCCCGGCGGAGGTCCTGGCCCAGCTCGGCCGGTGAGCCGGGCCGCCCCTGCGGGCGCTCCGCGCTCCCGGGCCCACGGGTTTCCGGGCACCGTGTTCGGACCCCGTGCCCGAGCACGATTTCCGAACACCAGGTGTTCCTCGGCAGGCGCCATTGCGCGGCGGCAGGCACTGTCGAGTCCCATCAGTCCCACCGGACTTTTCGTACCCCGTGAAGCCCGGTGACCACTCGCCTCGCTTCGGCCCTGTCCGACACTTCAGGCCCGTCGGTCGACGATCGCTTTGGTAGGGACTCAAACCTTCCCCGTCGTTTCCTGTCGGAGATTATGCGTTCTCACGACAGAGGGTGAGCGCGGAATCACCTGCCGCGCACCGTGTGTCGCTCGGCTTGAAATGTCCGCGCGGGATCGCCGTACGGTCGTTTCCGACGCATTACCAAGGGGCATCCATCCCTCGGCATACGCTGAAGGAGGTCCGGGGGTGGCGTTGATGGTGGCGCGTGAAGTGCCGACTTCATCGACCATGGCAGTGCCGCACGGCCCAGCGAGTGTCGGGGTCGCACGGCGCCGACTGCGTCGAGATCTGGGAGACCGGCAGATACCCGAACCGGTCATTGATGATGCTGTTCTGATCCTTTCCGAACTGCTGAGTAATGCATGTCGTTACGCGCGGCCGCTCGGCCCGCTGCCGGTGCTCGGTCGCAGCGCCCGGGCGGAGATCGTCGACCCGGTACTCGTCGGCGTCCCGTCGGGGCCGTCCGAACCGGTGCGGGCGCCCGGCGCCGCCGCGTCGAGCGGATCCCCGGCCCACCCCGAGGGGCCGGGCCAGGGGCAGACCGCGGCCCAGGCCCGGCCGGACGACGGCGAGGGCGACGGCGGCGTCCTGGTTCGCTGGCAGATGCACGCGGACGGGGTCCTCACCCTGGAGGTGACCGACGGCGGTGCCCAGACCCGGCCGTCCCCCGCCAGCCCGTCGCTGACCTCGCGCGGCGGCCGCGGACTGAGCATCGTCGACCAGCTGGCCAGCGACTGGGGCGTGCGCGACGCGCCCGGCGAGGTCACGGTCTGGGCCGCTCTGCCCGCCCGGGCCCGACACGCCAGGCGCACCGGCGGTGATGCCCGCAGCGCCTGACCGCCGTCCGAACGACCCCTCGCGACCCCGCACGGTGCCCCGGCCGACCGGAGGCACCCGGCACCGCCCGACCCCGTACGGCGGCCCCGTACGGCGGGTCCGTAAGGCGGCCCCGTACGGGCCCCGCGCGCCCGGCCACCGCCCCGGCGACGCGGCCCGGCGGCACCCGGTCCGGCACCGCCGCGAAAGCCTCCGCGGGGCGCTCCCCGCCCCGGCGCGTGCCCACGCGCCGGGGGAACGTCAGTAGGCTGCCCGGAGCACACCGAAACCGCCACCGGGAGAGCCGCACCATGGGCAAGAAGGCCGCCAAGAAGGCGCCGCAGCGCAGCCAGTCCACCACCGCCGTCACGGGTGAGATCCCCGTGGTCGGAGCCCGCGAAGACTGCCCGTGCGGTTCGGGCCGCCGGTACAAGGCGTGCCACGGCCGGGAGGCCTCGCACGCCGTGCAGGAGCTGGTGCACCGCCCGTTCGAGGGTCTGCCCGGCGAGGCCGACTGGGTGGCGCTGCGCGAGCTGGTCCCGGCCGCGACGGTGCCGCTGACGCTGGCCGCCGGGGTGGCCGAGAGCGCCAACGGCGACGTCCCGTCGGTGACGCTGGCCACCGTGCTGCCGCTGGCCTGGCCGGCGCTGCGCCGCCAGGACGGCTCGATCCTGCTCGGCCTGCAGACCCAGTCCGCCTCCGGCGACCTGAGCCGCGACCTGGCGGACGCCCTGGAGCTGGCGCTGGCCGCCGAGCCGGGTTCGCCCGTCCCCGCCCGCCGGACCGTCCCGGGCGGCCGCCGCCTGCAGGACCTGCTGGACGCCTCGGCCGCGTTCACGCCCGCCGTGCACACCGGCTTCGAGTTCTGGCTGGAGGACGCCGAGACCGCCACCGGCGAGGTGGCCGCCTCCCTGGAGCGCGCCAACGCCTCGGCGATCCCGACCGAGAAGCTGGCCGGCGTGGACTCCGCGTACTGGTGCGGCACCCCGGACAAGAACCACCTGCGCTGGGTGATGACCGTGCCGGAGGAGCAGCTGCTGGACGCGCTGGCCCGGCTCACCGCCGCCGACCGGTCCTCGCTCGGCCCGGACACCCGCCTGGTCGGTTCCTTCCGCGCGCACGGCCTCACCGTCCCGGTCTGGGACCTGCCGCTCGCCATGACCGCGACCGACTGCGAGAAGCCGGCGGCCGAGTTCGCCGAGCGGCTCGCCGCGACGCTGGCCGACCCCGCGCCGCTGACCGGCGAGGAGCGTCGGGCCCGGGCCAACCTGGTGAACCGTCAGGTCACCTTGAACTAAAGGGGACTCGGATCCGGGTGATACGCGTCACATTGTCCGCCGGTACCGCAATTTCCGGGCGGGCAGGGCCTCTTGGAAATTGGCGCGGGCGCGGATCCTTGTTACTGTCTAAAGAGTCCGGTCGCTGGTGCATCCCCCGTCGCCAGCGGCCGGATCTTTTGTTTTTCCGGCCCGGCCGGTGAACCGTGCCCGATCAGTACGCCGACCAGCGCCGCCGACCACGGCCGGCCCGGGCCCCGGCGAGGTCGGGGGCACGGACCGGACCGCCGACGGGAGCACGGACCGAACCGCCGGCAGGACCGCGGACCGGACCGCCGGCGGGAGCCCGCCGAAGCGCCGGTCAGTACGCCGAGCGCCCGCTGTCCAGTTGGACCGTCGCCTCGACCAACTCCCCCAGCAGCGGCCCGACCTCGGGCAGCCACACGCCGCCGTCCGCCGCCGGACGCGGCGGCAGCACCCAGCGCACCCCGCCCCCCAACCCGCCGCCGGGCGGCAGCGGCAGGAAGCCGCCCGACCCGTGGTACCGCAACGAGCCCGGCACCCAAGGCAGTTGGGCGAGCATCTCGCCGAGCGCGTCCAGCGAGTACGGGGCCACCAGCATCGCGTACCGGCCGGGCATCGACAGGACCGGGCCGAGCGGCAGCCGCAGCGCGGCGAGGTAGGCCAGCGCCCGGGCACCGGCGGCCGCGGGCAGGCTGACCGCCGAGAGCGTCCCGCCGGTCGCCGCGAGCACCGGCGCGTCCGGGCTCTGCCGCTCCCACCACCAGCGGACCATCCGGGCGTCGGTGGTGGCCGCCAGCAGCGGCGGATCGTGCGGGTGGGCGCCGGGCACGGAGCAGTCCTCGTCGCCGCACGAACAGCGGCCGCCGCGCAGCAGCGTGCCGGGGACCACCGGCCAGCGGTGGTCGACGGCGGCGGCCAGGGCGGCCGCCAGCCGGGTGGAACGTGCTGCCGACCAGCTCCTCGAGTTCTCGCGCATGGCGCTCGTTCCTTTCCGTGACCGCTCGGGTCGCTCCGGCCCCGCCGGCCCACATCGGGGAACGCCGCACCGGCCCGAACCGGGCCGGCGGGCTTGGCGAACGGCGTGGCGGGGGTGGAGCACGGTGTGGAGCACGACATGAAAGAGCCGCGATCAGAACAGCCCTTGGAACGAGAATCCCGTATGCGACCGGATGGACGCCGCCCGGGCGCGGTTGGTTCCACCGTACGAGTGAGTGACTTCCGGCCGACCCGGCCGACGGGCGGCGAAAGCATACGATCCGGACGCCCGCGGGAGCCGTCCTGACCGTTCTGCCCGTTCTCGGCCGCTCCATGCCCACGGGGCCGGCCGGGGCGCGCACGAACGGAACGGGCCCCGGGCCGGGCCCGCGCAGGACGTGGAACCGGCCACCCGCGTCGTCATGGATCTGGACATGCCCCGAATGGCCTGTGTAGAAGTGGTGGCATTGCTGTCGATCAATGACGAGTAGTAGCGAATCGAGGCGAAACACGCCCTTTTGGCCGTGCTCGCTCCAATCGGCCGTACCTGGGGGTTCCGCATGACACGTACCACCGCGTCAGGAGTGGCGGCATGACCGAGTCCCACCCACCGTCGACATCCTCCGAGCCGGGCGACCCCCGTCGCCCCCGCGGGCTCTCGGTGCTCGACCACCCGGGCTTCCCCGCACCCCCCGCCGGACCGGCCGGGCAGCAGGTCTGCCCCGCCGACGAGCCCCGGGCCGCCGACGGGCCGCCGGCCGCCACCGAGCCGGCCGGCGCCCCGGAGGCCCGCACCGCACCCCCGGCCGGCGTGCAGGACCGTTTGGCCGGACGGCTGTCCGATTTCACCAGCCTCCACGAGCACACCGAGCGGCTCGCCCGCGCCCGCGGCCTGACGGCCACCCTGGAGGCCGTACTGGCCTCCGGCGCCGCGCTGCTCGGCGCCCGCCGCGCCCTGCTGGTCACCGTGCTGCCCGGCGGCGGGCACAGCCAGCCGATCGGGTACGGCCTCGACCGCGCCAGCCTCGGCGCGCTGGAGACGGTCCCCACGGAGCAGAGCCCGGTCGCCCGACTGCTGCGCGAGCACGACCGGCCCGCCCGGCTGGAGTCGCACGACCTCGCCGACGACCCCGCGATCGGCGCCCGGCTGCGCGAACTCGCCGCCCACCTCGGCCTCGGCGGCTGCCACGGCCTGCCGCTCGCCACCGAGGAGGACGGCCCGCTGGCCGCCGTCCTCTGGTTCTACGACGAGCCCGCCGAGCCCACCGAGCGCCAGCGCGAGCTGGTCCGCCGGTACTGCGACGTCGCCGCTCCGCTGCTGGCCAAGCAACTGGACGCGGAGCAGGTCCGGCGCACCACCGAGGCGCTGCGCCGCGGCCTGCTCCCGGACCGCCTCCCGCAGCCCGCCGGCCTGCGGCTGGCCGCCCGGCTCGTCCCGGCCGGGCTGGACCGCTCGGTCGGCAGCGACTGGTACGACGCCATCCCGCTGCCCGACGGCACCGTCGGCCTGACGGTGGGCAGCGTCTCCGGCGACGGCCCGGGCGCCGGCCCCTGCTCCGCCCCGGGCGCGGCGGCCGCGATGGGCCGGGTCCGGGCCGCGCTGCGGGCCTACGCCGTACTGGAGGGCGAGGACCCGGTCTCCGTCCTGGGGGACCTCGAACTGCTGCTCAAGACCACCGAGCCGGCCCGCAGCGCCACCGCCCTCTACGCCTGGATCGAACCCGAGGAGCGCAGGATCACCCTGGCCGGGGCCGGGCACTGCCCGCCGGTGCTGGTCACCCGGCAGGGCGCCGAGTTCGTGGAGACCTCGCTCTCCGCGCCGCTCGGCATGCTCTCCTGCTGGGAGGCGCCGGGCGTCGAGCTGACCGCCGGGCGCGGCGACACCCTGGTGCTCTACACCGAGGGCCTGGCCCGCCGCTGCGGCCCGACCCTGCACGCCGGGCAGGCCAACCTGCGCCGGGCCGCCGCCGACGCCCCGCGCGACGTGCGGATCGACCCGGACCGGCTCTGCGCCCACCTGCTGGCCGTCTGCGCGGACCGGGACACCGGGCCCGCCACCGATGACCTGATGCTGCTGGCCGCGCGCTTCGAGTAGCCCGCGGCGCCCGCGGCGGCGGCCCCGCGGCGGTACCTCCCCGGCCGAAGGCCGCCGGAGGTCGAGCGGCCGGGCGTCCGTACCATGGACGCACGGCCGCCCACGTGTGTCGCGATCCGACGCCCCCCGGCCTTCGCCCGGGGGACCCCCATGGGCGGCACCCGCGCAAGGAGGCGACGTACGTGACCGAGGACCGCACCCCCGCGGTGGCCGAGAACCCCGAGGCCACCGGCGGCGAGGAGCCGCAGGAGTTCAAGGGCCGCAAGAACGGCCTGTACTCGGAGGTCTCCGACGAGCTGGCCGCCTCGATGAAGTCCGGCTGGGCCGACACCGAGCTGCACGGCCTCACCCCGGTCGCCCAGGCCCCGTACGCCGCCGAGCGCCGCGCCCGGCTCTCCGCCGCCTTCCCCGGCGAGCGGCTCGTCGTCCCGGCCGGCACCCTGCGGGTCCGGGCCAACGACACCGACTACAACTTCCGCGCCGCCAGCGAGTACGTGCACCTCACCGGTGACCAGACCGAGGACGCGGTGCTGGTCGCCGAGCCCACCGGCGAGAGCGGCCACGCCTTCGGCCTCTACCTGCTGCCCCGCTCCGACCGCGAGAACGGCGAGTTCTGGCTGGACGGCTACGGCGAGCTGTGGGTCGGCCGCCGCCACAGCCTCACCGAGCAGGAGCAGCTGCTCGGCCTGCCGGTGCGCGACGTCCGCAAGGCCGCCGAGGAGCTGGCCGAGCGCGCCAAGGCCGACGCCGTCCCGACCCGGATCGTGCGCGGCTACGACGCCGGCCTGGAGGCCGCGCTCACCGACGTGCTGGACGCCGACCAGGACGCCGGGCTCAAGGAGTTCCTGAGCGGTCTGCGACTGGTCAAGGACGAGTGGGAGATCGGCGAGCTGCGGGCCGCCTGCACCGCCACCGTCAACGGCTTCACCGACGTGGTCCGCGAGCTCGGCCAGGCCGTCGCCACCTCCGAGCGCTGGATCGAGGGCACCTTCTGGCGCCGCGCCCGGGTCGAGGGCAACGACGTCGGCTACGGCTCCATCTGCGCCGCCGGCCCGCACGCCACCACCCTGCACTGGGTGCGCAACGACGGCGAGGTCCGCCCGGGCGAGCTGCTGCTGCTGGACGCCGGCGTGGAGACGCACACCCTCTACACCGCCGACGTCACCCGCACGCTGCCGATCGACGGCCGGTTCAACGCGCTCCAGCGCAAGATCTACGACGCGGTGTACGACGCCCAGGAGGCCGGCATCGCCGCGGTCCGGCCCGGCGCCCGGTTCCGCGACTTCCACGACGCCTCGCAGCGCGTGCTGGCCGAGCGCCTGCTCGCCTGGGGCCTGCTGGACGCCTCGGTGTACGACCTGGAGAAGGTCCTGGAGCTGGGCCTGCAGCGCCGCTGGACCCTGCACGGCACCGGCCACATGCTCGGCCTGGACGTCCACGACTGCGCCCACTCGCGCACCGAGGAGCACGTCGACGCGCTGCTGGTGCCCGGCATGGTGCTCACCGTCGAGCCCGGCCTGTACTTCCAGCAGGACGACCTGACCGTGCCCGAGGAGTACCGCGGCATCGGCATCCGGATCGAGGACGACATCCTGGTCACCGCCGACGGCAACGAGAACCTCTCGGCGGGCCTGCCCCGCCGCGCCGAGGACGTCGAGGCGTGGATGGCCTCGCTGGCCTGACCGACGCACCGCGGGCCCGGCTCCCCGAACGGGGGGCCGGGCCCGCGGCATGCTACTTGGCGACGACCTTCAGCGGGATGACGACCTCACCGGGGACGGCGTAGCTCCCCGTGTCCGGCACCGGGCGGGCGTACCGGATACTCAGCGGGAAGGTGTCCGGCTTCTCCGTCGCCGCGATCTTCAGGCGGTACTTCACCGTCGCGCTCTGGCCCGGCGCCAGGGGCAGTACCGGAACAGTGTCCGGGTCGGACGGCAGCCAGAAGTCCAGCGGCTTCCAGTTCGCTCCGTCCAGGCGCTCCAGGGTGCCCTTGGGGAACTCTTCCGCAGTTGTGTACAGCCCGGGGTAGAAGTAGACCTTGGCGCCCGAGTAAGTCGTCCTGCCGGTGTTCTTGAACGTCACCGAGAACTCCACCGGGGTCCCGTCGTTCGGGACCGCCTGCCCTGCGCTGAGGCCGGTGGTCGAGACCGTCACATCACCCGAGTACGGCGCCGGGTGGCCACTGACGTCCAGGCTGTTGACGATCGCCTGCAGTCCGGCCTGGTAGTCGGACTTGAGACCGATCGCCGACACGAACACCTGGTCCTTGGGCAGGGCCCACATCTGCGCCGTGAAGGACTCCTTCGGGTTGCAGGTGACCTGCCACTGCGACTTGCGCGCGGGGCGGCCGGACACGGTGGGCGTGGTCTTCACCGGGCCGGTGCTCGTCAGTCGTTCGGAATCGGTGGGAATATGGGGATTGTCCCAGACCGGGCAATTCGGCTGCGAACTCCAGCCTCCGGGCGAATCCATGAAGTACACCGACGGCCAGGACTCCGCCTCCACGTCGAACACGTTCAGCGTCACGCCGTACGGGTCGCAGTCGCGGGAGGTCGCGTTCTGCGGTGCCCCGGGGCTGAGAACGCAGAGTCTGTCGCTGCTGGCGGCGTCCGCGGCAGGAGCGGCCCGCCACCCCGCCGGGATCTTGAGCTTCACGCCCCGGAAGGTGTACGGCGTCGACGGCGCCGCCGGGGGCGTGGTGGTGGTCGCGGTGGTCGGGGTGCCCGTCGTGCTCGGGACGCCGACCGGTGCCTCGGTCACGGGGTCGGCCGCCGGCGTGGTGGTCGCGGCCGTCGCCGAAGGGCTCTCCGACGGGGTCGGCTCCGCGGTCGGGCTCGCGCTCGGGCTCACGGTGGCCGTGACGGTGGCCGCCGGGCCCGGGTCCTCCTGCTTGGCCACGGTGTCACCGCGGAAGCCGAGCACGCCGAACGCCATCGCGGCGGCCAGGCCGAACAGCGGCACGGCGGCGAGGTGGACCGGCTTCAGCCGGCGCATCCGCCGGCTCGGCGGGGCGGCCGGGCGCAGGTCGTGCGCGGTGATCTGCATCGCCCGGGCGCTCATCGCCTCGCGGAGCAGCCGTTCCATCGGGGTGTCGTCCGGCCCGTCACCGTCACCGCCGGACCGGCGGGGAAGCTTGTCGGTCATCGAACCTTCTCCAGATGCTTTTCCAGGGCGTCCAGTGCCCGGCTGGCGGTGGACTTCACGGCGCCCCGGGACAGCCCCAGGGTCTCGGCTATCTGTGCTTCGGACATGTCCGACCAGTAGCGCAGCACCAGCACCTCGCGCTGGCGGGAGGTCAGCTCCTGCAGGGCGACCAGGACGCGCCGGTGCTCGTCGTTGAGCACGGCGTGGTCCTCGGCCGACGGCGCGTCGGCCTCGTGCGGGGGAACGTACTCGCGGGCCGTCTTCCGGCGGCGCAGCATCGACCGGGCGCCGTTGACCACGCTGGTGCGCAGGTAGCCGAGGGCGTTGTCCAAGTCCTCCAGCTGCTCGCCGTGCCGCTGGTAGAGCTGGGTGAAGGCCTCCTGGACGACGTCCTCGGCGAGGTCCTGGTGGTCGACCAGCAGGACGGCCATCCGCACCAGGCCCAGCCGGTGCGCATGGTAGAGGTCGGTCAGGGTGGGCCGCTCCTCCGGCTCCGGCTTCCGGCCGCCGCGCAGCAGCCGGAAGCCCGACCGCCGCTGCACCACCTCCTGTTCGGAGCTCGCCGGGGCACTGTCGAGGGCGGGTGCTCCGCCTGCTTCCTGCGCACCGAAGAGCAGCCCGATCAGCCCGGAGCCGAAGAAGCCGCCACTCCTCCCGCGTCCCGCAATCGGCCCGATGGCCATGGACATCCGCGTTCTGCTTTCCCCCGGGACGGTGCCCGGCGTGGACCGGACCGTCATGACACATGATCAAGATCGTGATCGGCGGGAATCCTGCCATTGCCGCGGCTGTCGGCAGTATCCGCCCCCCTGTGGTGATGGACGCGCGACAACGCCCGGGGTTGCAGGTGACTTCCGAGAAGATTTCGGCCTGGCCGGGACGGCTACACTCACCGGCATCCCGCCACCCGGCACCCCGCCGGCCGGCATCCCGCCACCCGCCACTCAGCCACCCGACACTCAGCCCGAGGGGACTTCATGGCCGACCAGCAGACCACCCGCCCGGTGGCCGTCGCGATCGGGCGGCGGCCGGAGCCGGTGCACGACGTCGCGGTGTACGCCTTCGACGGCATGACGCCGTTCGAACTCGGCGTGGTGGTGGAGGTGTTCGGGCTCGCCCGACCCGAGCTGAGCGGGCTGCTGGCCGCCCCCTGGTACGGGCTCAAGGTCTGCGCCGACCGGCCGGACACCGCGCTGCGGTCGGTCGGCGGCTTCTCCCTGACCGCCCATCACGACCTGGAGGACCTCGCCGCCGCCGACACCGTGGTGATCCCGGGGGTGCCGAACGCCTTCAGCGGCGAAGTCTCCCCCGGACTGGTCGCCGCCCTGCGCACGGCGCACGAGCGCGGCGCCCGGATCGTCTCGATCTGCTCCGGCGCCTTCGCACTGGCCGCCGCCGGTCTGCTGGACGGCCGCGAGGCCACCACCCACTGGCGGTACGCCGAGCTGCTCCAGCAGCGCCACCCGTCCGTGCGGGTCAACCCGGACGTGCTGTACGTGGACAGCGGCTCCGTCCTGACCAGTGCGGGCAGCGCGGCCGGGATCGACCTCTGCCTCCACCTGGTCCGCCGGGACCACGGCGCCAAGGTGGCCAACAGCGTCGCCCGCCGCTTCGTGGTGCCACCGCACCGGGACGGCGGGCAGGCCCAGTTCATCGAGGCGGCCGTCCGGCCGGTCGAGGAGGAGGACGACGGCGTCGCCCGCTCCATGCAGTGGGCGATGGACCACCTGTCCGACCCGCTGACGATCTCCCTGCTGGCCCGGGCCGCCCGGATGTCCGACCGCTCCTACCTGCGGCACTTCACCGCCCGCAACGGCACCAGCCCGATGCGCTGGGTCGTCACCCAGCGCATCGCGGCCAGCCTGCCGCTGCTCGAATCCCCGGACGGCTCGGTGGAGGAGATCGCCACCGCCGTCGGCTTCGAGAGCGCCGCGACCTTCCGGCACCACTTCGGCCGGGTGATGCGCACCTCCCCGACCGCCTACCGGCGCAGCTTCGGCAGCGGCGCGGCCTGACTCCCCCGCGGCCGCGGGGCCGGTCCCTACGCCTGCTCGCCGGTGCGCAGGGCCGCGTTGGCGAGCATCGCGTCGTGCAGCCACCGGGCGAGGCCCGGGGCGAGCTGCTCGTAGGTGGCGGTGAACCTCGGGTCGGCGAGGTACATCCCGGCGATGCCGCGGTGGATCTCGAAGGTGCAGTCGTAGAAGTTGTCGCAGATGTGCTGCCGGTGGACCTCGGCGAGGTCCATGGCCGGGCCGCCGTCGGCCGGTTCGCCGGCGGTGAAGGCCTCGACCAGGCGGGCGTTGAGCGCGTCCGTCTCGGCCTTGATCCGCTGCCAGTCGTCCTTGCTGTAGCCGCCGGTCCGGCGCTGGGACTGCGCCCAGGCGTCGGTGTCGCCCCAGCGCTGCTCGGCCTCGGTCTCCCAGTCCTCCTGGTAGGACTCGCCGAAGACCTCGAACTTCTCCTCCGGGGTCAGCTGAATGCCCATCTTCCGTGCCTCCATGGCGTGTTCGACAGCCGCGGCCAGTTCCTGGAGGTGGCCGATGCGATCGGTCAGCAGCTTGTGCTGGCGCCGCAGGTGCTCGCTCGGGCTGACCGAGTCGTCGTCCAGGATGGCCGCGATCTCTTCCAGGGGGAACCCGAGTTCGCGGTAGAACAGGATCCGCTGCAGCCGGTCGAGGTCGGAGTCCTGGTACCGGCGGTAGCCGGCCGGGGTGCGCCCCTGGGGGGCGAGCAGTCCGATCTCGTCGTAGTGGTGCAGGGTGCGGACGGTCACCTTGGCGATCTTCGCCACGGCACCGACCGAGTAGCCGCCGCTCATCCGGGTCGCTCCCTTCTCGCTGACCACGACTCTCCCGCCTCCCGTTGCGTGAGGGTCAAGCCCAGTCTCGCGGGGAGCGCGCCACGAGCCGCGTACGGCCGGTCCGCCCCGCCGGCCCCGGCTGCCCGGCCCGTCCCGCCGGCCCCGTCGGCCCCGGGGGCCGACGGCCCCGTGCGAGTCTCCGAGCGGACCGCCCCGGACGGGCCCCGGCTTGGACGAAGCCGCCTATTGCCGGGGCCGGACGGCAGCCGCGACCATGGCGCCATGACCACCACCGCTGCGCCCCTGGTACGACGACTGGCCGCGGAGGCGGTCGGCACGGCCGCGCTGGCCGCCGTCGTGGTCGGCGCGGGCATCCAGGCCGCCGCGCTCAGCCAGGACGGCGGGGTCCGGTTCCTGGCCGACGTCGGGGCCTCCGCACTGGCCCTGGCCGTGCTGATCGAGCTGTTCGGCCCGGTCTCCGGCGGGCACTTCAACCCCTTGGTGACGGTCGGCGCGTGGTGGGCCGGCCGGCGCGACGGCAGCGGTCCGACACTGCCCGAACTCGGCGGGTACGCCGCCGCGCAGGCGGTCGGCGCGGTCACCGGGACGGGCCTGGCCAACGCGATGTTCGGGCGGCCGTTCGTCGAGCCCTCCGGGCACGGCCGGGACGGCGCCGCGCTCTGGCTCGGCGAGGCGGTGGCCACCGGGACGCTGCTGCTGGTGGTCGCCGGGCTGAGCCGCAGCGGGCGCGGCCGACTCGTCCCGGCGGCGGTCGGCCTCTGGGTCGGCGCGGCCTGCTGGGCCACCTCCTCCGGCGGGTTCGCCAATCCGGCGGTGACCCTCGGGCGGGCGCTGACCGACAGCTACACCGGGATCGCGCCCGGCTCCGTGCCCGGGTTCGTGCTCGCCCAACTGGCCGGGGCGGTGGCCGGTCTGGCGCTGGCGGCGGCGCTGTTCGGCCGCTCCGGGCCCGCCCGGCCCGCCTCCGTGCCGGACGACGCGCGCGATCTCGTCCCGGGCCCGGCGACCGCGGCCGGCTGAGCCGGCCGCACCACCGGTCAGCCCGCGGCGCCCACCAGCGCCCGCTCGCGCCGCCGGGCGGACCGGCCGCCGCCGTCTCCCCCGGAACGCGGACGGCGGTCCTGCCGGGTGGGCCAGAGCAGCACGTACGCGGCCGACAGCACCACGAAGGCCAGCCGGACGAAGCCGCGCGCCGAGTCGGACGGGATCAGCAGCGTGCCGCCGTAGAGCGCGGCCAGCGCGATCCAGCTCCACCACGGCACCAGCCGCTTCTGGCCGACCGCGTCCCAGAGCAGGGTGCCGAGCAGGATCGACGCGCTGTAGTAGGTGTAGACGCTGGGGTCGAACAGGATCCGGGCGTCCGCCCCCAGTAGCACCACGGCCGGCCACCGACCGCGCCACACCGCGATGCTGCCCAGCGCCAGGCCCAGGCCGAACTGCAGCGGCCGGTCCCACCACGGGGTGGTCGGGTCGGTCACCCCGAACCAGCGCAGCGCCGAGGCCGGCTGGTTGGGGATGGTGAACTTGGCGGCCGCCACCGTGTCCAGGTTGCCCAGGTAGAACGGCAGCCAGGCGACGGCCACCAGGGCGACGAACCACAGCGCCGTACGCAGCCAGGCGGGCCGGGGCAGCGCGAGGATCAGCGGGGCGAAGGCCAGCGCCCAGGGCTTGGAGTCCACCGCCAGCGCCAGGTAGACGCCGACCTGGACGGCCCGGCCCCGGCTGAGCGCGTGCGCGGCGAGGGTGGTGAAGAACAGCGCCAGCACGTCGTCCAGGTGCGCGAAGCGGACCGAGACCTCCACCCACATCGGGATGAACGCCAGCCCGGCGACCAGCAGCCGCTGCTGCAGCCGGCGGTGGTTGGTGCCGGTGCCCAGGTAGTACCAGGCGGCGGTGCGGCCGACCAGCACGAGCATCACCAGGCCGAGCCCGGACATCGCCGCCTCGGCCACCACCTGACCGGTGTGCGCGGGGAACGGGCTGAAGAGACGGGCGACGGCCAGGCTGACCGGGCCGATCTGCAGCTCGGGGTGGTGGGCGTAGAGCGAGAGCCCGCCGTCGGCCTGTCCGCTGAAGAGCAGCTCCTCGCCCTGGCGCAGGTAGTGCCAGGAGAAGCCGCCGCTGGGCTCGACCAGCAGGAACCAGAGGATCGTCCAGCCGACCAGCAGGACGTGGTGTCTGCGCACCGGCAGACCGGCGATCCGCCCGGTGGCGGCCTCGTAGTCGGTGGTGGACCGTGCCGTCCGTGCTCCCCGCACCCCTGTACCTCTCCCGACGCCGAGCCCCCCTTCGGCCGGTCATCCTATGTGACCTGACGGAAGGCGAACGCGCCCCTCGGGTGTCCGGTGGAGGGACACCCGAGGGGCGCGGTCGACGGCGGGGCCGGAACCCGGCGCGGCCGGGGGCTCAGCGGAGCCGGTGTCAGCCCTGCTGGGCGGACTTGCGGCGACGGAGCAGCACGAGGGTGCCGGCACCGGCCGCGAGGACGGCGCCACCCGCGATGGCGATGACGGTGGTGTCGTCACCGCCACCGGTCTGGGCCAGCGCCTTGTCGGCGTTGTCGGCCGCGGTCTTGGCCTTGGTGACGGCGGCCGGGGTGAGCTTCGGCGGCGTCACGGTCGGCACGGTCACCGGGAAGTCGATCGGCTCCTGGGTGCCGGTCCCGCCGGTGGCCGGGGCGGAGGTGGTCGCACCGGTCGGCTGCGCGGTCGCGGAGGACGACGCGGTGGCGGACGCCGAGGGGCTGGCCGACGCCGAGGCGGTGGGCGTCGCGGACGACGTCGCGGTGGGCGTCGTCGACGGCGTGGTGGTGGCGGTCGGCGTGGGCGTCGCGGTGGTGGTCGCCGTGGCGGTGGCCGTGGGCGTCGGCGTGGCGGTCGCCGAGGGCGAGTGGCTCGGCGAGCCGCTGGGCGACTGGCTGGCCGACGGGCTGCCGGTCGGCTTCACCGTGGGGCTCGGCTTGCCGGTGCTCGGGCTGGCGGTCGGCTTGCTCCCGGCCTTGATGGTGAAGCCGGCGCCGGTGATGCCGTCGCAGCTGAAGTGACCGTTGCCGACGGGCTCGTGGGTCTGGTCGTCGAGCTGCTCGGAGAAGACCACCGGGACCACGCCGGCCTTGCCGAGCGGGGCGTCCTTGGTGAACGAGGCGCGGACCTTGATGGAGACGTCCTTGCCCCGGTTCACGCCGAGCAGCGCGTCGTCGGAGTCGACCCCGCCGAGCAGGATGAGCACCGCGTCGTCGTCGGAGTCCCCGCCGCCGGGTGCCACCGAACCGGGCAGCCAGCCGCCGCCGGGCAGCTGGTACTCGACCTTGAGGTCACCGGCCTCCAGGCTGCCCGCGCGGTTCTTGAACTTGAGCAGCGGGATAAAGACGAAGTCGTGCCGGGTCGAGTTGTCGATCCGGAAGGTGAACTCGCGGGCGTCGCCGCCCGCGATGAAGGTGTCCGGCACTCCGCGCACGGAGAGGTCCAGGCTCTGGCGCGAGGCCTTGTCGGCCTGCGGCGTCGCGGCGGCGGACGGGGAGCCGGTGGTGCCGACGGCGACGGCGCCCTGGGCACCGGCCAGCACCATCGAGGAGGCGAGGGCGGCGGCGCCGGCAAGGGCGAAACTGCGACGTATGGACATGGGCAAGGAAGACCTCACGAGAGAGTCCGGGCGCGGCCCGGGAGCGCGGAAGGACGGGGCTGTCCGAACAGTGGTCCCCCCACAAGCTGAAAGTCCGACGGAGACTACCGAAAGATCCAGCCACTCCGGAAGGCGGGTGCCACCCTTCGTGCACCACCCTGACCGGATACTGTCCGATTGGCCCAACTCCGTCACTTCATAAGGCTTTTGTGTCCGACCGTCAGCTGATCCCAGTGTGACCGGTACACGTCCGGAACGCTGCGTCGGGTGGGCGGGCGGTGGCCGAAAATCGCTGTCGGGCGGCCGGTCCACGACCTGCCGCCCCTCAACGGCCGCGTCAGCGTGCGTCAGCCCGCGTCAGCGTGCGCCCGTGTCGGCCCGGACCAGCCCGGACCGGCCGGTGCCGGCCGGTGCCGGCCGGTGTCAGCCGGCGAAGAAGGACTTGGCGGCGACCAGCGCCCGCTCGTCGTTCAGCACGTCCCCCGGGCGGGTGCCGTTGCCGAGCAGCGCGCCGCCCCAGCGCATGCCCATGTAGTCGGCGCAGAGCCGCAGGGTGGCGATCAGCGGATCCGCCTTGTCAGGCTCGGTGGCCAGGGCGGTGACGGCCCAGATGGTCCCGCCGGACAGCCGGGCGCGGAAGTCCGCCCCGGGCACCCGCAGCCAGGCGGACCAGTGGTCGAGGTAGAGCTTGGCGCTGGTCGGCAGCGAGTACCAGTACACCGGCGCCACGAAGACCAGGTCGGTCGCGGCCAGGGTGGCGTCCAGCAGGGTGCGTTCGTGGCCGACCGGCTCGCGGAAGCCGCCGTCGTCGCTGTGCCGGCGGTCCTCGAACAGCGGCAGCGGGTACTCGCTCAGCCGCAGCCAGCGCTGCTCGGCACCGGCCGGCAGGCTCGCCTCGGCCGCCAGGCGGGCCAACCGCTCAGAGTTGCCGTCCGGGCGTGAACTGGCGTTCAGGAAGAGGAAGGAACGCGGCGCTGCGGCGCCGGCGGTGTGCTCGGACATCAGGACCCCCGTGCGGACGGTGACAGAAACCCCGAGCCTACGACAGCGCGCCGACGGCTCCGCCGGGCGTGCGGCACCACCCACCGACGCCACCACGGCGCCCGGTGGCCGCTACGCCGGCAGGCCCGCCCGGCGGCGGGCGACGGCCGCGACGGCCGCCCAGTCCTTCTCGCCGTCGCCGTGCGCGAGCGCGTCGAGGAAGGCGTCCCGCAGCACGCTGCCGAACGGCAGCGGCACCCGCGCCGCGGCACCGGCGGTGAGCGCGAGGTCGACGTCCTTGAGCCCCAGCGGCAGCTTGAAGCCGGCCGGCTCGTACCGGCGCTCGGCGACCATCGCCCCGTAGCCGGAGTAGACCGGCCCGGGGAAGAGCGTGCCGGTGAGCATCTCGACCAGGTCGGTCGGGCGGACGCCGTTGGCCTCGGCCAGGCTGCACGCCTCGGCCATCGACTCGATCGCGCAGGCCAGCAGGAAGTTGGCGCTGATCTTGGCGGTGTTGGCCTGGCGCGGGCTCTCCCCGAAGTGCCACGTCCGGCGCCCCATCGCGGCGAGCAGCGGCTCGGCCCGGGCGAGCGCCTCCGGGGCTCCGGCGGCCAGGATGTTCAGCTCGCCGGCCGCCGCCACCGGGGGCCGGCCGAGGACGGGCGCGGCGACGTAGCCGATGCCGTGCTCGGCGTGCAGGGCCTCGGCCCGCTCCGCGAGCGCCACCGAGACCGTCGCCATGTTGACGTGCAGGGTGGCCCGGGCTCCGGCCAGCAGGGCGGGGTCGAGCAGCAGCCGCTCGACCGCGTCGTCGTTGGCGAGCATGGAGACCACCGCCTCGGCGGCGAACGCGCCGGCCGGTCCGTCGGCGGCCTCCGCGCCCTGGGCGACCAGCGCGGCCACCGGCTCGGGCGAGCGGTTCCAGACCCGGACGGGGTGTCCGGCCCGCAACAGGCTGGCGGCCATGCCCTGCCCCATCGAGCCGAGCCCCACGAATCCGACCGTCATCGCGGCCATCGCACACTCCCGTCGTCGCCCGGCGGCCCGACCGGCCTGCCCCGGGGCCGGCGGCTCCGGCCGGCCGGAGCCGCCGGGCCGACGCCGGTGTGCCGGTGGGCCGGAGCGAACGCGCCGGATCAAGTGGGCCGGAACGGCTGGGCCGTCCGGCCACGATCCATGCGTTTCCGACTCTACGTCAGCCCGCCGACACCGCCGCGGTCAGGCGCACGCACGCTCCGGCAGCCGGGGGCGGCCCGCCTCCAGCTCGGCGACGACCCGGTGGCGCAGCAGCTCGTACTGGGCCTGGAGCCGCCCCGGGCGCTGCGGGCGGGCGACCGGGCGACCGGGGCCGACCCGCTCGTCCGGGCCGAACTGCTCACGGGTGAGGTCGATCTCGAAGCCGGTGGCGAACCGGTTCCACCAGTGCAGGTCCGTCCGGACGCCGCCGACGTGCACCTCGCCCATCATGAGCTCGCCGCCGAGCAGGTCGTGCAACACCATCGCCGTCACCCCGCACTGGCCGCGGGCGGGATTGTCGGGACGCCAGTGGGCCAAGTCCTCGGGCGCACAGGTGTCGACACCCCAGGAGGAGCGGATCGCACGTTCGATGTCGTTGAGGGTCCACGCCGTCATAGCGGGAAGCCTGCCACGCGCCACTGACAGCGGCACAGGCTTTTCAATGGGCCACCCCGTGTTCTGCGGTGACCTTCTCGATCTTCACCCGTACGAGCAGCTCGCCGGGGACGCCGTTGCGGGCGCCGTACTGCTCGGCGAGTTCCTCGCCCATGTACCGGGCGGCGATCCGGGTGGCCCAGGCGCGCACCTCGGCCAGGTCGTCGCCGAGCCGGGCGGTGCCCTGGACGAGGGCGTAGGAGAACGGCGGCCGATCGTCGTCCACGCAGATCATCACCCGGCCGTCCCGGGCCAGGGTGCGGCCCTTGACGGTGCCGGCGCCGGTGTTGAACACGATCTCGTCGCCCTCCAGCAGGAACCAGACCGGCGCGACGTGCGGCCGGCCGTCGGCCCGGGTGGTGGCGATCTTCGCGGTACGGGTGCCGGCGGCGAGGAACGCGCGCCATTCGGCCTCGGTCATGTGGGGCATGCGTCCATCCTGGCCGCTCCGGCGCCGGGGCGCAGCGGATACCGCGGACCCGGTACGCCGGACGCGGACCCCGCCGCGACGGCGGGCCCCCGCCACGACGCGGGCACCGGCGGGTACGGGCACGGGCACCGCCGGGTACGGCACCGCCGGGCACGGGAACGCCGGGCACGGGAACGCCGGTGCACCGGAGCGGTCGGGGGTCCGCTCCGGTGCACCGGCCGCCGCGGCGGGCGTCCGCCGCCCGCCGCCCGCTACTTGCCGAGCGCCGCGACACCCGCCTGGGCGAACTGCTCGTCCAGGTCGCCGCTGGGCGCGCCCGCGACGCCGATCGCCGCGACCGGTGCGCCCTTGGCCTGCACCGGGGCGCCGCCGGCCAGGAACAGCGTGCCCGGGATGTCCTTCAGGTTGGGCGCCTGCGCCAGGCGCTTGGCCAGCTCGGAGGTCGGCGCGTTCCAGGAGACGGCCGTGAAGGCCTTGCGCTCGGCCGACTCCGGCGACTGCGGGCCGGCGCCGTCGCCCTTGAGCAGCACCCGGGTGATGCCGTCGCGGTCCACCACCGCGACCGAGACGTGCTGGCCGGCCTTGGTGGCCGCGTCCAGGGTGGCCTGGGCGGCCTTGGTGGCGGCCTCGATGGTCAGCCCGGTGGTCTGGGTGAGGTTCTTGTTCTGGGTGTCGGCCTTCACCGCCGCGGCGGCGGCCGGGGTCTCGGTGGTGTCGGCACTGGCCGAGACGGCGCCGACGGTGGCGGCGGCCAGCGCGGCGGCGGCGACGGTACC
The DNA here is from genome assembly GCF_053587085.1 of Kitasatospora sp. NPDC003701. NCBI lineage: Bacteria > Bacillati > Actinomycetota > Actinomycetes > Kitasatosporales > Streptomycetaceae > Kitasatospora > Kitasatospora sp. NPDC003701. Next base: position 135,238 of record NZ_JBSFNM010000016.1, read on the forward strand.
GGTCAGCACACGGGTGCGCACGGAGGTCTTCTTCATGGTCAAGCTCCTCGTCGGATCGTTCGGGGCCACGGCCGGAATCAGGGGGCCGGTCGGGCTCGGCGGCTTCGGTATCGATCCTCCGGTCGCCGACCCCCCGGCCGCATCGACGGTCCGGCCGCCGCCGGCGCGCATGATGGAGGACGGCCCCGTCAACCGATCGGCTGATGCGCGACCGGGTCGGACGGGTCACCATCGAGGGATCGGCGCAGGTCAGCGCGGTAGCCATGAGTGTCGACAGCAGAGTGGGAAGGAGCCGCCCCGTGGCGCAGGACCACCCCGTGGAGCAGGACCGTCCCGCCCCGGACGCCGGCCTCGCCCCCGACGACCCGGACGCCGGCCGACTGGCCGTCCTGCTGGACTCCGCCTTCCTGCTGCTGCTCGCCACCTCGCTCGGCCGCTACCTCACCCACCACCCCGGCAACCCCCGCATCCCCTGGGTGATCGGCCTCGGCGTCGCCCTGGCCGTCGCCCAGCCGGTCGGCTCCTGGCTGGCGCATCGCCGGCCGCCCGCCCCCGGGCACCGGCGCAGGCTCTGGCCACTGGCCCTGGTGGTCGCGCTCTGGGTGGTGCTGGTGCTTCTGGCGCCGAGCTTCGCCTGGTGCGCCGTCCCGCTGGTCTACACGGCCCTGCGCACCCTGCCCGCCCGGGCGGCCATCCCGCTGGTGGCCGCGCTCACCCTGCTGGTGGTGATCGGCGAGGTCCGGCTGGGCGGGGTGGACGCCAATCTGGTGCTGCTGCCGCCCGCCGTGGCGGCGCTGGCCACCGCCGTCTTCCTGTACATGGAGCGGCAGGCCGAACGGCAGCGGGCGCTGATCGCGGACCTCGTCCGCACCCGGCGCGAACTCGCCGCCACCGAGCGGCGGGAGGGCACCCTGGCCGAGCGCGAGCGGCTGGCCATGGAGATCCACGACACCCTGGCGCAGGGGCTCTCCAGCCAGCAGATGCTGCTCCAGGCCGCCGACCGCACCTGGGAGGCCGACCCGGTGACGGCCCGGACCCATGTCCGCACCGCCGCCGAGGTGGCGGCCCGCAACCTCGCCGAGGCCCGCCGCTTCGTCCACGACCTCGCGCCCGCCGAGCTCGCCGACGGCCGCACCCTCGACCAGGCGCTGCGCTCGCTCGCCGAGCGGGAGTCCGCCGAGAGCGGGCTGCCGGTCCGGTTCCACCTGGACGGCGCCCCGGTGCCGCTGCCCGCCGCCGCGCAGTCCGCGCTGCTGCGGATCGCCCAGGGCGCGCTGGCCAACGTCCGGGAGCACGCCGGGGCCTCGGCCGCCGCGCTGACCCTCTCCTTCCTCGGCGACCAGGCCGTGCTGGACATCGCCGACGACGGCCGGGGGTTCCACCCGGTCGGGCCCGGCGGCCCGCGCCCCGGCCCGCCGGGCGCCGACGGCGGCGGGCGCGGTCACGGCCTGCCCGCGATGCGGGCCCGGCTGCGGCAGCTCGGTGGCACCCTGACCGTCGAGAGCACCCCCGGCGAGGGCACCGTCGTCTCCGCCGCGATCCCGCTGGAGCCCCGCCGAGCCCCCTTGGAGCCCCGATGAGCACTGCCCCCGCGACGCCACCGGTGCGGCTGCTGGTCTGCGACGACCACGCCGTCGTCCGGGCCGGCCTGCTGGCGCTGCTGGCCAGCGCCGGTGACATCGAGGTGGTCGGCGAGGCGAGCAACGGCGAGGAGGCGGTCGCGCTGGCCGCCCGGCTGGCGCCGCAGGTCGTGCTGATGGACCTCCAGCTCGGCGAGGGCATCGACGGTGTCGAGGCCACCCGGCGGATCACCGCCGCGCCCGGCGCACCGCACGTCCTGGTGCTCACCACCTACGACACCGACGCCGACATCACCCGGGCGATCGGCGCGGGCGCCACCGGCTACCTGCTGAAGGCCGAGCGGCCGGAGGAGCTGTTCGCGGCGGTGCACGCGGCCGCGCGCGGCCGTACGGTGCTGTCGCCGCCGGTCGCCTCCCGGGTGATGGCCCAGATGCGGGCCCCCGTACCGCAGTTGACCGAGCGTGAGCAGGAGATCCTCGCCCAGCTCGCGCAGGGGCTGGGCAACCGGGAGATCGCCCGGGCGCTGTTCATCAGCGAGGCCACGGTGAAGACCCACCTGGGCCGGATCTACGACAAGTTGGGCGTCGACACCCGGGCGGGCGCGGTGGCCGTGGCCAAGGAGCGCCGCCTGCTGCGCTGAGCACCCGCCCGGTACCGCTCCGTGCCGGGCGCACCCCCGGAGTGTCGGATTCCGGACCGGCCGACGCCCGGCGCCCGCTCCGGGCGTTCGACCGGACGGGTGAGGCCGGACCGGCCCCGGTCCCTCCGTCCCCGCTCCCACCGTCCCGCAGGGCCCCCGCGCCGGCCGATCAGCACGTATACGGATCACCCTTGCCGGAAAAGGCCTTCCCGGAGTCCGACCGGTGACGCCCCCTCAGCCGGCCGCACCCACCCGGAGGCCCGCCCCGAGAATGTGGATGTTTCGTGGATCTCACTATTGACAAACCAACCACTCGGTTTGTTAGCGTGGAGATCAACGACGCCCCCGGTGGTGGGGCCTCGCCGGGGTCTGTGCGACCCACCCTCGCCGGAGGGTGGCTGCCAGGGGGGTGCGGCGAGGGGACCGGGGAGTCGGGGGGTACGGCGTGCCGATGCCGTGTGCGGGGAAGGCGCGGAGCGAGTCCGGGGGGACTCGCTCCGCGCCTTCTCGACACCCCTCTTCGACGCGGCACCACCGCGCACGCCGCCCGGATCAGACCATCGCGCTCCAGAACGGGCAGCAGACCTCCGGCAGTGGCCTCACCGCGCCTGCGGCGAACGGGACTTCGGGCCCGCCGCGGGCACCGTCCGGCCGCGCGGAGCGGGCCACCCCCGGCGAGGTCGCCGTCAGCCGGGCCTCGCCCAGCCCGCCGAACTCCAGTGCGAGCCGGTAGCCGTCCGGCGTGACCGCGGCGACTCCGGGCAGGTCACGACCGGCGTTCACCGAGGTGATGGTCCAGCCGCGCCGCCGCCACCCCGCCTCCACCATGACCGGCAGCTCCCCCCGGCGGGCGGCCGAGATGATCGTGACGATGTCCCGGCCGCGCCCCACGTACCACTGGACACCACCGTCGGCCGGGCCGGAGCCGGGTGCCGGCAGGCGCGCCCCCGCGCTGGGCGCGGCACGTCGCCAGGACAGTGCCGGCCGGACGGCGTCCAGCGTCTCCCGCAGCAGGTGCTCGCAGCGTTCGGCGGCGGCGTCCTGGTCCACCGCGGCCCGCGCGGGCCGTGCGGGGGGTCCGGCGGGCGCCGACCGCAGCGGCCCGGCCGGGATCTCGACGTTCACTTCGGCTCCACCTGACTGCACCGGGCCCTCCGCACTTCTCCCGGCGTTCGACCCGGGAAGGGATTCCGTCACTGCGTGGACGGCACGCCGGAGCGCCACAGTTCCACGCCCCGTGCGGCCCGGCGCAGTTCCACCCGCCACGGCGCACGGCGCAGTGCCGCACGGTGTCGCGCGCGCCGCACCGGACGCACCCCCCAAGAGTAAACTGCACCGAGTAGTGCAATCCAGGCCGCGAAGGAGAGACCCCGATGACCGCAGGGACACCAGGAACGCCAGGGGCCCCGGCCGCCGCCGCGAACTCGCGGCGCATGCCGGAGAAGCGCCGGGCCATCGCCCGCGCGGCGAGCACGGTCTTCGGTCGCGAGGGCTACACCCGGGCCAGCGTGGACACGATCGCCGCCGAGGCCGGGGTGTCCAAGCGCACCATCTACAACCACTTCGGCGACAAGGAGAAGCTGTTCCTGTCCGTCGCCCTGGAGACGGCCGGCGAACTGACCGAGGTCATCGCCCGGTTGGCCGACCGGCACCTGCACAAGATCGTCGACCTGGAGGCCGACCTCACCGCCTTCGCGGTCGACCGCGCCCGGGCCGTCCTCACCGCGGGCGACCACTACGCGCTCGGCCGGACGATCCGCGCCGAGGCCGGCAACATCCCGCCCGAGGTGCTCAACGCCTGGCTGGACGCCGGCCCGCTCGCCTCCCAGCGCGACCTCACCGCGCACTTCGGCCGGCTCGCCGGGCTGGGGCTGCTACGGATCGAGGACGCGGAGCTCGCCGCCACCCAGTTCACCCTGCTCACCTTCAGCGGCGCCGCCGACCGCACCTTCTTCGGCGCGGTCCACGTCCCCGAGGCCGAGCTGCTGCCCGGCATCACCGCCGGGGTCCGCGCCTTCCTGCGCCTCTACGGCAGCTGATCCGACCCCGCGCACGAGGGCCGGCCCCACCCCGGGGCCGGCCCTCGCCGCACACCCGGGCACCACGCGTCGGCACCCGGGCGGCAGAACGGCCGGGCCCTCACGGGCGCCCAGGGCTCCCGCGGGCTCCCACGGGCTCTCACGGACTCCAAAGTGCACTGCACGGTGTAGTTGTCTCAGTTACCTACACCGTGTAGTTTACTTTCTGTCGGAAGGAGCCAGCGGCTCCGCCCGACGAACGACCCGCACCCGCCCGCCGAAGGGACCAAGCCATGCCCACCATCACCGTCGACTCCGCCCGCATCCCCTACCGCGTCGTCGGCGAGGGCCCCGAGACCCTCGTCCTCGTCCACGGCACCGGCCCCGGCTCCGGCATGTGGGACCACCTGCTGGACGGCTTCACCGACCGCTACACCGTGCTGCTCCCCGAGCTGTCCGGCAGCGAGGCCGCCGAGGACGACGGCGGCGAGCTGACCGTCGAGACCCTCGCCGCCCAGGTCAACGCCGTCATCGAGGACGCCGGCCGCGGCCCGGCCGACCTCGTCGGCTTCTCGCTCGGCGCCGTCGTCGCCACCGCTGCCGCGGCCCGCCGCCCGGAGCAGGTGCGCCGCCTGGTCGCCGCCGCGGGCTGGATCAACGCGGACGACGAGTACCTGCGCAACATGATGACCGTCTGGCTCGCCATCGCCGACGACACCGCCGCCTTCGGCCGCTACGCCACCCTCACCGCGTTCAGCCGCGGCTTCCTCAACGGGATCGGGCGCGAGGGCGTCGAGGCCAACGCCACGTTCATGCGGCCGACCCCCGGCACGCTGCGCCACATCGGCCTCAACCTGAACCTCGACATCACCGAGCTGCTCCCCCGCGTCCAGGCCCCGACCCTGGTGATCGGCTGCACCCAGGACGCCACCATCCCGGTGGAGAACGCCCGCCGCCTGCACGCGGCCATCGCCGGCAGCGAGTACACCGAGTTCGACACCGGCCACGTCGTGGTCTTCGAGCAGTCCGAGGCCTTCACCTCGACGGTCCGCGGCTTCCTCGCGGCCGCCTGACCGGAAGGCGACCCGCCTCGTCGCCACGGCGGCCACCGCCGGAGCGGTCGGACGGAGCACATTCCGCTCCCGTCCACAAGGCCTGTGACAGAACGTCCGATAATCGATCCTGCCGGGAACGGGAATTGACCGATCGTCAGTTCACGGAGAGAGCGGGCCCCGGCCCGCACCAGCCAACTCCGAACCAGCTCGAAGAACGCCCAGGAGACAATCGTGCGCATCCTCTTCACCGGCCCGGCCGCGGCCAGCCACCTCTTCCCGATGGTGCCGACGGCGCAGGCCCTGCGCGCCGCCGGGCACGAGATCCTGTTCGCCAGCCCGAAGCCCATGGACCAGCTCCGGGAGGCCGGCTTCCCGATCGTCGAGATCGGCGACGGCCGGCCGCTCCGGGAGGCGTTCGAGGAGTCCACCGGCCGGACGAGCTACGCCACACCGGACCTGGACCAGGACGAGATCCTCGACCTGGCCGCCGCCGCCTTCGCCCACGCCTCCCGCTCCACCGTGGACGACCTGCTGGCCACCGCCGACGCCTGGGCGCCCGACCTGCTGATCCACGACTCCTGCCTGGCCTCCGCCCAGTTGGTCGCGGCCAAGCTCAAGATCCCGGTGGCACTCCAGAACTTCGGCTTCACCTCCGGCCTCGACATGGCCGCGCGGCTCGCCACCCACTTCACCGACGTCTACGAGGCGCACGGCGTGGCCGGCCCGGCCGAGTCCACCCCGCTGGACATCGTCCCGGCCTCGCTCGGCGGCGACCAGGGCGGCCTGCGGATGCGCTACCTCCCCTACAACGGCGGCGGCGTCGTCCCCGCCGACCTGCTGCGCCGCGGCACCCGGCCGCGGGTCGCCGTGACCCTGGGCACCGTGGTCGCCGACATGGACGGCGTGCACGCGATCACCCGCCTGATCGAGTCGGCCGCCTCCGTCGACGCCGAATTCCTGCTCGCCGTCGGGGCCGCCGACCTCACCCACCTCGGCACCCTCCCGGCCAACGTCCGGCCGCTGCCGTGGGTCCCGCTCGCGGAGCTGCTGCGGGTCTGCGACGCGGCGATCCACCACGGTGGCTCCGGCAGCACGCTCACCGCCCTGCAGGCCGGACTGCCCCAACTGCTGCTCCCCCAGGGCGCCGACAACTTCGCCGTCGCCGACATCCTCACCGCCACCGGTGCCGCCCTGCGCTCGGCCTCCGACGACGTCGACGCCCCCCTGCTCACCCGTCTCGTCTCCGACCCGGCGCTGCGCGACGCGGCGGCCCGCCTCCGTGCCGAGAACGAGGCCCTCCCCACCCCCGCCGCCCTCGTGCCGGCCATCGAGGCCCTCGCCACCGGCCCGCGCTGACCCGCCGGCGCCGGCCCGCACCGAACCGGGCCGGCCCGGGCTCGCGTCCGCGCAAGCCCGGGGACGGCAGCGGCCGCAGGTCGAGTGACCTGCGGCCGCTGCCGTACCGGACGCTTGCTCAGGCCGACCGCTCCCGGCCGCGCAGCGCGGCGCGGGCCGGCAGCCAGGTGCCCACGGCGGCGAGCGCCGCACCGCCGGCGAGGACGACCGCGAGCAGGCCGATCGGCACGGCGACCGCGGCGGTGCCCCGGGTGATGCCCCGGGCGTAGGTGGTGAGCACCGCGAACGCGATCCCGAGACCGAGGACGGTGGCGATCGCGACGGAGGTCGCGGTCTCCCAGCCGAGCATCCGGCGGACCTGGCGGCGGGTGGTGCCGATCAGCCGCAGGGCGGTGAACTCCTGACGGCGGTCGGTGATGCTCATGGCGAGGGTGTTGAGGACGGCGATGGCGACGAAGGCGATGATCAGGCCGAGCGTGACGTAGCCGATCTGGGCGCTCGTCCGGTTGCCCGCGGCCTGCGCGGCGGCGCGGTCCAGGACGCCGAGGCCGGGCTCGGCCCGCAGCGCGGCGGCCAGCGCCGACCGGGTGACGCCCTCCCCCCGGACGAGCAGGTTGTCGTCGAGGGGGACGTCGACGTGCGCGGCCACCAGGTCGTGCGCCAGCGTCAGGTCGCCGAAGCCCAGGCCCCGGGCGTACAGGGCGACGACGGTGACCTCGGCCGGGGTGCCGTCGGCGAGGGTGAGCCGGATCCGCTGGCCGAGGCGGTAGCCCAGCCCGTCCGCGGCCGCCGCCGTACCGTCCGCCAGCGTGCCGATGTCGCCCGCGGTCACCCCGAGGTCCAGGGTGTCGGTCAACCGCTCGGGCGTGACCGCCTGGACGCTGCGCTTGGTCAGGCCGTCGCGGACCTGGGTGTGCAGCACCCGGGTCACGGTCCGCACGCCGGGGACGGCGGCGACCGACGCGGCGGCGGAGGAGGGGACGCGCGGCCCGACCACGAAGTCGGCGACGCTCCCGCGGTCGCGCTGCGCACCCGAGGCCCGGTCGACGGTGGTCTGGGTGAAGAGGATGGTGCAGGCCATCGCGACCAGCAGGGTCAGCGGGGTGACGACCGAGGCCAGCCGGTGCGCCGCGGCCCGCAGGTTGTGGGCGGCGAGGTAACCGCCGACCCGGGACACCCGCAGCGGCAGGCCCAGCACCGCGACAGCGGCCCGGACGACCGGCGGACCGAGCAGCGACAGCGCCGTGCACCACAGCAGGACGGCGATGAAGCAGACCGGGGTGGAGGCCTGGTCCGAGTGCAGCGCGGTGAGCAGGGCGGTGAGGACCACCGCGCCCACGGTGGCGAGGACGCCGAAGACGATCCGCGCCCAGCCCAGCCGCGGCGGCTTGATCTCGGCCTCGCCAAGGGCCTCCACCGGCTTGATGGCGGTGGCCCGCCGCGCCGAGATCCGGGCGGCGCCCCAGCCGGCCAGCAGGGTGGCGCCGGCGGCGGCGAGCACGGGGAACGGGGAGAGGACGACGGGGAGGTTCTCGGGGATCACGTCCAGCGCGACGAACCGGTCGCGCAGCCAACCGCCCAGCGGCAGGCCGGCGGCGGCGCCGAGGACCCCGGCGGCCAGGCCCACGGCGAGCGCCTCGCCGCCGATCATCTTCCGGACCTGCCGTCCGGTCGCGGCGACGGCGCGCAGCACCGCGATCTCGCGCTGACGCTGCTGGATCGACAGGCCGAAGGTGCCGACGACGACCAGCAGGGCGACGAGCAGGGAGGTGCCGGCCAGGACGGCGCCCATGCTGACCAGGCGCACCTGGGCGTTGGCGGCGTCGGGGAACTCCACCGGTCCGCGGTCGTCACCGGTGCGGGCGACGGCGGCCGGGGCGGCGGCCGTGGCCGGGACGCTCCGGAGCAGGGCCTCGACATCGGCGGCGGCCGAGGGCGCGGCCGGGAACACGCCGATCGCGCTCAGCAGGCCGTCGTGGCCGGCGAGCTGCCGGGCCCGCTCGGGGGCGAAGTACACCGCCGCCTGACTGGCGAAGCCCTGGCCGGTGACGCCGACGACGCGCAGGGTCAGCGTCCCGGTGGCGGTGCGGGCCTGCACGGTGGAGCCCGCGGACAGGTGGGTCCGGGCGGCCGTGGCCGCGTCCAGCACGACCTCGTCGGCAGCCGACGGCGCGCTCCCGGCGGCCAGCGTCACGCCGGCCAGCGGCGCGGACTCCCAGCCGTGGCCCCAGGACTCGCTCGTGGGGCCGCCGGGCAGCAGCACCGGGAAGGTCACCTCCGTGGCAACCTCCCGCACCGAGGGCAACGCCTTGATGCGCTCGGCGAGTGCGGCGGGCACCCAGGCGTGGTCGGCGATCGGCTTGGCCTTCTCCTTGACCTTGCCCTTGCCCTTGTTCTCGACGTGGTGGACGTTCTGGTCCCCGGCGACCACGATCGGCGCGGCCGCGTACCGCTCGGGCTGGACGCTGCCGAGCAGCCCCGTGGCGAGCAGCGTCCCGCAGCCGCAGACCAGCGCGGCGGCGCAGAACAGGGCGACGAAGGCGCCGGCGAAGCCGGCCTTGCGGTGCCGCAGGGTGGCGAGCGCGAAGCTGAGCATCATCGGTTCCACGCTCCCAGGCGGATCATGCGGTCGGCGACCTTGGCGGCGGTCGGCGCGGACATCGTGTCGGCGACCCGGCCGTCGGCCAGGAACAGCACGTCGTCGGCGTAGGACGCGGCGACCGGGTCGTGGGTGACCATGACGATGGTCTGGCCGAACTCGTCGACGGTCTGCCGGAGCAGGGTCAGGACCTCGCGGGCGGTCATGGTGTCCAGCGCGCCGGTCGGCTCGTCGGCGAAGAGCACCTCGGGGCCCGAGATCAGGGCCCGGGCGATGGCGACGCGCTGCTGCTGGCCGCCGGACAGCTGGCCCGGCCGGTGCCCGGTCCGCTCCTGCAGTCCGACCCGGCCGACGAGTTCGGCCAGCCGCGCGGTGTCGGCGCGGCGGCCCGCCAGGCGCAGCGGCAGCGTGATGTTCTGCTCGACGGTCAGCGAGGGGATGAGGTTGAAGGACTGGAACACGAACCCCGCACGCTCCCGGCGCAGTTCGGTCAGCCTGGTCTCGCTCAGCCGCGACAGGTCGGTCTCCCCCAGGCGGACCGTCCCGGACGTCGGGCGGTCCAGGCCGGCCGCGCAGTGCAGGAAGGTGCTCTTGCCCGAACCGGAGGGCCCCATCACCGCGGTGAAGCCGCCCTTGGGCAGCCGCACCGTCACCTCGCGCAGTGCGGCGACCGCGCCCCGCCCCTTGCCGTAGACCTTGCTCACGGCTTCCAAAGTGATCGCTTCGCTCATGCCTCCAGCCTGCCGAGCCGTGAACTCCCGGGACAGGGAGCGGATCACGAGCCAACCGTGACATCGTCACGGGTAGGGTCGTCGCATGATCAGACTCCTGCTGGCGGAGGACCAACACGTGGTGCGCGGCGCGCTGGTGGCGCTGCTGGAGCTGGAGCCCGACCTGGAGGTGGTCGCCCAGGCCGGCTCGGCCGACGACGTGGTGCCCCGCGCCATGGTCGTCACGCCCGACGTGGCGGTGCTCGACATCGAGATGCCGGGGCGCACCGACGGCCTCCAGGCCGCGGCGGCGCTCAAGGAGAAGGTGCCGAACTGCCGGACGCTGATGCTCACTTCGAACGGACGCCCCGGGCTGCTCCGGCGGGCCCTGGAGGCCAAGGTCGACGGCTTCCTGCTGAAGACCGCTCCGCCGGAGGAGCTCGTGGCGCCGATCCGGCAGGTCGCCGGCGGCGGCCGGGTGCTGGACCGGGGGCTCGCGGTCGCGGCCTGGGACCTCGCGGACAACCCGCTGACCCCGCGTGAGAACGACGTGCTGCGGGAGCTGGCCGGAGGCGCCGAGCCGCCGGAGATCGCGGCGCGGCTGCACCTGTCGACGGGGACCGTCCGCAATGTGCTGACCGCGGTCGTCGGCAAGCTCAACGCCCGGAACCGGACGGACGCGGTGCGCATCGGGCGCGAGGCGGGCTGGCTGTAGCGCCCGGGCCGTCGGCCGCCCGGGTCTCGGGCGGCCGGGTGTCGGGCGGCCGGGTGTCGGGCGGCCGGGCCCCGGCGTCCGGGCGTCAGCCCGTCGGTACCTCGGCCCGCAGCAGGTACCAGCCGTCGTCCGGGCCGGCCGCCAACGTCCCGCCGATCGCGGCGAGCCGGACGGTGAGGCCACCGATCCCGGAGCCGGGCGCCCGGACCCCGTCCGGCACCCCGTCGTTCTCCACCTCCAGCCGCACCGCGCCCTCGTCCACCGACGTGGCGATGCGCGCATGGCGGGCGCCACTGTGCCGCAGGATGTTGGTGACGGCCTCCCGGAGCACCACGCTCAGCACGGCCCCCGCCGCCGCCGGCACCGGTACGTCGTCGACCTCGACCTTGATCGCGGCCGCCTCCAACACCGCCGCCGCCGAGTCCAGTTCGGCGGCGAACGACAACTGCGGGCTGTCGCCGACCACCGTCCGCAACTCGCTCTCCCCGCGCGCGGCCAGCCGCACGATGTCCCGCAGCTCGGCCCGGCCGCGGCCGGGGTCGGTGGCCGCCAGGCGCCGGGCGAGCTCGGCCTTGAGCAGGATCGCGGTCAGCCCGTGGCCGAGCAGGTCGTGCAGGTCGCGGGCGGCGCGCAGGCGCTCGGTCACCACCGCGGCACGGGCCAGGCCCGCCCCCGCCCGTTGCAGCTCCCGCACCAGGCGGACCAGCCGCAGCAGCCCGTAGACGACGACGCAGGTGATCAGGGCGTCGACGGCGGCGAGCAGCGCGGGTACCGCGCCACCACCGGTGATCACGCCGCCGGCGACCGCCGCCGCGACGGCGAGCACCGGCCCGGCCCGCAGCGGCAGGGCGATCAGCAGCGCGCCGGCGAGGATGCCGGGCGCGCCGATCCAGTTCCGCCCGAACCAGGGCAGCGGAGCGAGGGCGACGGCCGCCGAGGCGAGCAGGACGAGGCGGGCGTGGCGCGGCGCGTCCTGGGTCGCGAAGCGGATCTGCAGCCCGCAGAACACCAGCAGACACGGCACGCCGAGACCGAGCAGGGGCACCGGCAGGAGCAGCACGGCCTTCACGCAGAAGGTGCCCAGCACGAGGAAGTACAGGCCGAGCACGGTACGCAGCTCGGGCGGATCGGCGGCCGCCGCCGGCGCGGGGGTGGTCGCGACCGCCGCCTCGACGGCGAAGCGGCCGTCCGGTTCCAGACCGGCCGTCAGCCGCCCGCCGACGGCGCGGACCCGGTCGGCGAGGCCGTCCAGGACGTCGGCGCCGAGCGCGGCCGTCGGCACGCCGTCGCTCACCACCCGCAGCACCACCTGCCCGGCCCGCTCGCCGGTGACGATCTCGCACCACCGCGCGTCACCGACCCGCACCACCGCGGTGACCGCCTCGCGCAGCACCGTCGCCAGCACCGTCCCGGCCGGTCCGAGCGGCTCCGAGTGCCCGACCCGGAGGTCGGCGGCGATGCCCGCGGACGTCAGCAGGGCCCGGGCGCTGGCCGCCTCGGGAGCCAGCGACAGGCTGCGCAACTCGGCCGCCGTGGCCCGGGTCGCCGCCAGGGTCCGGCGCGCCGCGGCGATGAGCTCGTCCAGGACCGTCGGGTCGCCGCGCAGCGCCAGACCGTGGACCTCCGCCAACCCCTCGGCGAGGCCGGTCTCCAGGCCGGCCGCGATCCGCAGCCGCTCGGCGGTCACCGCGGAGGCCGCCAGCGTGAGCCGGGCGGCGTGCGCCCGCGCCGCGAACAGCGCCAGCGTGGTGACGGCGTACAGCATGACGCCGCCGATCGCGACGATGAGCGTCATGTCCGCGGTGTCGCGCACACTGCCCGACCGCGTCAGCTCGACCAGCGCCGCGGAGCCGCCGAACAGCGGCAGCAGAACCCGGCGGCGTTCCAGCAGCAACGAGGCGGCCGGCAGGCAGAGCAGGCCGATCGACACCCCGAGCGGCACGACCGCGAGCCAGCCGACGGCCAGCTCCACCGCCGTCCACACCCCCGGCGCCACCGGAACGATCCGCCGCAGCCCCGGCGAGCTGTGGCGGAGCTGCACCACCACCAGCACGAGACAGGCCACCACGACGCCGAGCCCGACCCCCGGCTCGGCCGGGACCCGCGCCAGCCCCTTCAGCAGGTGCACCGAGGCCATGGCAGCCGCCGTCGCGACGACCAGCGCACGCGACAACCGCGCCCCGACGTCCCTCCCCGATGCCCCCTCCACCCGGGGCATGCTACGCGCAAGCCGATCAAGGAGACACGCCCCTCGGCCCGCCCGCCACCGGCGGCACATCACCCCGGAAAACAGCGAAACCGCAGATCGAATGATCTGCGGTTTCCCGATATGGAGCGGGCGACGAGAATCGAACTCGCGCTATAAGCTTGAGAAGCTTTGGGCTTTCAGGCGGAAAATGTCCCCTGACCTGCGACGATACCGGCGCAACCAGCCCTTCGGACGCCCGACAGAGACCGCTGTTATCCGCCGCTTACCACCCGTTCTGGCACAGATCCGGCACGCGCCGTAGCCGCACCAGAAGGGGCCCTCGATAGATCGAATATAAGTTCGACCAAGTGTCCTCCTACAGGTACAGACTTCGCTGGCACCTGCTCGGAGGATGGTGCTGGGGAGATCAGCCCGCCATCCTTTCGAGGTCTGTCGTGTTGGGAGCCATCGCCGAGTGGAGTGTCCTCCTGATCTGGGGCGTCTCGCTTGTGGGCGTCCTACTCGAGAGAGTGCGAGTGCTCTTGGAGAGGGCTACCTGTGTCGTTCGCGCTTGGCGTGAACTACGCCGGGAAATGCAGCCGCCCGCCGCCGACGCGGACCGGCGAATGGCCGATCCGTGATGCATTCGCCCGGACGGCCACTCGCATGGCAGGGCCTGCCCAGCGTCTCGGGGTGCGGCAACGCCATGCACCAGGCAGCAGCCCCTACCTCAGGGGCCAGTGAAGACCTGCTCGTTTTCTCTGATCACCGCCCCGCTCCGGGCCCGGATAGCCACGGCCCGCGGGTGTCCCTGGTGTGCAAGTGCCTCGACCACCTTGGCCACTGCGGTCTCCACGGTTTCGTGCTCCCAGACCCGCAAGGGGAGCCACCCCAGCCGGAGGAGGTGTGCGTCGGTGTCCTTGTCACGACGGACATTGTTCTGAAGCTTGTCCCACCACCACTCCGCATTGTGCTTCGGCATGTGCAGGTGCTCGGGGCACGCGTGCCAGAAGCAACCCTGCACGAACACCGCAGTCCTCCAGCGCACGAACGTGACGTCCGCCCGACGCCGCCGCTTCTTCGGGATGGGAAGGTTCACCCGGTACCGGAACCCCAACGAGTGCAACGCCCGCCGCAGCGCGAGTTCGGGCCGGGTGTTCACACTGCGCTGCGCCATCATCACGCGCCGGGCATTGGCGTCCCGGGGCGGCGGCACACCCGCCCGGCCAGCTCTGTCTCCCATGCGCTGACCAACCGCGATCCGGAGTCCTGGTCACTCCCGGCCCCTCGTCTCGGGCCTACACGTCATCGCACTGCTCCGATGGGTCTGGTTTCGGCCGCAGGCTACGCGAACGGCCAGGGGAACTCGCGTGTGTTCAGCGAGCCCAAGTAGGGCGCAAGGTTCTGCCGGCTGGGCGTCGGTTCGGGCGGCAGGGCCACACCGGTGACCACCGGGTCGATGGAGTCGGCGTGCGCCTCCGCCCAGCGGAGCCAATCAGTGGTCGACTCGGTGACGGTACCGGTGGCGTTCTCCCGCAGTTCCGCGCAGAGGCTGCGGATCTCGTTGGCTACGCGCCGGGCGTCCAACTGCTCTAGCAGCACCTTGAGCCTGTGGTCGTCGATCAGACTGCGGTGAGCCTGATCAACGGCCTCGCGCCAGCGTTGCTCACGGAGCCGCTCAGCCTGCTCACGCTCGACCCGCTGCTCCTCAGCCCGTACAGCCCGCTCCTCGATCGCCGCCAAGAGAGTGCCGAGACGGGATTCGAGGGTCCAGCGCACGCCGTCCGAACAGTCGTACATGCGGTGTCCGTAGGTCCGGTCGTGACCGGGCTCCTCGATCATCAGCCGCCCGTCGGGCACGTGGTCGTACTTCGGCAGGCGCCTCCGCATCCACTCCGGCTGCCTCTCGGCATCACGCAGTTCCTTGGGCGTCGGCTCGTGCGGGTGCTTGCTGGTGCGCTCGCAGATCTCCAGGGGAAACGCATGTCCCTTCACGATGATCACGACCTCGGGTTCCGGCTCGGCCCGGCCCCTCCAAGCGGTCTGCGGCGCCCAGGCCTCCACGGCGTATCCCCGCCGCTCGGCCTCGGTGAAGAGACCCTGCATGATCCGTAGGGCCCGGTCCACGAGCGACCTGGAGACGTGTACCGGCACGACCCCCTGCTGTCCACGGGTGTCAGCCATCCCGGTCAGGCCCCGCCCCAGGGCCCTGCGCGTCGCTGCGATCAGGGGGTGCGGACGAGCGAGATCAGCCGGCACATCGACGACCGGCACCGGTGGGGGTGACGGAGACTCCTTCGCGAGGTCGACGAGCCGGAGCTTGAGGTCCCCCCTCTCCCGCCCGGTGAGCCTCAACTTGTGCCCTGACGGCAAGAGGTCGTTGTTCACCGCGTGGTAGAACGCCCTTGCCCACCGGCCCCGGGTCATGACGCCCGGGTCCGGAACGATGACGTTCCCGCCGGCCGCTTCGAGCCGGCGAATCAGGTCGGCCCCGTCGACCGGGGCGTCCTTCACCGTTTCCAGATCACGAGCATTGCGCTGGGCCTCTCGCTCGGCCTCCTCCGGATGCCGTCCGTGCTGCAGGTAGTACCTCCCCTGCTCCGATACGACCGCGGTCTGGATCTGGCGGCCCTCCTTCGTGACGGAGAATTTCCGCGCGACCAGCCTCCGCTGTTCGAGGGCCCACAACGTGTTCGTCTTGTGCGACTCGACCTCGGCACCGGGGTTGGCGGCGAGCCACCGCAACATCTCGGCCTGGATCTCGGTGGGAGCCAGTGAGAACTTCACGTGTCGCACCGTACGGAGACCCCAGCAGGTGCGGACGAACTCGGAGGAAATCGAGCGACGCCGGGCGGGAGGTGTTATTGGCCGCTGCTGGGTCTGCTAGCTGGCTTCTGCCGCACCGGTCCACGCCGCTGAAGGGGCCCGTACACGCGTGCCGTGCCGGCTGTAGGGACTGCGTCCGGCGATCCGGCGGTGCGGAGGATCCACTTCGACGGTTCCCAACCCCGGTTGCCACACTGGCGCTGGAGCCGCGGACCAATCGGGCAACTCAGGGCGTGGAGAACGGAGCGTCCCCTGCCGATGCCGTGGTTCTCGCCTCCGCACACACAATCACACGGGGTTCCCGAGGCTGCGTCGGCACAGCTTGTTGAGCCGCAGAACGGGGTGCCGTCTCCGTCTGGGTGATACAAGCAGAGTCTTGGGGCACAAGGGTCTGGAGGTACCAGTCGAGGCACGCGATGGCTCCGGTCAACTCACGGTCGAGGAAGGCGAGTAAAACGGGTCCAACGTCCTCTGTAGTCGTAATGACGCTCCAGTAGGTAACCGGGGGTGCGTTACCGGGGACCAGCCCCTGATATCCGGAGGCGAACGTCCGTGCTGCCGCGTGATTGCCGACCGCGCACATGTCCGTGCTCACGCCCAGCGGGCGGGCATCACCGATTACCCATGAGTCATCAGACACATGGGCCCATCGACTACCGGTTGTCTCGCACCAGACCTTGCCACCACGTATCTCAGCCCACTCGTTCACCATGCCGACGAGCACGGCTTCCGTGTCCCGACCGTCCGAAAGCGTCCGCTGCTCAACGGGTGCCTTCGCTAGAACACGGCGGAGTAGATCCTCGCCTTGCCGGGTAGCCGGTTTGTTGGGATACGACCTGCCACGTGACGCCTTCAAGCAGCACCTCTCGCCGGGTCGGACAATCTGGGAACGGAGCGATCCTGCTCGCCATTCAAGGTTCGCAAACCGGAACTCTGTTAACTTCGGACAACTGCTGACGAGTTGGCAGCTCACTTGAGCTGCTCCTCCCTTTGGTCTCGATGACCGTGTCATCGACGCAGAGTCATGCCCTGAGGCGGCGCTGCCTCGCCCCCAATGTCAGTGGCATGTCTCAGCATGGTCAGCATGACGTCCTATGCGCTGGCTGGCCTTGGCGCCCAGCGATTCGAGCAACTGTCCCAGGCACTCGCCCTGAAGACTCTCGGGGTCTCCGTGGAGATCTTCGGCGACGGGCCGGACGGCGGACGAGAAGCAACTTTCCAGGGGCTGACGCACTTCCCGAGCGCCGACGCACCGTGGACCGGCTACGGCGTTCTGCAGGCCAAGTTTCGCAGCCGCCCGGAAGGTACGGGCAAGGACGCCGATTGGCTGATCAGGCACATCAGAGCGGAACTGGACGCATGGGGCGATCCTGCTTCCAACCGGGTCCGAAACGGGCGCCTGCCGGACTACCTCCTGTTCACCACCAACGTCGTCCTGTCCCCCGGTGCGGGCAACGGGGGCATCGACCGCGTCCATGCGGCGGTGCGCGAGCGCGTGGATCAGCTGGGCCTCCCGGTCAAGGGGTGGGACGTCTGGCACTACGACAAGATCTGTCGACTGCTCGACAACAACGAAGACGTGCGCCACGCCAATGCCGACGCCGTCCTGCCCGGAGACGTCCTAGCCCGTCTGCACACGCTGCTCGAGGAGTTGGAGGCGTCTCGAGCACCGTCCGGACCGCCTCGGGGCTACGGACTGCCACGAGAGCTGCGGCCGCTGGTGGGGCGCGAAGAAGTGCTCGCGGATGCGCTGGCAGCCCTCGACGCTCCCGGTCCCGAGAACAGGTGCTCCGTGTTGTTCACCGGTGGGCCGGGCATCGGGAAGAGTTCTCTGGCTCTCAGGTTGGCGCACGTGCTGGAGGAACGCTATCCCGACGGGCAGCACCACCTCGATCTGGCCCTGGCCGCCGGCGAGGGCTCCGAGGTCGACCTGGTGTCGATGCTCCTCCAGACCCTACGGCCCGTTGGCGATCCGATCCCCGAGGGTCGCAGCCAACGTCGTGCGCTCCTGCGCGCGACGTTGGCCGACCTCAAGGTCCTCCTATTGGTGGACGACATCGTCTCGGAGGAGGCGCTGTTGGAGGTACTGCAGATGGACGGCCCATTCGCACTCGTGTGTACGAGCAGGGCGAAACTCAGCGGTCTTGCCGGCCTGGTCCACTGCGTCGAAGTCGGTCCTTTGCCGACCGAGCACAGCGAGACACTCGTGAAGACCGTGACCGGGCCGTCACGGCTGACCGACGCGCAAGCGTCAGACCTCGCCGATGCCTGTGGTGGACACCCCCTTGCGCTCCACATCGCGGCCGCTCACCTCGCAAGGCGCCCCAAGGTGGACGCAGACCGGTTCATCCAGGACATCGCGAGCCCTGACCACGGGCTGCGGGCTTTGCGGGCTGGCCAGACCTCCATCGAGCCCGTGATCGAGCGGAGCTTCGCTGCTCTTGACCCAGATCAGGCTCACCTGTTCACGGTGCTCGGGATCCTGCCGCACATGTCCATCACGATCGATGTCGCCGCCGCAGCACGTACCTCGGAAGAGGATCTCGCTGACGTTCGCCTCGACGCGGTTGCGGAACTCCTCGACGAGCTCTTCGAGCTGAGCCTCATCGAGCAGGTTGACGAAGAACGCTACGTCTTTCACGAAATCCTGCACCGGTTCGCCCGTCTCAAGTCGCGCTCCGCCACAGTGGAATGCCGTGAGAGTGCCATTCGGCATGCTTGTCTGATGACCGCTGCCCGCGCCGAGTCGGCCACGGGGTCGATCGGTTTCACCGACAGGGAAGCCACTGTCCCAGCGCCGAGCAACCTGAAGGCCTTGCAGCGGCTGAGCGCGGACCGGCCAGGTGCGGTCGCCCTTGTCGAACTTGCTCGGGATCACCAACTCTGGGGGCCACTCGTCACACTCGCGGCTGACTACACAGCCGCTCTGTGGCACGGCAGCCACTGGGGTGACATCGAACGTGTCTACCGCTGTGTCCTGGAGGCCGGCACCGGGTCCGACAACCCCGCCTGGGCGGCAACCGCCTTGCACAACCTCGCCATGGCCTCCGCCCATCTCGGCGACAGCCAGCATGCCGCCGAGTTGTACCAGCAGGCGGCCCAGACTGCCCACGACGCTGGCGACCCCTACCTGATGCACCTTGCAGAGCTGGCGACAGCCTCTCTGCTCATCAACCTCGGCCGTGCGCGTGACGCGATCCCCTACTTGCGCCACGGACTGCCGTTCTGGCGTATCACTGAGTCCCAGGAGGTACTGGCCCAGGCCCTCGGTAACCTCGGGCAGGCGTACCTCGCTGTCGGTCAAGTGCGCAGGGCCGAGCATTACCTGCGAAACAGCCGCAACCTCTTGAAGCTCGGCACTGCTGCGGATCTGTGGAACCGCAGCGCCCTCGGCGCACTGCTACGTGCCGGCGGTCGTACGGTTGAGGCCGCACAGCAAGCCGCTCAGGACATCGAACGAGCCCGTGCGGTGGGAAGCCGGGCATGGGAAGCCACAGCCCTGATGGCGCTCGCCGAGACGCCTCCGCAGGACCGACCGGGGTCCGCTCCTGTGGACCCTCTCGATGCGGCGTTGGCGATCTACCGGGACACCGGAGACGTCCAAGGTCAGGTGCGGGCGCTCTACCGTCTTGGAAGTCAGGCCGCCGAGCGCGCAGAGGTCGAGACGGCCGCCGCGCGCCTGGGCGAGTGTGCACGTTTGGCGACCAGCATCGGCAATTACGAACACGCGTCCCAGTCGCTGGCTTACCTGGCGTCCTACCACGGGCGCACCGGGCATCTGGACGAAGCAGAAGATCTCTTCACGCAAGCCCAGGACATGGCCCGACACACCGGAAACCCCGTCGTGCAGGCGCAGACTCTGCAGAAGCACGCCGAATTCCTGTGGTGCGCAGGCCGAATCGGCCAGGTCGTGGCGCTACTGTCCGAAGCCGTGGGCCTGCTGGAAGAAACCGAGCACAAGCAGGCCAAAGCCCAAGCGAAGGCCGCCTTCGGGGAAGCACTCCTGGTCTCGGGCCAATGGCAGGAAGGGGCCCGCATCCTGGAGCAGGTCACCTCCATCACGTCCGATGAAGCCATGCCCTCAACCAAGGCCCAGGCGAGCCGCGCGCTCGCGATTCTCTATTCGCGCCGGGGCCTCCATGCTGAGGCCATGACCATGATCACAAGGGCACTGGACGCGTGCAACCGTGCCGGCGACACTGCGGCCGTTCTGCGCACCAGAATGGCGCTCGCAAACATGCACGTCCGCAACCAGGAGTGGCAAGAGGCAGTCAGCGAATATCGCAAGGTCGAGAGTGTCGCCGAGGCACAAAAGGACATCCACATCCTACTCACTGCGAAGACGCAGGCCGCCATGTGTCTCTTGTTCGGAGAAGACCCGGATCAAGCCATTGCCAAGCTCAATCGTCTCTTGCCGCTAGCGCAGAAGTTGGGAATGCTCTCCCTGGAAGCGGCCATCCACGTCAATTTGGGTGCGCACTGCGCCGATTCCGGCGAGCATCCCTCGGCCCTCGAAAGGTTCACGCAAGCCAGAACGTTGATCGAGGAACTCGCCGACGACACTCTACTGGCTCCCTGTCTGATGAACCTGGCCCGCTCCTGCAAGGCCCTCGGCCAGATCGACTCCGCCCGGAGCCATGCGCGCGAGGCCTTCGGCGTCCACCAACGCATCGGAAGCTGGTCGGGAGCTGGAGAAGCGCTGCTGGAGCTCGCCCGTCTTCACACCATCGGCGACGCGGACACCGAGGAACCCACCCTTGCTGACCTCCTCGGCGCCCAGAAGCTGCAGGACCGCCGAGTTCTGGAGTCCATCCGGACCCGCCTTCAGCCCGCTGACCAGAACCTCATGTTCCCAGCCGATCACGGCATGGGGCCCCCAACGACTGCTCCGGACGGGAGGCGCATCAACATCGCCTCGTCGGTACGGCGGGGACTACCCAGCCGCGACATCACTGGAATGCTCGCTCGGCTCTCCAACTCTCGCCAGACCTGCGACGCGTGCAATCTGGCGATCGCCGAGACCGGCGACGCCGAACTGCTGTTGCTGCGCCACCCGGACACGGACCAGGTCACGGTGCGTCTTGCCCACCCCCAATGCGTCGCTTCCCAGGTGATCCAACTCAGCGGGAAGGCACCCAAACCACCCAAGATGACCTCCGAGGTCGAGTGCATCCTGTTCGGTGGCGACGGGGCGGGAATCATCGTTGACTGCTATGGCGGATGGGGCTCAGTGGGCGATGGCCCCGTCCGAGATCTGGTCCTGGACACCCATCTTGCCGCCGGGTTCACCGATCTCGGAGGTTTTATCGACGGCCTGGAGGACGGCGACGTCCTGGACCTCAGAACCATCCCCCCAGTCCACGACAGCGATGTGCAGGCGCGATTGGAAGACAACCGGCTCTCCGTCTCCGGTCCTTCCGGGGACCTGCTGAGCGGCATGCCACTCAACTTCTTCCCCCACTGGTACCAGGCCGCCCGCGAGGGAAAGCTAATCATCGTAGTCGGCCGAAACCTCCAGGGGATGGCCGCAGATGACATGTCCTACTTGCTGGAGGCGATGCATTCCGGCCAGGCTGTCGGCGGCACTGTGCCGCTGTCCGTGGCGCGCCCGCGAAGGAATGCACCCTGTCCGTGCATGATGCGGACCGGACGCAAGTTCAAGCACTGTTGTGGCGGGAGCAGCGCTTAATGGTGTTCTGAACCGTCCTGTACCACCCGCAAGCACAGATGGTCACCTTATGAGCGTCGCTACACGGGCTGGGGCACTTCGCGAACCGACCGCATCGGTGCCTCGGCTCCGCTACTGAACTTGATTGAGTGATGTCGGGGCTGTTTGTCTGACAGCGGTGGGTGAGTTCCGGTAGCCCTGGCTTCGTGAGATATGCGCAGGGCGGCGGGCTGACCGACGCCGAGAGGGCCGCGCGGGAGCGGATCCGGCTGCAGGCGGTGGAGCGTTTCGAGGGCGGGGAGAAGAACGGGGAGATCGCTGCCGCGCTGCGGGTGAGCGAGCGGTCGGTGGAGCGATGACGTCGGGCCTGGCGCGAGCATGGAGAGGCCGGCGTGCAGTCGAAGGGCTCGCCGGGCCGCCCGAGGCTCGGTCCGGCCCAGATCGCCAGGCTGGAGAGGGAGTTGGAGCGCGGTCCGCTCGCCCACGGCTGGGCGGACCAGCGGTGGACGCTCGCGCGGATCAAGACGCTGATCGGCAGGCTGTTCCACGTCTCGTACACGGTCGAGGGCACGTGGCAGTTGCTCAAGCGGCACGGCTGGTCGTGGCAGCAACCTGCCCGCCGGGCGATCGAGCACGACGACGCGGCGGTCGAGGTGTGGAAGAAGGAGACCTGGCTGCGGGTAAGAGCACCGCGGCGGAGCGCAACGCATGGATCGTCTTCGAGGACGAGGCCGGGCAGTCGATGACTCCGCCGCGCGCCAGGACTTGGGGCCGGATCGGCCGGACCCCGGTCGTGAGGATGAGGGGCCGGGGCTCGGGGCGGGTGTCGATGGCGGGCATGACCTGCTACAAACCCGGCGAACGGTCCCGGCTGATCTACCGCATCCGCGAATACCGAGGCCGCAAGGACGAGCCGAAGGGCTTCGGCTGGCGCGACTTCCACGACCTGATCGTCCGTGCCCGCATCCAGCTCGGCGGACCGATCGTGCTGGTCTGGGACAACATCCGCCTGCACCTGACGGCCGGCATGCGGGAGTTCATCGACGCGAACGCCGAGTGGCTCACCGTGTTCCAGCTGCCCACATATGCCCCGGACCTCAACCCGATCGAGGGCGTCTGGTCGCTGGTCAAGCGTGACATCGGCAACCTCGCCGCGGCCGACCTCGGTCAGATCACCCGCGCCGTGAAGCACAAACTGAAGATGCTGCAGTACCGACCGGAGGTCATCGACGGCTGCCTCGCCGGCACCTACCTGGTCCTGGACCTGTGAGCGCGCGGCCGACGGCGCTGGCTACGGCCACCGTCCTGAACCCGAGCTGACAACACCTGGCGGTCTCGGACCCTGACGCCGCCGCCGCGAGCCGTCCGACATCACGAGTTCAAGTTCAGTACCATCCCGAGGCTGAAGTCCCCGCACGCCAACTCGCGGCCCTGCCATTTGTGCGCTCGCCACCCCGCCCGTCGTGTGTCCCTGATGGGCCGAATCCACCACTCAAGCGCGCACGCAAACAGCCTTCTGGCACGGATCTGCACGGCAGGGGTGAATTGGTCTAGACAACGCGAAAGCCCCAGGTCGCTGACCTGGGGCTTTATTGCGGAGCGGGCGACGAGAATCGAACTCGCGCTATAAGCTTGGGAAGCTCATGTTCTACCATTAAACTACGCCCGCCTGATGGGCCGTCAGAGACCGCTCATCTGCCCTCACTGTACCCCATGCGTGACGCCCGTTGCACAGGTGGCCCGGGGTCGTGGCGGAGCCGCCCGGGGCGGGGGTGGAGGCGTACTGTGTGGGCCGCGTGAGAGTGCTCCGGCGGGCGGGTTCCGGGGCGGCGAGCCATCCTGCGGAATGTCCGGAACATCCCCTAATGTGACGCTGTCCCGAGGGCTCCGCCGTTCGGGGTGCGATGAGTACGGGTGAGTACTGGGGTAAGGATGGGAAGGGGACCGATGGAGCAGCGCGCCGTCGTTCGTTGTGCCGAGGGGCACCTGTTCAGCACCACCACGTTCCCGATGCAGAACCTCGGGCCGGGCCGGCTGGGGCCCGGGCGGTTGATCCGGTGTCCGCAGTGCGGCCGGATGCGCAGTTCGGTGCTGGCCGACGTACGGGAGCTGTCCGCGCCGCAACTGGCCCGGGCGATGCGGCTGGAGGCCGTGGAGTTCCTGGCCTGACGACGGGCACGAGGACGGAACGGGCCCCGGGCGATTCGTCCGGGGCCCTGTCGTGCACGTAACCTCGAAGCGTGCTGCTCTCTGACAAGGACATTCGGGCCGAAATCGACAAGGGCCGGGTCGTGATCGACCCGTTCGACCCTGCGATGATCCAGCCCTCCAGTATCGATGTGCGACTGGACCGCTTCTTCCGGGTGTTCGAGAACCACCGGTATCCGCACATCGACCCCTCCGAGGAGCAGCCGGACCTGACCCGGCTGGTCGAGCCGGAGGGCGACGAGGCGTTCATCCTGCACCCGGGCGAGTTCGTGCTGGCGTCGACCTACGAGGTCATCACGCTGCCGGACGACGTCGCCTCGCGGCTGGAGGGCAAGTCCAGCCTGGGCCGGCTCGGCCTGCTGACGCACTCGACGGCCGGCTTCATCGACCCCGGCTTCAGCGGTCACGTCACGCTGGAGCTGTCGAACGTCGCGACGCTGCCGATCAAGCTCTACCCGGGGATGAAGATCGGGCAGCTCTGCCTGTTCCGGCTCTCCTCGCCGTCCGAGCACCCGTACGGCTCGGCGCGGTACGGCTCGCGCTACCAGGGCCAGCGCGGCCCGACGCCGTCCCGCTCGTTCCTGAACTTCCACCGCACGAAGGTCTGAGCAGAGCAGACGCACGACGCAGCACGCACGACGGGCGGCCACCCCTGGACGAGGGGGTGGCCGCCCGCGGCGTTGTCGGCGGTGCTCAGGCGCGCTTGGGGCGGGTGACGGCGACGAGCTCGCTGCCGTCCTCGGAGAGCCGCAGCTCGGTGCGGAGCTCGGCCAGCTCGCCCAGGTGGTGCAGGTGGGTGCCGCCGCAGAAGATCTGCGCGGGGCCCTCGGGCAGCTCGCAGTGCCACTGGCGGCGGGCGGTGAGCTCGGGGCCGGGGACGTCGATGCGGACCGGGGCGTCGGCGGCGACCCAGGCGGCCAGCTGCCGGTTGACCGCCTCGGTGAGCGCGGGCAGGGCGTCGGCGAGGGCCGGGAAGTCCTCGGTGGCCTCGGCGGTGAAGCCCTTCTTGCGGAGCGACTTGCCGAGCCGGTAGGTGTCGGTGCTCGCCTCGGTGTCCATCACGGAGGTGGCCATCGCGAGGCTGTCGAAGTCCGGGTTGCCGAAGGCGTCGGAGCGGCCCGGGTCCTTGCGCCAGCGCGGCGCGAGGGCCGCGTTCAGGGCGAGGGCGAGCAGGTGGCAGCCGCTGTGCGAGGCGCAGAGCGCGGCGCGCCGGCCGGGGTCGACGGCGAGGGTCGCGGTCTTGCCGGCGAGGTCGCCCGGGTCCCCCTCGACCACGTGCAGGACCAGCCAGGACCACTCCTCGTCGCCGCGGCGGACCGGGATGTCGGCACCGACCAGCGGCGCGCCGCCGTCCGGGCCCACCGCGCCGGTCAGGCAGTCGACGACGGCCAGTTCGGCGCCGTCCACGGTGAGGGTGCCCAGGTCGGCCGGCTGGTCGGGCCAGGTGTGGTCGAGCGGGTGGAACGGCGTCGCCTCGGTGACGACCGCGTGGCGGCCGCCGTCCAGCGGGTGCACCGCGAGCACCGGGGACTCGCCGGTCACCGCCCCGGCCGGGAAGCTGACGTGGGTGGTGGGGAGGGTCATGCCTGGCTCCGTGCGCGTGAGGGTGGTGGAAGCGGAACGGGCCCCGCAGGCGGGGCCCGTCGACCATTCTCCCCCCGGGCCGCCGCCGGGCGGCCCTCGGTCGCTCAGCCGCCGCCGGGCGGCCCTCGGTCGCTCAGCCCAGGGTGGGCAGCTTGATCAGCACCAGCAGCGCCAGCAACTGCAGCGCGGCGGCGCCGGCGGCCTTGCCCCACGGCAGGTCGTGCACCCGGCGGACCATCGTGGTCAGCAGCACGGCGCAGAGCAGCCAGGTGGCCCAGCCGACGACCTGGACGACGATGTTGTCGGACGGCAGCACGAGTGCCAGCAGCAGCCGGGGCGCGTCCGTCGTCCAGCCGATCAGCACCGCCAGGCCGACCGTCGACTTCCACGGGCCGTCCCCGCCGAACTGGCGGGCCAGCGCGTAGGTGACCCCGCCGAGGGTGGCGCCGGCCAGGGTGAAGCCGATCGCGGCGACCACCATGGCGGTGAGCGCGCTGGTGAAGGTCGAGTTGACCACGTCGTCGTGGGTCAGGCCGATGCCGAGCACGGCCAGCGCGCCGTAGAGCAGCGAGACGGTGAGCGCGGGCAGCCAGACCTGGTGGTCGCGGACCCGGTCGAAGGTCGCGGTCGGGCTGCGGAAGATCCCGATCAGCAGCTCGCGCCAGTGCGGGCGCGGGCCGGTGGCGTGCGGGGCGGCCTGGCCGCCGGCCCGGTACACCGCGACGTTGTCCTCGCCGTGGCCGTCCTGGCCGTACCCCGGCTCCTGGCCGTAGCCGTACCCCTGGTCGTAGCCCTGCTGGTAGCCCTGGTCGTAGCCGCCCGGCGCGTACGGCTGCTGCCCGTACTCCGCCGGGTACCCCTGCTGCGGGTACGGCTCGCCCGCGTACGGGTCGCTGCCGGTCGGGAAGGCCCGGGTGTGGCCGGGCTGGTCGGCGGCGTACGGGTCGTACCCGCCGGGACCCCCGGAGCCCCCGGGTCCCCCAGAACCTCCGTGCCCCCCAGGCCCCCCCGGACCCCCGGGACCGCCCGCGGGCGCCCCCCGGTGCGGAGCCGTGAAGTACTCCGGACCGTCCGCCTGCCCGTACCCCCCGGGCGCCCCCGCCGAGGGGGGAGGAGCCGACCACCCGCCGCGGGGGTCGGCACCCTGACCGCTGTCGTATCGATTACCAGCCACGCTCCGAAGGTACCCGCCCGGCCGACTCCGCGTCGGTCGGGCACCGAGCCGGGGCCGGTTTGCAGCGAGCCTGTGACGACGGCGCTCCCCCGCCGCCGCGGCGGCCGGGGGACGGAGCGCCCGCCGCCGCTACCGCTGCGCGCTCACGGCCGGCGCGTGCACCGCCGCGGCCGCCGAGGCACCGGCCGGGCAGCCGCCCGGACCGGCCGAGGTGCGAACCGCGCCGACCGGCAGCAGCGTGCCGCAGGCGACCCGGATGCCGGTCGGCAGCTCGTTGTCCGACTCGACGATCGCGCCGTCGCCGATCACCGCGCCGTCCAGCGCCGTGCGGTCGCCGACGGTCGCGTACGCGCCCACGATCGAGTCCTTGACCAGGGTGTCCGGGCCGATCGACGCGCCGGGCAGGATCACGCTGCCCTCGACGATCGCGCCGGCCTCGACCACCGCGCCCTCGGAGACCACGGTGCCGCCGCTCAGCACGGCGCCGGGGTGGACGGTCGCACCGGGCAGCAGCAGGGCGTCGCCGGTGGGGCCGGGGACGGCCGGGGAGTCGACCTTGCCGAGCACCAGGTCGGCCGACCCCCGGACGAAGGCCGCCGGCGTGCCGAGGTCCAGCCAGTACGAGGTGTCCACCACGCCGCGCAGCAGCGCGCCGGTGGCCAGCAGCTCGGGGAAGGTCTCGCGCTCGACGGAGACCTCGCGGCCCGCCGGGATGCGGTCGATCACCGAGCGGGTGAAGACGTAGCAGCCGGCGTTGATCTGGTCGGTGACGATCTGCTCGGGCGTCTCCGGCTTCTCCAGGAACTCCAGCACCCGCCCGTCCCCGTCGGTCGGGACGAGCCCGAAGGCGCGCGGGTCCTCGACCCGGGTGAGGTGCAGCGTGACGTCGGCCCCGGCGGCCACGTGGCCGTCGCGCAGGGCGGCGATGTCGACGCCGGACAGGATGTCCCCGTTGAAGACCAGGACCGGCTCGTCGGGGCCGCAGGTCAGCCCGGAGGCGGCGTTGCGGATGGCGCCGCCGGTGCCGAGCGGCTCCCGCTCGGTCAGGTAGACCAGCTCGATGCCGTACGGGGTCCCGTCCTGGAAGTGGTCCTCGAAGACCTCGGCCAGGTAGGAGGTGGCGAGCACCACGCGGGTCACCCCGGCCGCGGCGGCACGGGCCAGCTGGTGCGCGATGAACGGAACGCCCGCCACGGGCAGCATGGGCTTGGGGGTGTGGGTGGTCAGCGGACGCAGTCGCGTGCCCTTACCACCGACCAGCATGATCGCCTCGGTCATGGTCTGCGCTGTTCCCCTTGTGGTCTCTGCGGCCCGGCCCGGCGGGCCGATACCTCCGTCAGTGATCTGGACACCCGCCCGGAGGGCCGGAACGGGTCGACCGGCACGGGGCCGGTCCGGCGCCTACTGTATTTCCTTCCGACGCGGGCGCTGCCGGGCGGTCCGCCGGTTGGCGCCCGGACCGGTAGGCGGCGGCCCGGGGAACGCGGTACGGAGTCCGCCCGGAAGCCCGGTGGGAGCCGGACGGGGGGCGGGCGAAAAGTCCGGCCCGGCGGGCGCTGGTCGCACCCACCGGGCCGGGCAGTTGTAACAGAACTGTCGAACAGCCGGGCGGTCGGGGCCCGGCCGGGCCGACGGTACCGGTCAGGCGTCGACGGTCTCCACCGTCTCGGCCGGCGCCGCCTTCACCGAGTCGAGCAGCAGCTGCGCGACGTCGACGACCTTCAGGTGCTCCTTGGCCGCGCCCTCGTTCTTCTTCCCGTTGACCGAGTCGGAGAGCATCACCAGGCAGAACGGGCAGGCGGTGGAGACGATGTCCGGGTTGAGCGACAGCGCCTCGTCCACGCGCTCGGTGTTGATCCGCTTGCCGATGCGCTCCTCCATCCACATCCGCGCACCGCCGGCGCCGCAGCAGAAGCCGCGCTCCTTGTGACGGTGCATCTCCTGCTGGCGCAGGCCCGGGACCTTGTCCATGATCTCGCGCGGCGGGCTGTAGACCTTGTTGTGCCGGCCCAGGTAGCAGGGGTCGTGGTAGGTGATCAGGCCCTCGACCGGGTTCACCGGGACGAGCTTGCCCTCGTCGATCAGGTGCTGCAGCAGCTGGGTGTGGTGGATGACCTCGAAGTGGCCGCCCAGCTGCGGGTACTCGTTGGCGATGGTGTTGAAGCAGTGCGGGCAGGTGGCGACGATCCGCTTCTTCGGGGCGTCCTCCAGCGCCGCGTTCAGGGTCTCGACGTTCTGCGCGCCGAGCATCTGGAAGAGGAACTCGTTGCCCAGGCGGCGGGCGGAGTCACCGGTGCAGGACTCCTCCTTGCCGAGGATCGCGAACTGCACGCCGGCGGTGTGCAGCAGCTCCGCGAAGGCCTTGGTGGTCTTCTTGGCGCGGTCCTCCAGGGCGCCGGCGCAGCCGACCCAGTAGAGGTACTCGACCTCGGCGGGGTCGATGTCCTCGCCGATCACCGGCACCTCGATGCCGGTCTCCTTCTTCAGCTCCTTGACCCAGTCCAGGCGGGCCTTGGTGGCCATGCCCCACGGGTTGCCCTTGTTCTCCAGGTTCTTGAGCATCGTCCCGGCCTCGGTCGGGAAGGAGCTCTCGATCATGACCTGGTAGCGGCGCATGTCGACGATGTGGTCGATGTGCTCGATGTCCACCGGGCACTGCTCGACGCAAGCGCCGCAGCTGGTGCAGGACCAGAGCACGTCGGGGTCGATGACGCCGTTCTCCTCGGCGGTGCCGATCAGCGGGCGCTCGGCCTCGGCGAGCGCCGCGGCGGGCACGCCGGCCAGCTGCTCGGGGGTGGCGATCTCGTTGCCCTCGGCGTCCTTGCCGCCGCCCGCGAGCAGGTACGGCGCCTTGGCGAAGGCGTGCTCGCGCAGGCTCATGATCAGCAGCTTCGGCGAGAGCGGCTTGCCGGTGTTCCAGGCGGGGCACTGCGACTGGCAGCGGCCGCACTCGGTGCAGGTGGAGAAGTCGAGGATGCCCTTCCAGGAGAAGTGCTCGACCTGGGAGACGCCGAAGACGGCGTCGTCGGCCGGGTCCTCGAAGTCGATCGGGGCGCCGCCGCTGGTCATCGGCCGCAGGGCGCCGAGCGCGGTGCCGCCGTCCTCCTCGCGCTTGAAGTAGATGTTGAAGAAGGCGAGGAAGCGGTGCCAGGCCACACCCATCGAGGGGTTGATGCCGATGGTGATCGCCCAGGCGAAGGAGATGCAGATCTTCAGCATCGCGAAGAGGTAGATCAGGTTCTCCAGCACGCCGTGCGACAGGCCCTTGAAGGCCAGCACCAGCGGGTAGGAGATCAGGTACGTCGCCTCGTACGAGCCGACGTTCTCGAGCGCGCCCTCCAGGCCGCGCAGGATCATGATGCAGAGGCCGATGCCGAGGATCGTGTACTCGACGTAGAAGGCCTGCCAGGCGATCGAGCCGGCGAACCGGGACTTGCGGCCGGACCGCGAGGGCAGGCTCAGCAGCCGGATCACGATCAGGGTCGCGATGCCCAGGGTGGTCAGGGTGCCGACCAGCTCGGTGAAGAGCTCGTACGGCAGCCAGCCGCCGAGCACCGGCAGGACGAACTCGGCGTCGAACAGCTGGAAGAAGGCGGTCAGCAGGGTGAGGCCGAGGGTGAAGAAGCCCACCGCGACGAACCAGTGCGCGACGCCGACGACGCCCCAGCGGTTCATCCGGGTGTGGCCGACGAACTCGACCGCCACGGTCTTCGCCCGCTGGGCGGGCGCGCCGAATCTGGTGGGGTCCGACTGTCCGGTCCTCACCACCTTGAAGATGTACATCGCCGCACGGGCGGCGAGCGCGGTGCCGATCACAAACGTGACCAGCGAGATGACGATCGCTGCTAGCTGCATCGGCTCTCCGTCTCCTGCGGCTTCCCTGGTGAGCAGTTTCTACGCGTGTGAGTGTACTCGCCGGTAACTTCCCGGGCCGACGGCCCGGACATTACCGCTCGCCACACTTCTCCAGAAGATGCTCAAGGTATGGCGGCAGTCACGTGAGTCCATACTCACCACGCCCTCCGGGCGGGTCGACCCCGTCGACGACCCGTGTGCGACGCAGTTTTCGGCTCAGCAAAGTTGAGCGCCAGCGACTCATAGCTGTTGACGCCCTCCGTCGAGTCGTGCATCCTTGAGCCTGTAAAGCTCAACTCTTCCGTGGAGGTACCAACGATGGCACGCGCGGTCGGCATCGACCTCGGTACGACGAACTCGGTCGTCAGCGTCCTTGAGGGTGGCGAGCCCACCGTCATCACGAACGCCGAGGGTGCGCGGACCACGCCGTCCGTCGTCGCCTTCGCCAAGAACGGCGAGGTGCTGGTCGGCGAGGTGGCCAAGCGCCAGGCGGTCACCAACGTCGACCGGACCATCCGCTCGGTCAAGCGCCACATGGGCACCGGGTGGAAGATCAACCTGGACGGCAAGGACTTCAACCCCCAGCAGATCAGCGCCTTCGTGCTGCAGAAGCTGAAGCGGGACGCCGAGGCCTACCTGGGCGAGACGGTCACCGACGCCGTCATCACCGTCCCGGCGTACTTCTCCGACTCCGAGCGTCAGGCCACCAAGGAGGCCGGTGAGATCGCGGGCCTCAACGTCCTGCGCATCGTCAACGAGCCCACCGCGGCCGCCCTGGCCTACGGCCTGGACAAGGACGACCAGACCATTCTCGTCTTCGACCTCGGCGGCGGCACCTTCGACGTGTCCCTGCTGGAGATCGGCGACGGCGTCGTCGAGGTGAAGGCCACCAACGGTGACAACCACCTCGGTGGTGACGACTGGGACCAGAAGGTCGTCGACCACCTGGTGAAGGTCTTCCAGGCCGGCCACGGTGTGGACCTGTCCAAGGACAAGATGGCCCTCCAGCGCCTGCGCGAGGCCGCCGAGAAGGCCAAGATCGAGCTGTCCTCGTCCTCCGAGACCTCGATCAACCTGCCCTACATCACGGCCTCCGCCGAGGGCCCGCTGCACCTGGACGAGAAGCTCACCCGCGCCCAGTTCCAGCAGCTCACCTCCGACCTGCTGGAGCGCTGCAAGGTCCCGTTCCACAACGTCATCAAGGACGCCGGCATCGCGCTGTCCGAGATCGACCACGTGGTCCTGGTCGGCGGCTCGACCCGGATGCCCGCCGTCGCCGAGCTCGTCCGCGAGCTGACCGGCGGCAAGGACGCCAACAAGGGCGTCAACCCGGACGAGGTCGTCGCGATCGGCGCCGCGCTCCAGGCCGGTGTCCTCAAGGGCGAGGTCAAGGACGTCCTGCTGCTCGACGTCACCCCGCTGTCCCTCGGCATCGAGACCAAGGGCGGCATCATGACCAAGCTGATCGAGCGCAACACCACGATCCCGACCAAGCGCTCGGAGATCTTCACCACGGCCGAGGACAACCAGCCGTCCGTGCAGATCCAGGTCTACCAGGGCGAGCGCGAGATCGCCGCGTACAACAAGAAGCTCGGCATGTTCGAGCTGACCGGTCTCCCGCCGGCCCCCCGCGGCCTGCCCCAGATCGAGGTCACCTTCGACATCGACGCGAACGGGATCATGCACGTCGGTGCGAAGGACCTCGGCACCGGCAAGGAGCAGAAGATGACCGTCACCGGCGGCTCCGCGCTGCCGAAGGACGACATCGAGCGCATGATGCGCGAGGCCGAGCAGTACGCGGAGGAGGACCACAAGCGCCGCGAGTCGGTCGAGACCCGCAACCAGGCCGAGCAGCTCGTCTACTCGACCGAGAAGTTCATCGCGGACAACGCGGACAAGCTCCCGGCCGACGTCAAGACCGAGGTCGAGGCCGCCATCGGCGAGCTCAAGGAGGCCCTGAAGGGCGAGGACATCGCGGCCATCCGCGAGGCCTCCGAGAAGGTCTCCACCACCGCCCAGAAGCTCGGCCAGGCGCTCTACGCCAACGCCGACGCCGCCGGTGCCGCCCCGGCCGGTGACGCCGCCGGCGCCAAGGACGACGACGTCGTCGACGCCGAGATCGTGGACGACGAGAAGCCCAAGGGCGGTGCGGCATGACGGAGAAGCCGCAGGGTGCTGAGCCCGGCGACGACTCCGCCGCCGAGGAGGCCGTGATCGAGGCCGCCGAGGAGGCCGCCGCGGCCGGTGACAGCACCGGTGGCGCGGGTGACGCGGCCGCCGCCAAGCGCGAGCTTGCCGAGCGGACCGCCGACCTGCAGCGCCTCCAGGCCGAGTACCAGAACTACCGCAAGCGGGTCGAGCGGGACCGTCTGACGGTCCGCGAGATCGCGGTCTCCAACATCCTGGAGTCCCTGATCCCGGTGCTGGACGACATCGGCCGGGCCCGCGAGCACGGCGAGGTGACGGGCGGCTTCAAGTCCGTCGCCGAGTCGCTGGAGACGGTCGTGGCCAAGCTGGGCCTCCAGCAGTTCGGCAAGGAGGGCGAGCCCTTCGACCCGACCATGCACGAGGCGCTGATGCACAGCTACTCCTCGGACGTCACCGAGGACACCTGCGTCCAGATCCTCCAGCCCGGCTACCGGATCGGCGAGCGGATCATCCGCCCGGCGATGGTGGCGGTCGCGGAGCCCCAGCCGGGCACCCAGACCACCTCCGGGCCGGACGCCGACAAGGCTCCGGACGCCGACAAGGCCGACGGTGGCTCGGAGAGCTGAAAACCTGTGCGCTGCGGAGTCGTACGCCGGCCAGTACGGCGGCCGGCTCCGCAGCGCCGTATCCGTTGACCCGGCTCCCCGTGACGGGGTGACCGGTGGATCCGGGCCCGG
Organism: Kitasatospora sp. NPDC003701; assembly: GCF_053587085.1. Taxonomy (NCBI): domain Bacteria; kingdom Bacillati; phylum Actinomycetota; class Actinomycetes; order Kitasatosporales; family Streptomycetaceae; genus Kitasatospora; species Kitasatospora sp. NPDC003701. The sequence goes on from NZ_JBSFNM010000016.1 coordinate 168,300, forward strand.
CGGGCGCACCCGCCCCGGATCCCTACCTGTTGACTCCGGGAGGTGGCGGCAGCCATGAGCGAGCGCAGCGAGCGAATCGACCGGGGGAGCGCGTTCCGCGCAGCGGCTGCCGAGCGAAGCGAGGTGGGCGTCATGAGCGAGCGCAGCGAGCTCGTCATCGAGGGGAGCGCGTTCCGCGCAGCGGCTGCCGAGCGAAGCGAGGTGGGCGCATGAGCGGCAAGGACTACGTGGAGAAGGACTACTACAAGGTCCTCGGCGTGCCCAAGGACGCCTCCGCCACCGAGATCAAGAAGACGTACCGCAAGCTGGCGCGCGAGTTCCACCCCGATGCGAACAAGGGCGACACCAAGGCCGAGGACCGCTTCAAGGACATCTCCGAGGCCTATGACGTCCTGTCGGACGACAAGCGCCGCAAGGAGTACGACGAGGCGCGCACGCTCTTCGCCAACGGCGGCTTCCGCTCCGGCGGGCCCGGCGGCGGCAACTACAGCTTCGACTTCGGCGACCTCTTCAGCGGCAGCCAGGGCGGCGCCGGTGGCGGCGGCGGGATCGGCGACGTCTTCGGCGGCCTGTTCAACCGGGGCGGCCGGCAGGCCCAGCCCCGGCGCGGCGCCGACGTCGAGACCGAGGTGACGCTCTCCTTCGAGGAGGCGGTGGACGGCGCGACCGTGCCGCTGCGGATGACCAGCCAGGCCGCCTGCCGTACCTGCAGCGGCACCGGCGCCAAGGCCGGCACCACCCCGCGGGTCTGCCCGACCTGCGTCGGCGCCGGCACGGTCAGCCGCGGCCAGGGCGCCTTCGCCCTCTCCGAGCCGTGCCGGGACTGCCGCGGCCGCGGCATGATCGTCGACGATCCGTGCCCCGACTGCCACGGCAGCGGCCGGGCCAGCTCGGCGCGCACCATGCAGGTCCGGATCCCGGCCGGCGTCCAGGACGCCCAGCGCATCCGGCTCAAGGGCAAGGGCGCCCAGGGCGAGCGCGGCGGGCAGTCCGGCGACCTCTACGTCACCGTGCACGTCGACGCGCACCCCGTCTTCGGGCGCAAGGCCGACAACCTGACCGTGACCGTGCCGGTGACCTTCCCCGAAGCGGCTCTGGGCGGCACCATCGAGGTACCGACGCTCAACGGCCCCTCGGTGAAGCTGAAGCTGCCCCCGGGCAGCGCCAACGGCCTCACCCTGCGGGCCCGCGGCAAGGGCGCCACCCGCAAGGACGGCACCCGGGGCGACCTCCTGGTCACCGTGGAGGTCGTGGTGCCCCAGCACGTCACCGGCGACGCGCTGACGGCCCTGGAGCAGTACCGCGAGGCCACCGCCTCCGACGACCCGCGAGCCGCCCTCTTCAAGGCGGCGAAGGGAGCGTGACGACCAGATGACCCCCGACAGCGGCCCGATCGGCCCCGGCATCGGCGAAGGCCTGCCCGGCGGCGCCCCGCGCGCCCGCCGCACGGCACCGCCGCCGCACTACGTCCTCACCGAGGACACCCCGGTCTACGTGATCTCGGTCGCCGCCGAGCTCTCCGGGCTGCACCCGCAGACCCTGCGCCAGTACGACCGCCTCGGGCTGGTCTGTCCCGACCGCACCGCCGGCCGCGGCCGGCGCTACTCCAGCCGCGACATCCAGCAGCTGCGCGAGGTCCAGCGGCTGTCCCAGGACGAGGGCATCAACCTGGCCGGCATCAAGCGGATCATCGAACTGGAGAACCAGGTCACCGCGCTCCAGTCCCGGATCGCCGAGCTGGTCGACTCGCTCGAGGGCGCCGCCTCCGCGCTCCAGCAGCGCGAGGCCGCCGTGCACGCCTCCTACCGGCGGGATCTCGTCCCGTACCAGCCGCCGAGCCAGTCCAGCGCACTGGTCGTCTGGCGTCCCAAGCGGTAACCCGGCCACCACGGCACCCGCCGCCGGCTCCCTCCTGATCGGGGGGTGCCGGCGGCTCGCTTGTCTGTGAGAGAGTGCTGGACCGGAGCGTGCCCCTGGCAGGCGGTGCTGTCGGTGGCAGTCCTCCTGGCCGCGATCGCAACCTAGGATGCCTGGTACAACCGACTTTAAGAACGTTGACTACTTGTCCGGGTCGACGACAGGGAGCCGAAGATGAGTGGGCGAGAGCAGCCCGGTTCCGCAGGTGGCGGATCGCGAATACTGTCTGCGGATGCCCGAACGCTCTATCTCAGGACCGTCCACGGCAATGGCCGGCTGGCGATCGGCGCCGGCCCCGGTGAGAGCGCCGCGCTCCGCGAGCTCATGGACCTCGGTCTCCTCATTCCCGACAGCGACGAACCCGGCTCGCTCATCGCCGTCGACCCGGCCCAGCTCTCCTTCAGCCTGAGCTCCGCCTGGCAGCGCCAGGCGCTCGATCTCCTGGCCCGGGCGGTCGCCCTGCCGACCGATCTCAGCGAATTGGCCGACGCCTTTCACAGCCCCGACCAGTCGGGCGGCCCCATCGAATACGTCCAGGGCAAGGCGCTCATCAATCAACGCCTTCAGCAGTGCATGGCCACCGGTATGACCGAGGGGCTCGCCATGCAGCCGGGCGGCCCGCGCCCGCCCGAGCTGCTCGCCGCGGGAATGGAACGGGACCTCAAGAGCCTGCAGCAGGGCGCTTCGATGCGCACGATCTACAACGCGAGCACCCGATACCACCAGCCCACCCGGGAATACGTCTCACGGCTGGCGAAGGAGGGTTATCAGTTTCGCACCCTGGACGAGCCCTATGCCCGCCTCATCATTGTCGACCGGCGCCTCGCGGTAATTCCGGTGGGCGATGACGACCTGGCCGCTTTCATCCACGATCCGGCGGTCATCAAATATCTCGTGGAAGAGGTATTCGAGCGGAACTGGGGCCGGGCGCTGGAGTTCGACGGCGACACCACCGTCCCGCAGCAGGTGGTCTCCCGGCTGCGCCAGACGATCATCGAACTGCTTCTTTCCGGTACGAACCATCGGGTCATCGCCCGCAGACTCGGCATCAGCGAGCGCACGCTGGCGCGACATATAGCCGAGATGCGGGAGGACTACAACGTCGACTCCCTGTTCCAACTGGGCTACATGCTCGGCCGGGCCGCGCAGCACAGACCCGAGTGAGCGGCCCCGAGGACGGCGGGCGCCCGCGCCTGGAGCCTTTCGGCACTCGAACGTCGACTATGACAGGGAGCGGTCAGCCCCAGTTCATGTCATTCGCAACGAGGTAAACCGCGGCCTGGGTGCGGGAATCATCGGCACCTGCGTCCGCCTGCGACTGCGCACTGCTTGACATGACGCAGACACCGACCAACGCCCCAGCTGCGATGGCAATCGGAAGCACGACCTTGCGCACAAGCTTGGACATACGGGACACCAGCCCACTCCTTTCCGAAAGTTGCTCAAGCTGAACTAATAGCACTGGAGTCCACATGATGCCGCACACCGAGTTGTGGTGTCACCTCCCCGTTGTCCCCCGGCGGCGTCATCTCCCTGCCAGGCAGCCAGATGACAGGGCAGAAACCTGGACGCGACCGTGACCACTGATAGACGATCAGTTCGCCCCCGATGGTCCAGCACCAGGTCAAAAACCTGTTGCTGTACGGTCAATTCTTCATCACCACAGGGCACTGGATCCACCTGAAGCAGCAACTACTCTCAACGCCTGCCGGCACCGTCCCCCAATCCGGTCGGCCTTCCCCCGGAGTCGACATGACCGAGCCCTACCTGCGTCACCACGACAGCCAGGCCCCCGAGGGCCGGCGTGCACGCGTGTTCCTGGCCGCGCCGCTCATGCGGCTGACCGGACCGGCGGACAGCGTGGTGACCCTGGCCAGCCGGACGCGGCTGACGACACTTCGCACCACGCTCCTGCGCAGCGGCGCCGCCGTGTACAGCGCCCACCACAGTGACGCCTGGACCGTCGCCGGCCGGGCCCCCGAGCCCCGGGTGCCGTCGGACTTCCGGGCGCTGCAGTCCGCCGACCTGGTCTTCGCCTACGTCGGCGCGCCGCTCTCCGCCGGCGTGAGCCTGGAGCTGGGCTGGGCGTCGGCCCTGCGCAAGCCGATCGTCCTGCTGGTGGACGAGGCGATCACGCACAACCCGCTGATCGCCACCATCGAGCAGGTCGCCCCGGTGCTGCCGCTGGTCTTCGACGACACCTGGTCGCAGGAGGCCCTCCACCACACCGTGGAGACCGCCCTCGACTGGGCCGGCATGGCGCTGTCGCTGCGCGAGGGCTTCTGGACCGCCCCCGGCGACCAGTTCAGCGTTCCCCGGCAGCAGCCCCCGGTGGTCGGCCCGACCGGCTACTGGCCGACCGGCGCGGCGACCGGCTGACCTCGGCTCAGGCACCGGACTCCCCCGTCCGGGCTCCCCGCATCTGCCAGCCGAGCTGGAAGAGCGTCTCGGCGTCGTACAGCTCCCGCAGCCGGGAGATGTGACCGGCCACCGTCCGCTCGCTCAGACCCAGCCGGCTCGCGATCGCCCGCTGCGTCAGTCCCTGCGACAGCAGCCGGCCGATCTGGTCGTGCACCGCCGGCTCGGCCGCCCCCGCGGCCAGCGCCGACCAGTTCACCCCCTCCGCCTGCCGCCACTGCTGCTCGAACACGTCCACCAGGAAGGCGACCATCGCGGAGTCCTCCACCAGGGCCGCGCTGCTGTTGTCCGGGGCCGCCGGGATGACCGCCACCCTGCGGTCGAAGATCAGCACGCGTTTGAACGGCGCGGCCAGGGTGCGGATCGGGCTGCCGAGGCGGGCCGAGGTCGCCGCGTACGCGACGGTCGGGGCGTCGAGGCGGGCGCTCGCCTCGTAGATGGTGCGCATGGTGCCGCCGCGTTCGAGGTAGCGGCGGGTGTGCTCCAGGGTGTCCTTCATGTGGGCGGGCGGCCGGGCCCCGCCGGGCTGGGCCGCCCAGGCCTCGCGGCGGTGCTCGTCGGCGAGCTGCGAGATCAGGTGGCGGATGTGCTCCATTCCGGTGATCCGCCGGACGCCGCCGGTGGGGTCGTACCGGCCGGGCGCCGCGTCGTAGGCCTGGGTCAGGTCGTCGAGCAGCTCCGGCACGAGCGCCGCCCGGGCCAGCAGGCGGGCGCCCTCCTCCCGCAGGCCGGCGCCGATCCGCTCGCCGACCGCACGCGGGTTGACCGCGCTGTACACCCCGTCCGCGTGGCGCAGCGTCAGCAGCCCGACGGCGGTCAGCTGGCGGACCGCCGGGGCGTCCTCCACGCGCACGTCGGCGATCCGCAGCCGCCCGCCGTCGCGCAGGACGGTCCGGTACAGCTCGCGGGCGTCGGCGTCGGGCAGCGGCACGTGGGTCTCAGTCATCCTGCCCGCCCCGCATCAGCCAGCCGAGCTGGAAGAGGGTCTGCGCGCCGTAGCGCTCGCGCAGCCGGGAGATGTGGGCGGCGACGGTGCGCTCGCTCAGGCCCAGCCGGGTGGCGACGGCGCGCTGGGTGAGGCCCTTGGCGAGCAGCCGGCCGACCCGGTCCGGGGCGTCCCGGGCGGCGCCCCGCGCGGGGGTGCCGGTCCAGTCGGCGGCGTCGGCGCGGGCCCAGTCGCGTTCGAAGGCGCCGACCAGGAAGGCGATCGCGGCCGGGTCGGAGATGAAGGCGGCGGTGCTGTTGTCCTCGTTGGCGGAGATCACCGCGACCGAGCGGTCGAAGACGAACAGGCGCTGGAACGGCTCGTCCAGGATCCGGATCTGCGAGCCGTGCCGGGTGACCTCCTCCGCGTAGGCGAGCGCGGCCGGGTCGGAGACCGCGACCGGCTGGTAGAGGGTGCGCAGCGAGCAGCCGCGCTGCAGCAGCCGGACGTCCTGGAGGAGCGCGATCTTCAGCGCGTCGGCCGGGCGGTGGCCGGGCTGGGCGGTGAGGACCTCCGTCCGGCAGTCGGCGACCAGCTGGGAGATCCGCTGGCGGATGTGGACGTGGCCCTCGATGTGGACGGCGCCGCCGGAGCGCCCGGGCGGGCGGGGCATCGCGTCGTAGGCACGGGTGAGGGTGTCCAGGACCCCGGGGAGGTTCTCGGCGCGGACCAGCAGCCGGGTGGCCTCGCTGCGCAGTTCGGCGCCGAGCCGGTCGCTGACCGAGCGTGGGCTGACGGCGGTGTAGCAGGCGTCCATCGGGTTGGGCATCAGCAGGCCGATGTCGACCAGTCGGCGCAGCGCGGCCCAGTCGGCCTCCGGGACGTCGGCCGCGGGCAGGCGGCCGCCGCCGGCGACGACGGCCAGGTAGAGCCGCCGGGCCGCCTCGTCGGGCTCGCCGCCCGGCGCGCCGGTGCCCGGGGCGGGCGTCGGATCCGCCGTCACCTCGAACACTCCCTGCCGGATGGGTCTCGGACCTGCCTGTGTCGCGTGCGCCCCCGCGCGTGTCGATCGTGGTCCCACGTACCGTGCGCCGCACGCGATCACGGTACTGCGAACCGGCGGACCCCCAGGTCCCGGGTGCCGTCGCACACCGGGCTTCCCGGGGGCCGCCGGTAGCACGCCAATCCCAGGGTGCTTCCGGCGAGGCGGAGCAGCAACGCCTCGCCGGATCCGGTCCCGGGGACCATCACCACACATGGCTCCCGGCCGGCGCTCTTCCCCCCGATATGCAGGTACGGACGTACCTTTCGCATCCAGTATTGAAGAGCAAGTCACCACCATCGGGCTGCGGTTGCCCGGACGGCCTTGGCGTGTCTCCACCATCACAGCGTGACGGCCGGTGAACAAGTGCCGCCCGAGTGCATGTTTTCGCAATTGCAGGAACCTGCACCGAGGGTCGGGAGGGGCGTGCCGGCGGATCCGGTCGGCCGGCGGGAAAGGCGTGGTCAGCGCGGTGGCGGACCGGGGGGCGACCGTCCGTTCAGTCGGCCCCGGAGGGCAGCGCTCCGGATCCGCAGTGCACCTGCGTAGATCCTCCCCGATCTCCGCACAATTTCTGCACGGATCTCCCGGGCGAATGTCCACTACCTAGCGTGATCGGCGACGCCCCCACCGTGACGGCCGCCGGCCCGCGCCTCACCGGGCCAGCAGCCGCCCGCCGGCCAGCCCGGCGGCGGTGCCGCCGGCCGCGAGGGCCCAGGCGGCGGCCAGCAGGACGAAGAGCCCGGCCGCGAGGCCGGTGAACCCGGCGAAGCCGGTGTGCCGGGCGAGCGCGGAGGCACCGGTGACACAGGTGCCGATCGGGAAGGTGTACGCCCACCAGGTCATCGCGAAGGGCATCCCGGCCCGGCGGGCGCGCAGATTGGCGGCGACGGCGATGACCAGCCAGAGCATCGCGACCCCGAGCACCGCCACCCCGTAGAGCTCGGCGAGGGCGAGCGCGACCGGCGCGATCTGCGGCGCCACCGGGCGCGCGGCGTCCGCGAGTTGGTGGACGGCCGTGGTGGACTGGCCGAGCGGGCCGAGCACCAGGAAGAGCGACGGGGTGAGCGCCAGGGCGGGCAGCTTGCTGTGCACGAGCCCGGTGAGCACCACCGGCAGCAGCGCCAGGATGGCCAGCAGCCCGACCCCGAACAGCGCGCAGCAGCCGTACAGCAGGCTCTGCTGCGCGGTGCCGGCCGGCAGGTGCGGGACGAGCGCGGGGCCGGTGGCGGAGGCGACCAGCGGCGCGACCACCGGCAGCAGCCAGGTCGGGTTGGCCTCCAGCGGGGTGACGGCGTGCCGGGTGATCATCAGGTAGGGGATGCCGGCCGCGACCGCCAGCGCGTACAGCGTGCCGACGCTCCACAGCACCGCGTCCAGCACGACGGCGGGGCCGGTGCCGATCACCCGCGAGCCGAGGGTGAGCGTGCCGAGGCCGACCGCGAGCATGGCGATCGGCGGGCAGCCGTAGAAGACCGCGGTGCCCGGGTGGTCCAGCAGGTGGGCGCGGGCGGCCTCGCGGTACCGGGTGAGGTGGACCAGCCGGGCGGCGACGAGCACCAGCAGCGCGACCGCCCCGAGCGCCCACATCAGCTCGCCGAACCCGATCAGCCCCGGCAGCCGGACGGGCAGCGCGGCCGCGCCGTTGCCGACGATCGCGGTGCCCATCACCACCGCGTACCAGTTGGGGCCGAGCTGGGCGAGGTCGAAGCGGACGGGGCGGGTGAGCGGTCGGACGCCGGTGAGGATGGCCATGACACCACCGTGCCGTCCGCCGCCGGCCGCCGGTAGCGCCCCGCGCTCTATGAGCACATAGCCTGAGACTATGGCTCTCTCTCCGCACGTCCCCGAGCTCGGCGCGCTGGAACTGCTGCTCGCGGTGGCACGACTGGGCAGCGTCGGACGGGCCGCGGCCGAGCTGGGCGTGAGCCAGCCGACCGCCAGCGCCCGGATCAAGGGCATGGAGCGGCAGATCGGCGTACCGCTGCTGGAACGCTCCCCGCGCGGCTCCCGGCCGACCAAGGCCGGGCTGCTCGTGGTCGAGTGGGCCCGGCACGTGGTGGAGGCGGCGCAGGCGCTGGACGCCGGGATCGACGCGCTGCGCGAGCGGCGGGACGCCCGGCTGGTGGTGGTCGCCAGCCTGACCGTCGCCGAGTACCTGATGCCGGGCTGGCTGCTGGCGCTGCACGACACCAGCCCGGGCACGGCCGTGACGCTGCGGACGGCCAACTCCTCGGACGTCGCCGGGCACGTCCTGGCCGGCGAGGCCGACCTCGGCTTCGTCGAGGGGCCGTCCACCCCGCCGGGACTGGCCGGCGCGGTGGTGGCCGCCGACCGGCTGGTGGTCGTGGTGGCGCCCGGCCACGCCTGGGCGCGCCGCCGCGCCCCGGTGACCGGCCCCGAGCTGGCCGCCACCCCGCTGGTGCTGCGCGAGCCCGGGTCGGGCACCCGGGAGGTCCTGGAGATGGCGCTGGAACCGTACGGCGGTGCGGCGAAGCCGCGGCTGGAGCTGGCCTCGTCGACCGCGCTGAAGGCGGCCGCGATGACCGGGGCCGGGCCGGTCTGCCTGAGCGAGCTGGCGGTGACGGAGGAGCTGGCGACCCGGCGGCTGGTGGCCGTGCCGCTGGCCGAGGGGCTGGACCTGCGGCGTCCGCTGCGTGCGGTCTGGCCGGCCGGGCACCGGCCGAGCGGGCCGGCCCGGGAGCTGCTGGTGCTGACCCGGCGGCCCGGGCCGTCCGGACCGCGCCTGGACCGCTACACCTCCTCGCCCGGGCACCCCAAGCGTTCATCCGAAAGTTGAGCGGAATAGACTCAACTTAGTGCATGCTGTACTCGGCAGAGTCAGTCGGCACAGTTCGCCGCCAGCAAGGAGGACACCCCAGCAGTGGACGCCAGCAAGTTCACCACCAAGACGCAGGACGCCCTGTCCGCCGCGATCCGGCAGGCCGGCGCCGCGGGGAATCCGGACGTCAAGCCGGTGCACATCCTGATCGCCCTGCTGGAGCAGCCCGAGGGCATCGCCGGGCCGCTGCTGAAGGCGGTCGGCGCGGATGCCACCCGGATCGACACCGAGGCCCGCCGGCAGCTGACCGGGCTGCCGCGCGCGATGGGCTCCACCGTCGCCGCGCCCCAGCTGGCCCGGGACACGCTGGCCGTGCTCACCGAGGCCGGCAAGCGCGCCGACGACCTGGACGACCAGTACGTCTCGACCGAGCACCTGATGGTCGGCCTGGCCGCCGAGGGCGGCGCGGTCGCCGAACTGCTCGCCCAGCAGGGGGCCACCGCGAAGGCCCTGCTCGCCGCCTTCAAGGACGTCCGCGGCAGCGGGCGGGTCACCTCCCCCGACCCCGAGGGCACCTACAAGGCGCTGGAGAAGTACGGCACCGACCTCACCCAGGCCGCCCGGGACGGCAAGCTCGACCCCGTCATCGGGCGCGACCAGGAGATCCGCCGGGTCGTCCAGGTGCTCTCCCGGCGCACCAAGAACAACCCGGTGCTGATCGGCGAGCCCGGCGTCGGCAAGACCGCCGTGGTCGAGGGCCTGGCCCAGCGCATCGTGGCCGGCGACGTGCCGGAGTCGCTGCGCGGCAAGCGGCTGGTCGCGCTGGACCTCGGCGCGATGGTCGCCGGCGCCAAGTACCGCGGCGAGTTCGAGGAGCGGCTGAAGGCCGTCCTGAACGACATCAAGCAGAGCGACGGCCAGGTCGTCACCTTCATCGACGAGCTGCACACCATGGTCGGCGCGGGCGCCGGCGGCGACTCCGCGATGGACGCCGGCAACATGCTCAAGCCGATGCTGGCCCGCGGCGAGCTGCGGATGGTCGGCGCCACCACCCTGGACGAGTACCGCGAGCGGATCGAGAAGGACCCGGCCCTGGAGCGCCGCTTCCAGCAGGTGCTGGTCGGCGAGCCCAGCGTGGAGGACTCGATCGCCATCCTGCGCGGCCTCAAGGGCCGGTACGAGGCGCACCACAAGGTGCAGATCTCGGACGCCGCCCTGGTCGCCGCCGCCACCCTGTCCAACCGCTACATCACCTCGCGCTTCCTGCCCGACAAGGCGATCGACCTGGTCGACGAGGCGGCCTCCCGGCTCCGGATGGAGATCGACTCCTCCCCCGTCGAGATCGACGAACTCCAGCGCGCCGTCGACCGGTTGCGGATGGAGGAGCTGGCCCTGGAGAAGGAGTCCGACCCGGCCTCGGTCGACCGGCTGACCCGGCTGCGGCGCGATCTCGCCGACAAGAACGAGCAGTTGAGCGTGCTCACCGCCCGGTGGGAGCAGGAGAAGAAGAGCCTCAACCGGGTCGGCGAGCTGAAGGAGCGGCTGGACGACCTGCACGGCGCCCTCGAACGCGCCCAGCGGGACGGCGACTTCGAGCGCGCCTCCAAGCTGATGTACGCCGAGATCCCGGCCGCCGAGCACGAGCTGGCCGAGGCGCAGGAGCGCGCCGCCGACGAGGACACCTCCGCCTCGATGGTCAAGGAGGAGGTCGGCCCGGACGACGTCGCCGACGTGGTCGCCTCCTGGACGGGCATCCCGGCCGGCCGGCTGCTGGAGGGCGAGAGCTCCAAACTGCTGCGCATGGAGGACGAGTTGGGCCGGCGCCTGATCGGCCAGAGCGAGGCCGTCCGGGCCGTCTCGGACGCGGTGCGGCGCACCCGCTCCGGCATCGCCGACCCGGACCGCCCGACCGGCTCCTTCCTGTTCCTCGGCCCCACCGGCGTCGGCAAGACCGAACTCGCCAAGGCCCTGGCCGACTTCCTGTTCGACGACGAGCGGGCGATGGTCCGGATCGACATGAGCGAGTACGGCGAGAAGCACTCCGTCTCCCGGCTGGTCGGCGCCCCGCCCGGCTACATCGGCTACGAGGAGGGCGGCCAGCTCACCGAGGCCGTCCGCCGCCGCCCCTACAGCGTGGTGCTGCTGGACGAGGTGGAGAAGGCCCACCCCGAGGTCTTCGACGTGCTGCTCCAGGTGCTGGACGACGGCCGGCTCACCGACGGCCAGGGGCGCACGGTCGACTTCCGCAACACGATCCTGATCCTCACCTCCAACCTGGGCAGTCACGCCTTCAACGAACCGGGCCCGGTGGACCCGGCCACCCGGGACGAGCGGAGGAAGCAGCTGGTCCTGGACGCGGTGCGGGCCGCGTTCAAGCCGGAGTTCCTCAACCGCCTCGACGACATCGTGGTGTTCGACCCGCTGGGCACCGCCGAGCTGAGCCGGATCGTCGACCTCCAGGTGGCCCGGCTGGCCGCGCGCCTCGGCGAGCGCCGGCTCAGCCTCGACGTCGACGCGGCCGCCCGGGACTGGCTGGCGCTCACCGGCTACGACCCGGCGTACGGCGCCCGGCCGCTGCGCCGTCTGGTGCAGTCCGCGATCGGTGACCAGCTGGCCCGGGCGATCCTCTCCGGCCAGGTGCACGACGGCGACACCGTCCTGGTCGAGCGGGCCGAGGAGGGCGACCGCCTCACCGTCCGGTCCCGCGGACCCCTGGAGAAGTAGCGCTGCGGAGCCTCCCGGACCGGGCCGCCCCCTCCTCCGAGGGGGCGGCCCGGCGCCGTGCTCACCCTCGGTGTCCACCGCCCCGGACCGGGCTCCGGCAAGATCCACAGACGCCCGCCCCGCCGCCCGGGCGCCCCTGTGAGGCAGGGCCCGAATGAGGCAGGATGGGAGGTGGAAGGGCGGCCTCTCATTGCCGGCCACCACGTGCACTGAGGAAGAGGACCCCCATGAGCATCGACCCGTCGTCCATCCCGTCGTTCGGCGTGCCCCAGGGCGGGCAGCCCGGCGGCCAGGGCGGTCGGCCGGCCGGACCGCCGCCGATCGTCGTCCCGGACCAGGCCCTGGTGACGCAGCTGCTGGACCAGATGCAGCTCAAGCACGTCGTGGACGAGGAGGGCGACCTCACCGCCCCCTGGGAGGGCTTCCGCGTCTACTACATGTTCCGCGGCGAGCAGAAGGAGCTCTTCGCGGTCCGTGCGTTCTACGACCGCGCCTACCCGCTCGAGGACAAGGCCGAGATCCTCGACCTGATCGACGAGTGGAACCGCGACACCCTCTGGCCCAAGGTCTACACCCACACGCACGAGGACGGCGTGGTCCGCCTGATCGGCGAGGCCCAGATGATCGTCGGCACCGGCGTGAACCTGGACTACTTCGTCACGACCACCGCCAACTGGACCCAGGCCGCCGTCGGCTTCGAGCAGTGGATCGTCGAGCGCCTCGGCCTGCAGAAGGAGATCGAGGGCGAGGAGGGCGAGGGCGAGGCCCCCGAGGGCACCAACGAGGCCTGATCCTCCCGCCCCCGGCTCCGCACCGCGGCACGGCCCGCCCCCGGCACCCCCGGCGGCGGGCCGTTCTTGTCCCCGGCCACCCGCTGCCCCGAGGATGGGGCGACGACGAGGCGTGAGGAGCCGCAATGGGTACGAGGCCGCTGCTGAACCGACGGCTGGCCGGGATGGGCACGACGATCTTCGCCGAGATGTCCGCCCTCGCCACCGCCACCGGCTCCATCAATCTCGGCCAGGGGTTCCCCGACACCGACGGGCCCGCCTCGGTGGCCCGGGCCGCCGCCGACGCCGTGCTGGCGGGCCGGGGCAACCAGTACCCGCCCGGCCCCGGCATCCCCGAGCTGCGCACCGCGATCGCCGAGCACCAGCAGCGCTTCCGCGGCCTCGCCTACGACCCGGACACCGAGGTCCTCGTCACCGCCGGGGCCACCGAGGCGATCGCCGCCGCCCTGCTCGCCCTGCTCGAACCGGGCGACGAGGTGATCGCCCTCGAACCCTTCTACGACTCCTACGCCGCCTGCATCGCGATGGCCGGCGCCGTCCGCGTCCCGCTGACCCTGCGCGCGCCGGACTTCCGCCCCGACCTGGAGCGGCTGCGCTCGCTGGTCACCCCGCGCACCCGCCTGCTGCTGCTCAACTCCCCGCACAACCCGACCGGCCTGGTCCTCTCCCCCGAGGAACTGGCCGCGATCGCCGCCCTCGCGGTCGAGCACGACCTGCTGGTGGTCGCCGACGAGGTCTACGAGCACCTGGTGTTCAGCGGCGCCCACCACCCGATCGCCGCGCTCCCGGGCATGCGCGAGCGCACCGTCTCGATCTCCTCGGCCGGCAAGACCTTCTCCTTCACCGGCTGGAAGGTCGGCTGGGTCACCGCCTCCGCGCCGCTGGTCGCCGCCGTCCGCACCGCCAAGCAGTACCTGACCTACGTCAGCGCCGGGCCCTTCCAGTACGCCGTCGCCGACGCCCTGCGGCTGCCCGACGCCTACTTCGACGACTTCCGCGCCGATCTGCTGCGCAAGCGGGACCTGCTCGCCGACGGGCTGAGCGCGGCGGGGTTCCGGGTGTTCCGGCCGGAGGGCACCTACTTCATCACCACCGACATCACCCCGCTGGGTGAGAAGGACGGCATCGAGTTCTGCCGCGCCCTGCCCGAGCGGGTCGGCGTGGTGGCGATCCCCAACGTCGTCTTCTACGACGACACCGAGGCCGGCCGGCCGCTCGTCCGGTTCACCTTCTGCAAGCAGGAGGCAGTGATTAACGAAGCAGTCGAAAGGCTGTCCAAGCTGCGGAAACACTGAGCTTGGCATCACGCCACCGCCCCAGTGAGCACGTGAGCGCGCGGGTAGGTGTACCCGGTGTCCGGTCGTCCGTCCGCCGCCCCTTCGAGCGTCCGCCGCTGGTCTTCGAGGATGACCCCCACCCAGAGCGGCAGCACACGGAAGGTGCCCGGACGGGGCAGAGCCATCGGGTCTTCAGCAACCACTTCGGGGGTCGGCTCGTGTGCGGGCTCGACCGGGGTGGGCTCTTCGACGGCTTCGGGGACGGGCTCGCTGTGCGGCTCGTCCGGCTCCGGGCCTTCGACGGCTTCGGGGGTGTACGGGCGGACCGGGACGTGATCCTCGGCGTTCAGTGGTTGCATCCGCTTGATCACGTGTGCGGGGACGTCCCACAGGGCGGGCATCTCCGGCCACGACGGGGCAGCTGGGGCGGGCGGCTTGGGCTGGAACGCGGGGCCCGTTTCTACGGGCAGGTACAGCGCTATCAAGCCAGCCAGCAGGATGCCGGCCCAGGCGAAGAACACCCAAGGGATAAAGTTGGTCATGTCGGAGCCCTCCACGGCTTCGTCCATTCCCCGGGACGGTTGCAGCCGTCGCCGGGGCTTTCTGTTGTTGAGCCTCTGACGATATCTCAACTCCTCTAAGTCTCCTACCCTCCTACTGTCCTAAGTGGAGCGAATTGCGGCAGCTCTCTACGCTGCTGGCATGCCCGACTCCGCCCAGCGCCCGAAGCGCGTACCGCCGTACCGGCTTGTTGCCGTCGAACTTGCGGCTGAGATTCGCGCGGGCGGGTATGACGATGGGACGCCCTTCCCGTCCGAGTCCGCGCTGAGCCGCCGCTTCGATGTGGCACCCATGACTGTTCGACGGGCGCTCGAAGTCCTTCGCGAGGAAGACGGGCTGATCACCACGCGGTGGGGCAAGGGGTCAGCCGTCGTACCTGCCGACCAGCGACC